>NZ_CP013259.1:0-318133 GCF_001700895.1 Buchnera aphidicola (Diuraphis noxia)
TTATCCACAGGTTTAGTATTCACTAATAATAATAACAAATAATAATTATATTTTTTTTATTTTTAACTAAAATATAATAGACAGTATTTAGATTATATTTATTATATTTTTTTTTTATTATCAAAATATGTTATCTTAATATATTATATTAATGATTTTAAAATTATTAAATGTTTTAAAAGGTCTTTTTGCATGTTTAATTTAAAAAATTTTGATGTGATTGTAATTGGCGCAGGACATGCTGGTACTGAAGCAGCTATGGCATCAGCAAGAATAGGTTGTAAAACTTTGTTATTAACTCAAAAAATTACAGATTTAGGTGTGTTATCGTGTAATCCTGCAATTGGTGGAATAGGTAAAAGTCATTTAGTTAAGGAAATTGATGCACTAGGCGGGATAATGGCTGAAGCAATTGATCATTCTGGCATTCAATTTAGAATTTTAAATTCATCTAAAGGTCCTGCTGTGAGATCTACTAGAGCTCAAGCTGATAGACTTCTTTATCATAAAAATATAAAAAGATTGTTACAAAAACAATCTAATTTATTAATTCTAGAAGAAGAAGTAAAAGATTTAATTTTTAACAACTATACTGTTAAAGGTGTATTAACACAAAATGAAAATAATTTTTTTTCAAAATCAGTTGTATTAGCAACAGGAACTTTTTTAGGTGCTAGAATACATATAGGTTTAAATAGTTATTCTTTTGGTAGAATAGGAGACAAATCTTCTATAGATTTATCTAATCGTTTAAGAGATTTATCTTTACGAGTCAATAGGTTAAAAACTGGAACACCACCTAGAATTGATATTAATACTATTGATTTGAACGATTTATTTGTACAAAATAGTGATAATCCTATTCCAGTTTTTTCATTTATAGGTGATGTTGCAAATCATCCTAAACAAATACCTTGTTATCTTACTCATACCAATGAAAAAACACACGAAATCATACGTAATAATTTAGATAAAAGTCCTATATATCAAGGAGTTTTAAAAGGTTTAGGTCCTCGATATTGTCCTTCAATTGAGGATAAAGTTGTTCGTTTTCCCGATAAGAAATCACATCAAATTTTTTTAGAGCCTGAAGGATTATCTAGTTTAAAAATATATCCTAATGGAATTTCAACTAGTCTACCTTTAGATATTCAAAAAAAATTGTTGACTTCTATAAAAGGTTTAGAAAAATCTAAAATTATTACTCCTGGATATGCTGTTGAATATGATTTTTTTGATCCAAAAGATTTGAATTTGACTTTGGAAAGTAAGTTGATTAAAGGACTATT
The DNA here is from genome assembly GCF_001700895.1 of Buchnera aphidicola (Diuraphis noxia). NCBI lineage: Bacteria > Pseudomonadati > Pseudomonadota > Gammaproteobacteria > Enterobacterales > Erwiniaceae > Buchnera > Buchnera aphidicola. The sequence goes on from NZ_CP013259.1 coordinate 1,290, forward strand.
TTTTGCTGGTCAAATTAATGGTACAACTGGTTATGAAGAAGCAGCTTCACAAGGATTATTAGCAGGTTTAAATGCTGGATTAAATGCAATGGAAAGACAACATTGGTTTCCTAGACGTGATCAGGCTTACTTAGGTGTTTTAATAGATGATCTTACTACAAAGGGGACAGAAGAACCGTATCGAATGTTTACCTCACGAGCTGAGTATAGGTTGCTTTTGAGAGAAGACAATGCTGATTTACGACTAACAGAAATTGGTCGAAAGTTAGGTTTAGTAAATGATTTAAGATGGAGTCATTACAATGAAAAGTTGTCAAATATAAAAAGTGAAATTAATCGTTTACAAACTCTGAAAATATCTCCTATATCACCTGATTCTAATTTTTTAAGTAAATATTATCGTATTAATTTAAATCACGAAATTAGTATGATTGAATTATTAAAACGACCGGAAATTAAATATAAGGATTTACAACTTTTAGAAAAATTTAACAAAGGAATTTTTGATTTTCAAGTTATTGAACAAATAGAAAATCAAATTAAATATGAAGGTTATATTAAACGACAATTGGAAGAAATTAATAGACAAATAAAAAATGAGCATACCTTTTTGTCAGCTGATTGTGATTATAATACTATAAAAGGATTGTCTTCTGAAGTAGTAAAAAAATTGAATTATCATAAACCTATTTCTATTGGTCAAGCTTCAAGAATTTCTGGTATTACACCAGCTGCTATATCAATATTATTGATTTATTTAAAAAAAGAATCCTATAAAAATGCTTTATAGTGTCATACTGATTGTTGACTTTATTTTTTTGATAAATTTTTTAATTTATAATAATTAAAATTTGATTTTACTCAATTTAAAATACATAATAATTTCTTTAGTTAAAAAAAATAATCTTAAATAGTTTTCTTACAATTTTTTGAAATTTTAAAAAAATGAGAATATTCTATGGTTTTAGAAAAAATATCTAATCCTCAAAAATATATTAGTCATCATTTACATCATTTACAAATAGATTTACGTACTTTTAAGATCATTGAACCAGGAAATATTCCTTCTTATTGGTCTTTGAATGTTGATTCAATATTTTTTTCTCTTTTTTTGGGTGGTTTTTTTTTGATTCTTTTTTATTTAATGGGAAAAAAAATTACAACTGGTGTTCCAGGAAAGTTACAAGCATTTATTGAATTAATTTTTGAATTTATTAGTTCTAATGTTAAAAGCATGTATCAAGGTCAAAATGCTCTTATTGCACCATTGTCTCTAACAGTATTTATTTGGGTATTTTTGATGAATCTTATGGATTTAGTTCCAATTGATTTATTACCTTTTATTTCTAAAGAAGTATTTAAATTACCAGCTATGCGTATTGTACCTTCTGCAGATATTAATATTACATTATCGATGTCATTAGGTATTTTCTTTTTGATTTTATTTTATACTATCAAAATAAAAGGATTGATTGTTTTTTTTAAGGAATTAACTTTACAACCTTTTAATCATCCTGTATTTTTTGTTTTTAATTTTATATTGGAATTTGTTGCATTACTGTCTAAACCGATTTCATTAGGATTGCGACTTTTTGGAAATATGTATGCCGGAGAAATGATTTTTATTTTGATTGCAGGTTTACTTCCATGGTGGTCACAATGTTTTTTAAACGTGCCATGGGCTATTTTTCATATTTTAATAATTACATTGCAAGCATTTATTTTTATGGTATTGACTATTGTTTATTTATCAATTGCTTCTCACTCTCATGAGAATTAATGTTTGTATATTATTATTTTATTAAAAACTGGAGTTCATAATGGAACATTTAAATTCTGAAATGCTTTATATAGCAGTAGCTATAATGGTTGGATTAGCTTCAATTGGAGCAGCAATTGGTATTGGAATTTTAGGTAGTAAATTTTTAGAGGGAGCTGCTAGACAACCTGATCTAGTTCCTTTATTAAGAACACAGTTTTTTGTTGTAATGGGATTGGTTGATGCTATTCCGATGATCGCTGTAGGTTTAGGTCTCTATATGCTTTTTGCTATTTCATAATGTGTTTTTTATTTCTTTTACAGAATACACTTGTTGTTAGCTTGCCAAATAAAATTACAAAACAAAATCTTTACGTTTCCAGTTAACGTAAAGATTGTAGTTAATCTAAAAATTAATTTTCATTTTAATATATAAGGTACATTGTGTGAATCTTAATGCGACAATTTTAGGACAAGCAATTTCTTTTTTTTTATTTGTTTGGTTTTGTATGAGATACGTTTGGCCTCCTATTATGTTAGCCATTGAAACCAGACAAAAAGAGATAAAAGAATCATTAGTGCGTACGAAAAAAGCTCGCGAAAAATTATCTATCATTGAAAATGATATACAAAAAAAAATTGAAACTGCAAAAATTAAAGCTTCAGTTATTTTAAATGAAGCTAATAAACAAAAATTATTGATTTTAGAAGAAGCCAAAAATCAAGCTTTAGAAGAAAGTAAAAAAATTTTTTTAAAAGCTGAATCAGATATTGAAATAAAAATTATCAATGCACGTAAAAATTTACATAAAGAAATTACACAACTCTCTATTACTATGGCAGAAAAAATTATTAAAAAACACATTCATAAAGATAATAAAAAAAATTTTTTGAATGATTTGATTCTTTCTTTATCTCAGGTAAATACGTAATGTCAGTAGCAGATACTATCGCTCGACCTTATGCTAGAGCAATTTTTGAAATTGCAGTGTATAAAAATTCAATGCAAAAATGGAAAGAATTTTTAATATTTATTAACGACATTACTGCTGATTCTAAAATTAGAATATTATTATCTAAATCATTTTCTCCAAAATATTTATCATCAGTATTTATTGAAATTTGCGGTAATTTAGATGAAGAAAAAAAAAATTTAATAAAATTATTATGTGAAAATCAACGTTTTAATGTTATCACAAATATATTAAACAAATTCTTAAAGTTAGAAGCAGATTATAAAAATATTTTAATTGTTGAATTAATAAGTTCTTGTTCTTTAGAACAAAAACAAATATTTCAAATACAAACCGTATTAGAAAAAAGATTTTTAAAAAAAATTCAATTTTTATGTAAAGTCAATCATGATTTACTTGATGGAATTGTTCTAAAAATAAATAATACAGTTGTTGATTTATCCATTCGTAATTATATTCAACAATTATCTAACGTTTTAGATTTTTAAGAGAATTAATACATGCAATTAAATTCTACAGAAATTAGTAAATTAATTAAAGAAAGAATAGCTCAATTTGAAATATTTAATGAATCTTATAATGAGGGTACGATTATTTCTGTTAGTGATGGTATCATTAAGATTAATGGTCTTTCTGACGTTATGTTAGGTGAAATGATTGCTTTGCCTAATAATGAATATGCTATTGCATTGAATATAGAAAGAGACACGGTAGGTGCAGTTGTTATGGGACCTTACGTTCATATTTCTGAGGGTACCAAAGTACAATGTACTGGTAAAATTTTAGAAGTACCAGTAGGTCATAATCTATTAGGTAGAGTAGTTAATGCATTAGGATTGCCAATTGATGGTAAAAAAGCTATAAAGAATGATGGTTTTTTTCCAGTAGAAACAGATGCTCCTGGTGTAATTGAACGTCAGTCAATTGATCAACCAATCCAAACTGGTTACAAAGTAGTTGATTCAATGGTTCCTATAGGTAAAGGACAACGTGAATTAATTATTGGCGATAGACAAACAGGAAAAACTGCACTTGCGATAGACACTATTATTAATCAAAAAAAATCAGGTGTAAAATGTATCTATGTAGCAATTGGACAAAAACTTTCTACAGTTATTAATGTAGTAAAAAATTTAGAAGAAAACAATGCTTTATTGAATACTATTATTGTAGTAGCGTCAGCTTCAGAAGCTGCTTCTTTGCAATATTTAGCCCCTTATTCTGGTTGCGCAATGGCAGAATATTTTCGTAATCATGGGAATGATGCATTAATCGTTTACGATGATCTTTCAAAACATGCAGTAGCTTATCGTCAAATTTCTTTATTGTTACGTAGGCCACCAGGTCGAGAAGCGTTTCCAGGAGATATATTTTATCTTCATTCGCGTCTTCTAGAAAGAGCATCTCGTGTTTCTGCATCATATATACAAAAAATAACTCATGATAAAATCATTGGAAAAACTGGCTCAATTACGGCTTTACCTATTATTGAAACCCAATCAGGTGATGTTTCTGCCTTTGTCCCTACTAACGTTATTTCTATTACAGATGGACAAATATTTTTAGAATCGAATTTATTTAATTCTGGTATTCGTCCTGCTGTTAATCCTGGTATATCTGTGTCTCGTGTAGGTAGTGCAGCGCAAAGTGAAATTATTAAAAAATTTTCTTCTGGTATTCGGACTGCGCTAGCACAATATCAAGAACTTGCAGCGTTTGCACAATTTTCATCTGATTTAGATGACATAACTCGGAAACAATTAAATTATGGTCAAAAAATTACAGAATTATTAAAACAAAAACAATATTCACCAATGTCTGTATCTGAACAAAGTCTTATACTCTTTGTTGCAGCAAATAATTTTTTTGATGATATTTCTGTAGATCAGATTATGCAATTCGAAAAAGAAATATTAATTTACGCTTATAATTATTATCCTGATTTAATGAATGAAATTAATAAAGAAGGTAGTTTTACTATACTTATAGAAAAAGAATTAACAAAATTAATTACTAATTTTAAAAAAACTCAGTTTTAATTAAAAATCATGAATTAGTTTAAAAGAGAAAATAGTGGCAAGTATAAAAGAAATAAAAACTCAAATCACTAGTGTAGTTAATACAAAAAAAATAACTAAAGCAATGGAAATGGTAGCAATATCAAAAATGCGAAAAACTGAAGAAAGAATGTCTTCAGGACGACCATATTCCGAAATTATCAGAAAAGTTATTAATCATGTAGCACAGGGACATTTAGAATATAAACATAGTTATTTAGAAACTAGAAAAATAAAACGTATTGGACTGATTATAGTTTCCTCTGATAGAGGATTATGTGGTAGTTTAAACAGTAATTTATTTAGAAAAGTATTATTCAAAATTCAAAATTTTACTCAAAAAAACATTCCATGTGATTTAATTTTATTTGGATTAAAAAGTTTACCTGTTTTTAAATTATGTGAGAATAATATTCTTTCAAAAATAACTCATTTAGGAGAACATCCTAATATTTTAAAAGTAATTAATGGAATAGATGTTTTATTAAAAAAATATCAAATTAAACGTATTGATAAAATTTTTATTGCTTATAATGAATTTCATAACAAGATGTCACAATATCCGAAAATCATTCAACTTCTTCCTCTATCTCGTATAAAGTCTGAAACTATCAGTACTAAACGATGGGATTATTTATATGAATCAGAATCTAAATTGATTATAGACAGTTTATTTAAAAGATATATTGAATCTCAAGTATATCAAAGTATATTAGAAAATATTGCAAGCGAACACGCTGCTCGCATGATGGCTATGAAAACAGCAACCGAAAACAGTACTGAACGTATTAAAGAATTAAAATTGTTGTATAATAAAGTTCGTCAAGCTAACATTACTCAAGAATTAACTGAAATTATTGCCGGTGCATCAGCCGTTTCAACTGGTTAGAGGTTTAAATATATAATGGCTACTGGAAAAATTATCCAAATCATTGGTGCTGTAGTCGATGTAGAATTTAATCAAAATTCAGTACCTAAAATATACAATGCTTTAGAAGTACAAAATAAACAGCATAAACTAATTTTAGAAGTACAACAACAATTAGGTGCAGGTATCGTAAGAACTATTGCTATGGGATCCTCTGATGGTCTAAAAAGAGGTTTAATTGTTAATGATCTTGGTCATTATATAAAAGTACCAGTAGGAGAACCTACATTAGGTCGTATATTAAATGTATTAGGTGAAACAATAGATAACAAAGGATTATTAAAAAGTAAAAGGAATACTAATATTGAATACTGGGAAATTCATCGGTCTCCTCCTAATTATATAGATCAATCTAGTTCTAAAGAAATATTAGAAACTGGCATAAAGGTTATTGATTTAATTTGTCCATTTTCCAAGGGTGGTAAAGTTGGTTTATTCGGAGGTGCTGGTGTAGGTAAAACAGTGAATATGATGGAATTAATTCGTAATATCGCAACAGAACATTCGGGATATTCAGTATTTACTGGTGTTGGAGAAAGAACGCGAGAAGGAAATGATTTTTACCACGAAATGACTGATTCTAAAGTTTTAGATAAAGTATCTCTTGTTTATGGACAAATGAATGAACCACCAGGAAATCGATTGCGAGTTGCATTTACTGGTCTGACTATAGCAGAAAAATTTCGTGATGAAGGAAAAAACGTTTTATTATTTATTGATAATATATATCGATATACATTAGCAGGTACTGAAGTCTCTGCTTTATTAGGACGTATGCCTTCTGCTGTCGGTTATCAACCAACTTTAGCTGAAGAAATGGGTTTGTTACAAGAAAGAATTACTTCAACAAAATCAGGTTCTATTACGTCAGTGCAGGCGGTATATGTACCTGCCGACGACTTAACAGATCCTTCACCTGCAACAACATTTGCACATTTAGATTCTACAGTAACATTAAGTCGTCAAATAGCATCATTAGGGATTTATCCTGCAGTCGATCCTTTAAATTCAACAAGTCGTCAATTAGATCCTTTTATAGTAGGTGAAGAACATTATCGTACTGCATTAGGCGTTCAATCGATATTACAGAGATATCAAGAACTAAAAGATATTATTGCAATTTTAGGTATGGATGAACTTTCAGAAAAAGATAAATTATTGGTTTCAAGAGCACGTAAAATTCAAAGATTTTTATCACAACCTTTTTTTGTAGCTGAAGTGTTTACTAGTATTCCTGGTAAATATGTTTCATTAAAAGATAATATTCGAGCTTTTAAAGGTATTATAGAAGGCGAGTTTGATTCTTTTCCTGAACAAGCGTTTTATATGGTTGGATCTATTGAAGAAGTTATAGAAAAAGCGAAAATATTATAATATATTGGGATATATTTATGAGTTTTTATTTAGATGTAGTCAGTATTGAAAAACGAATATTTTCTGGAGAAGTAAGAAAACTACGAGTATCTGGCAGTGAAGGAGAACTAGGTATTTATCCAGGACATGCACAATTATTGAGTATCATTAAACCTGGTATGTTGTATATTTTTCATAAAGATCAAAAAGAAGAATGTATATATATATCAGGAGGTATATTAGAAGTTCAACCTTACACTGTATCTGTTTTAGCAGATATCGCAATTCGAGCAGTAGATTTAAATCGTACACATATATTAAAAGCGAAAGAAAAAGCTGAAAAAGATATGCGAAATGAAAACGTACAAATGAAAAAAAATGATATTTTATTAAAAATTGCTAAAGAAATTGCAAAATTACGTGTACTTGAAACAATGGATAAATTTAAATGAACAGAGTAATATTAAGCGGCTGGTGTCTCCCTGCCGCATATATAATAAAGGTTTATTATTTGATGAATATTTTTTTTAAATATCTATGTTTTCCACTTTTAAGGCATTATTTTGTATAAATTTTCGTCTAGGTTCTACTGCATCTCCCATAAGAGTATTAAATAGATGATTTGCAGAAAGAGCATCGTTAATTGTTACTTGTGACATATTTCTAGTTGCAGGATTCATAGTTGTATTCCATAATTGTTCTGGATTCATTTCTCCCAATCCTTTATATCTTTGTATTGATAAACCTCGTCTAGATTGTCTTATTAACCATTTTAATGTATTTTTTATATTATCTATCTCGTAGAAAATACCTGATTTTTCTATCAATATTTTATCAGAAAACAATTTTTTAAATTTTTTACCTAAATTTGTCATTAATATATATTCCTGGCTTTTTAAAAACTCTTCTGTTAAGTGATATATTATATGAGATGAATACCTAAATATATTTATACTAAGTTCAAAAATATTCTTTTCAAGATTTTCTTTAACTTTTATTGAATAATAATTATGATTATTATTTTGATTTAGTTTTTTTACTAATGTATTTTTCCATATTTTTATTGTTTTAATATCTTTTAAATCTTCTAAATAAGGATGATAAATTAATTCATTAAATATAGTTTTTGGTAACAAATATGTGTTTTTTTGTATTTTTTTTTGAAGTGAATTATATTCAGAAATAATTTTTTTAAATTTTTCACGGTGTTCATTAAGATGAATATTATTTTTCTTTAAAACAATGTCTTGTAAAGCAATTTTAATTTGATATTTATTCATATCGTCGTCATTTTTAATATATTCCTCTTTTTTTCCTTTTTTAACTTTATATAAGGGTGGTTGTGCAATATAAATATATCCTTTTTCGATTAATTCTGGTAGTTGACGATAAAAAAATGTCAAAAGTAACGTACGAATATGCGCACCATCTACGTCTGCATCAGTCATGATGATGATATAATTATATCTTAGTTTATCGATATTGTATTCGCTTGTACCAATACCACAACCTAGTGCTGTAATAAGAGAAGAAACTTCTTGTGATAAAAGCATTTTATCAAATTTTGATTTTTCTACGTTTAATATTTTCCCCTTTAATGGGAGAATTGCTTGATATTTTCGATTTCTTCCTTGTTTAGCCGATCCTCCTGCAGAATCACCTTCTACCAGATAAATTTCTGAAAGTTTAGGGTCATTTTCTTGACAATCAGATAATTTTCCTGGTAAAGTTCCTAAGTCAGATATTCCTTTTCTTTTATTTATTTCTCTAGCTCTTCGTGCAGCTTCTCGTATTTTCGTAGAATTAATGATTTTTTGAATAATAAATTTTGCATCATTTGGATTTTCTAAAAGAAATTCAATAAGATTTTCATTAATTAATGATTCTATGATTGATCTGACTTCAGAAGATACTAATTTATCTTTGGTTTGCGATGAAAATTTTGGATCAGGTATTTTTATTGATATAACTGCTGTTAATCCTTCTCTGATATCTTCTCCTGTTATAGATACTTTATTTTTTTTATTGTATCCTTCTTTTTCGATATGTAAGTTTAATGTTCGTGTCATGCCAGAACGAAAACCAGATAAATGCGTCCCTCCATCTTTTTGCGGTATATTATTAGTAAAACATAATATGTTTTCTTGATGTGAATCAGTCCATTGCATAGCGATTTCTAACTCTGTTTCTTCTTTTTTAGATTTAAAATAAAATATATGTGAATGTATTGCTATTTTTTTTTGATTTAAAAATTTGACGAATGCTTTAATACCTCCTTTATAATGATAGTGATTTTTTATATTAGTTCTGTTATCATATAAATAAATTGCAATATTAGAATTAAGAAAAGATAATTCACGTAAACGTTTAGATAATATTTCATATTGAAATATGGTTTTATTTTTAAATGTTTTATAACTTGGCCAAAATCGTATATAGGTCCCTGTGATATTGCTTTTTCCAATAATAGAAAGCGGATACTGTGGTTTTCCATTTCGATATATTTGTTGATATTTTTTTTTATTTTTATAAATGATCAGTTCTAATTTTTCTGATAATGCATTAACAACAGAGATTCCTACACCGTGTAATCCTCCTGATATTTTATATGAAGAATTATCAAATTTTCCTCCTGCGTGTAATACAGTCATAATGACTTCTGCAGCTGAAATATTTGCTTCAGGATGAATATCAGTAGGTATACCTCTTCCATCATCTTTAACAGAAACTGAATTATCTAAATAAATTGTAACGATTATTTCTTTACAATATCCTGATAATGCTTCATCAATAGAATTATCTACAATTTCAAAAACCATGTGGTGCAAACCACTCCCGTCTTCCGTATCTCCAATGTACATACCTGGTCTTTTTCGAACAGCATCTAATCCTCTTAAAATTTTAATATTAGAAGAATCATATATATCTTTCATATTTTTCCTTGTTAATTTTTTTATATGAAAATAATTGTTATCTAAAAAATATTTGATTTTCTTGTTAACAAAATATAATATTTTTAAAATTTTAGCGACGTAACAGCATAATTACATATAATAATGAGTGGTCTTCTTCTGATTCGATATGTATTGAATTATTAGATTCATTGAAAAATATAAAAATATTTTTGCTAGAAATAACATTTAAAACTTCTATGATATAGTATACATTTATAGATATTTCTATGTTTTCACCATAATAATTAATTTTAAATGAATCTTCTGCTTTTTCTTCGTGTTGATTGTTTGATAATACTTGAAATTTATTATTCGTGATATAAATTTCTACGCCACAAAAGTTTTTATCTGACAATACAGAAACACGCAATAATGATTGTTTTAATATTTTATTATTTAAAATAATAGGGTGCTGTTTTTTTCTTGATAAAATACTTTTGTAGTCAGGATATTCACCTTCAATTAGTTGAACAGTAAAAATTAATTTTTCTATATATATTTTAATATTGTTTTTACCAATTAAAACATGTATTAATTGTGGTTCTATATTTAGTAGTTTATGTAATTCGATAATGCCCTTTCTGGGGATGATTGCTGAAAAAATAACAACGTCTTTTTTTAAAGGGGTTTTTGCAATCCCTAAACGATATCCATCTGTAGCAACGGTATAAAGTGATGTTTTATTTTTTTCTAATAACATTCCATTAAGATAATATCGTACGTCTTGTTTTCCCATAGAAAAGTGAGTTTTTTCTATCATTTTTTTTAGAATGTCTGAAGATATAAAAAATTCTGAAACATGATCAAAGTTATTATGATTCGGAAAATTTTCAGCAGGTAAAGTATTTAATATATAATTGCTATTTTCTAAAGAAATATGAATTTTCTCTTTATTTAAACTTATTTTAATGTCTGATAATTCTGAAGAATTTCGACAAATATTTAATAGTTTTTGACCTGAAACTGTAATAGAACCTGGTGTGTATGTTTTTGATATTTCTATATTAGAAATTAGTTCTGTTTCTAAATTGGTTGCCGTTAAAGATATAATACCATTATTCACAGTAATCAATATGTTTTCTAAAATAGGAAGTGTGCTATTTTTAGTAATTAAACGATTTATTTTTTTTAGATGTTGGGTAAAGATTTTGTTTTTAATATTAAATTTCATATAATTACACTGATAAGGTTCTGATTAAATTTAAAAAATCTTCTTTAATATCAAGACTTTCTTCGCGCAATTGTTCAATTTTGCGACATGCATGTAGAACTGTTGTGTGATCTCTTCCACTAAAAGCATCTCCAATTTCTGGTAGACTATGATTGGTGAGTTTTTTGGCCATAGCCATAGCCATTTGTCTTGGACGAGCTACTGATCGTGAGCGTTTTTTAGATAATAAATCTGTCACTTTAATTTTATAATATTCTGCCACTGTTTTTTGAATATTATCAATCGTAATGATTTTTTCTTGCAAGGCAAGTATATCTCTAAGTGCTTCTCTAACAAAATCGACAGTAATAGTACGTCGAGTAAAATGTGCGTTAACAATAACTCTATTAAGAGCACCTTCTAGTTCACGAACATTAGAATGTAAACGTTTCGCAATAAAACAAGCTACTTCATTAGATAATATAATATTATTTTCATCAGCTTTCTTGATTAGAATGGCTATTCTAGTTTCTAGTTCTGGTGGATCTATAGAAACAGTAAGGCCCCAACCAAATCTTGATTTAAGACGATCTTCTACTCCATTAATTTCTTTAGGATATCGATCAGAAGTTAAAATAATTTGTTGATTTCCTTCTAATAAAGCATTAAATGTATGAAAAAATTCTTCTTGCGAACGTTCTTTATGAGCAAAAAATTGAATATCATCTATTAATAATGCGTCAACAGAACGATAATATAACTTAAATTTTTCAATAGTATTATTTTGTAACGCTTTAACCATATCCTGAACAAAACGTTCAGAATGCATATAAATTATTTTAATATTATTTTTATATGTTAAAATTCCATTTCCTATAGCATGTAGTAAATGAGTTTTACCTAATCCAGTACCCCCATATAAAAATAACGGATTATAAGTATTGCCAAGGTTTTGTGCTACTTGAAATGCTGCAGATCGTGCGAGTTGATTAGATTTTCCTTCTATAAAGTTTTCAAAATTATGCTTTTTGTTTAAATTAGAACGATAAGATATTTTTTTAAAAATTGGAATTTGATTCCACATTTGTGTTTTATTTAAATTATAATTAATTTGTAAAATGTTTTTTTTTATATTTTTTTCTTTAGGTTTTTTATATATTTCAAATTTTATTAGTGGAGAATTGGAACCGCAAACATCTTGCAGTATGATTTTAAAATGAATTAGATACTTATCTTTAACCCAATCTAAAACAAATTTATTTGGAGCGTATATTTTTAAGATATTGTTATTTAGTTTTGCCTTCAGCGATCGTATCCACATACTAAATTCTGTAGTAGGTAACTCATTCTGTAACCGGTCGAGGCACTGTTTCCAAAGACAAAGTGACACGGTAGACTCCAATCGAACAAAATTAATAAAAAATAAAATTTGAAAGATTTTTTATTACATTTATTTTGAATATATAATTTTATTCAAAGAATTTATATAAAATTATATTTTTTATATTAAAAGTTATACAATCTAAGATTGGTGAGTATAACGCAAAGGATGTAATATATTGTTGAGATATTTTTTGTTTATCTAAAGAAGTGATTTTTAGATGTACTATTATTGTTAAGTTGTAAAAACATATTTATCATACCAGAATAAAATATTAAAAATATTTTTTTTGGATCAGTTAATTGAGAAACTCTTGTATTTGTCAATTTTTATCATTTACTTCTATAATTAATAATGCAAATAAAGTTAATTAAGTATATATTATTTAAAAAAATGATTTTTTATTAAAAATAAATTTCATCAATCATAATTAATAATAAATTCTTAGGTGAATATTAAAATGAAACGCACTTTTCAACCATCAATATTAAAACGTAATCGTTCACATGGATTTAGAATTCGTATGGCAACAAAGAATGGTCGTTATATTTTATCACGTAGACGTGCCAAATTAAGAACACGTTTAACTGTGTCCACTAAATAGAAGAGTTAATGTGCTAACTTATTGTTTAAAAAAAAAAATAAGATTATTAAATTCTATGAATTTTCAATATGTTTTTAGTAAACCTTGTAAAAAAAATATTCAAGGTATAACTATTTTAGGACGTATTAATTTTTTATCATATCCTAGATTAGGTTTGAATATTTCTCGTAAAAATATTAAATATGCTCATGATAGAAATTTAATTAAGCGACTAATTAGAGAAACTTTTCGTTTATTACAACATCAATTAAGTTCAATGGATTTTATAGTTATAACAAAAAAAAATATACTGTTATTAAGTAATACACAAAAAATAAATCTTTTAAATACTTTATGGTTAAACTATCATCGATAATTTTTAAAAATTTTTTGAGTTATTCCAATATTAATAAATTTAAATTTTTTTAAACAGCTTAATTGTCTATTTTATTCTAAAAAAGTAGTATTTTAATACTATCAAAAATATTATTTAAATAAGTGTATTTTTTTATTGTAATAGTCTTTAAATGCAGATAAATATAATTTTTTACCTTTAAATATTAAAGATAAAAGTGAATACTAATTATGGAAGTACAACGTAATTTTTTTATTTTTGCTTTTTTATTTGTCTCTTTCTTGCTTTGGCAAGCATGGCAAAGTCAAATATCATCAAGTAATAAAACAAATGAAAAAAAAAATTTAACGTCACATTTTTTAAATACAGAAAAACATAACAATCAAATTGTTATAAAAAATGATGTTATTAGTTTATCAGTAAATATGTATGGAGGAGATATAGAAGAAGCTTATTTATTAACATATAAAGATCAATTGCATTCGTCTAAACCTTTTAAATTACTTGAAACGACACCTGATTTTATTTATCAAGCTCAAAGTGGATTAACTGGAAAAGATGGACCAGATCGTTTTAATAATGATACTAGGCCGTTATATGTTGCAAAAAAAAATTCTTTTAAATTAGAAGATCATGAAAAAGAATTACGTGTTCCAATAAAATGGATTAATAAAAACGGTGTAACTTATACAAAAACTTTTATTCTAAAACCTAAGAGATATGATGTTCAGGTAGAATACGAGATTGACAATTCGACTCAAGATTCGCTAGAAATGAATATGTTGGGACAAATAAAACAAACTATTAGTTTACCAGAAAAGCGTAATTCTTATAGTGGAAATTTTGCACTTCAAACTTTTCGAGGTGCTGCTTATTCAAGTTCTGATAATAAATATGAAAAATATAAGTTTGATGCTATTTCTCATAATAAAAATTTGCATGTTCTTACTACGAATGGTTGGATTGCGATGTTACAGCAATATTTTGCCGTTGCATGGATTCCTGGTGATAGTATAGGTCAAAATACCATATATACTGCTAATTTGGATCATGGAATTGCTGCAATTGGTTATAAATCTCCAGTAATTCATGTATCACCTTATTCTAAATCTCTTATAAAATCAAAAATATGGATTGGTCCTGAAATACAAAAAGAAATGCAGTTAGTGGCACCAAACTTAGATTTGACAGTAGATTATGGTTGGCTTTGGTTTTTATCACAGCCATTATTTCAGTTATTAACTTTTTTACATAAAATCATAGGAAACTGGGGTTTTTCTATTATTTTAATTACTTTCATTATGAAAGCAATTACCTATCCTTTAACAAAATCACAATATGTTTCTATGGCAAAAATGCGTATGTTACAACCTAAAATAAAAGAAATAAAAGAAAAATTTAAACATGATAAAAAACGTATTAGTCAAGAAATCATTATATTATATAAAAACGAAAGAATTAATCCCTTAGGAGGTTTTTTACCTATTTTTATTCAGATGCCAATTTTTTTATCTCTTTATTATATGCTTATCAGTTCTGTAGAATTACGACATTCTCCATTTATTTTATGGGTACATGATTTATCTAGTCAAGATCCATATTATATATTACCCATGATTATGGGTTTGACAATGTTTATTATTCAAAAGATATCATCAGTTAGTAATGTCACAGATCCTTTTCAAAAAAAGATTATGCATTTTATCCCTATAATTTTTACAATCTTTTTTTTATGGTTTCCTTCAGGATTAGTTTTATACTACATTATAAGTAATGTAGTTACCATTATACAACAACGATTTATTTTTTCTAAATTAAATTAATTTATAAGATATAGAATATTTTTTTAAACATGCTAAAAAATATCAGTTTTTAATTTTTTGATATTTATATTAAGAAAACATTTTATGATTGATAATGACACTATTGTTGCACAAGTAACTTGTCCTGGAAAGAGTGCAGTTGGAATATTAAGGATATCAGGTCCTCAAACAAAAAAAATTGCTATAGAAATTTTAGGCACAATGCCCCAAGCAAGATTTGCCACTTATTCAAAATTTTTAGATCAAAATAATCAAATATTAGATAAAGGTATATGTATCTGGTTCCCTGCTCCGCATTCATTTACAGGTGAAGATGTATTAGAATTACAAGGGCATGGTAATCCATTGATTATGGATCTATTAATTAAAAGAATTATTGCTATTAAAAATACTAGAATTGCTGAACCAGGAGAATTTTCTAAACGTGCGTTTTTTAATGGAAAAATAGATTTAATTCAAGCTGAATCTATAGATGATTTAATTAATTCAGAAACAGAATTATTTGCACGTGCGGCATTAAATTCATTAGAAGGTAGTTTTTCATTTTCTATTCAAGAATTAATCAACTCAATTATTGAATTTCGTGTAAATTTAGAATCTAGTATAGATTTTGTAGAAGATGAAATTGATATTAATATACAAACTTTAGTGTATGACAAATTTATTCAATTAAATGAAAATTTTAAACAAATTCAAAAAAATATTTCAGAAGGAAGTATATTAAGAGAAGAAAAAAAAATAATAATTGCAGGTTTACCGAATGCAGGTAAATCTAGTTTACTAAACGCTTTGTCATCGTGTGACAGAGCAATAGTAACAAATATACCTGGAACTACCCGAGATCTTCTTTATGAATCTGTTAATATTCATGGTGTTTTATATAAACTTATTGATACCGCTGGTTTGCGTAAAACAAAAAATAAAATAGAATCTATTGGAATTGCACGAACATGGGATACCATTAAAAAATGTGATCATGTTCTTTTTGTTGTTGATAAAACCAAGAGTATAGTACAACAAAAAAAAATATGTGATGATTTTATAAAAAATATTCCGAATACTATAAAAGTAACTTTTGTTTTAAATAAAAATGATTTAATGCAGGATGAATTTGGTATTAAAAAAAGACAGGGGTTCTTTTTTATTAGTGTTTCTGCGTATACAGGACAAGGTATTGACGTATTACGTAATCATATTGTAAAAATTGAAAAAAATAGAAGCAATAAAAGTATCTTTATTGCGCGTAGACGACATATACATCAAATTGATTTAGCATATAAAGAATTTTTACTTGCTAGAAAAAATTGGTTGACTTTTCAAAATATTGAGTGTTTAGCTGAATCGCTTAGATTAATAAGTAAGTTTTTAGGAGAAATAACAGGAAAATTTACCTCTGATGATTTATTAGAACATATTTTTTCTAGTTTTTGTATTGGAAAATAACTTTTGATATTGTACATTTTAATATGCCCGGAGGCGGAATTGAACCACCGACACGGGGATTTTCAGTCCCCTGCTCTACCGACTGAGCTATCCGGGCTTATTTTAAAAACTATATTAAATCATCAAATCTAAAACATTGTCAATATTTTTTTATTTCTTTATTAATTGTTTGTTCTTTTTAAAATAAATAAAATTCTTGTAAGGAATTAAAAAACAAGCTATTTCAATATAATTAAAGTATGAATAAATAAGAAAAATATAAAAAAATAATATTTACCCTTGAAAGTTTTAATAAAGATCCATATATTTAAAATAAGAAAATATTTTAGATTATTTTAAAATAATAAAATTATAAAAAAATTAAGCAAGATTATTCACAGGAGTATTGTTATATGAAAATTCGTCCGTTGCATGATCGTGTGCTTGTTAAACGTAAAGAAGTTGAAGCAAAGTCTGCAGGTGGTATTGTTCTTACAGGTTCTGCTGCAGGAAAGTCTACTAGAGGCACAGTAACAGCTGTAGGTAAGGGTCGTGTATTAGATAATGGAGAAATTAAGCCATTAGATGTAAAAGTTGGTGATCTTGTTATTTTTAATGAAGGATATGGTGCAAAAACAGAAAAAATTGATAATGAAGAATTATTGATTTTAAATGAAAGTGACATTTTGGCAATTGTTGAATAGTAAACTGAGTCAAAAAACTGAGTAAACTATACGTTATATTCATTAAAAAATTTATTTAAGGGAATGTAAAAATGGCTGCTAAAGATGTAAAATTTGGAAATGAAGCTCGAATTAAAATGCTTCGCGGAGTTAATGTTTTAGCTGACGCAGTAAAAGTAACTTTAGGACCAAAAGGTAGAAATGTAGTTTTAGATAAGTCTTTTGGAGCACCTAGTATTACAAAAGATGGTGTATCAGTAGCTCGTGAAATCGAATTAGAAGATAAATTCGAAAACATGGGAGCTCAAATGGTAAAAGAAGTTGCATCAAAAGCAAATGATGCAGCAGGTGATGGTACTACAACAGCAACATTATTAGCACAATCTATAGTGAATGAAGGTTTAAAAGCTGTAGCAGCTGGAATGAATCCGATGGATCTAAAACGTGGGATTGATAAAGCCGTTATTAGTGCTGTAGAAGAATTAAAAAACTTATCAGTACCGTGTTCTGATTCTAAAGCAATTACCCAAGTAGGAACTATTTCTGCAAACGCAGATGAAAAAGTTGGAGCATTAATTGCAGAAGCAATGGAAAAAGTAGGTAATGATGGAGTGATTACAGTAGAAGAAGGAACAGGTTTACAAAATGAATTAGAAGTTGTTAAAGGTATGCAATTTGATAGAGGTTATTTATCGCCTTATTTTATCAACAAACCAGAAACGGGTATTGTTGAATTAGAAAATCCATATATTTTAATGGCCGATAAAAAAATTTCCAATGTACGTGAAATGTTACCAATATTAGAATCTGTTGCAAAATCAGGAAAACCGTTATTAATTATTTCGGAAGATTTAGAAGGTGAAGCATTAGCCACATTAGTAGTGAATTCTATGAGAGGAATTGTAA
The DNA here is from genome assembly GCF_001700895.1 of Buchnera aphidicola (Diuraphis noxia). NCBI lineage: Bacteria > Pseudomonadati > Pseudomonadota > Gammaproteobacteria > Enterobacterales > Erwiniaceae > Buchnera > Buchnera aphidicola. The sequence goes on from NZ_CP013259.1 coordinate 19,618, forward strand.
AAGTAGCAGCAGTAAAAGCTCCTGGATTTGGAGATCGTCGTAAAGCTATGTTACAAGATATTTCTATTCTTACTGGTGGTTCTGTGATTTCTGAAGAATTAGCAATGGATTTAGAAAAATCTACCTTAGAAGATTTAGGTCAAGCAAAACGTGTAGTTATTAATAAAGACACCACAACTATAATCGGTGGTTCTGGAGAAAAACACACAATTCAAAGTCGTATTAGTCAGATTCGTCAAGAAATTCAAGAAGCTACTTCTGACTATGATAAAGAAAAATTAAATGAACGTTTAGCTAAATTATCAGGTGGAGTTGCAGTACTTAAAGTAGGTGCAGCGACAGAAGTAGAAATGAAAGAGAAAAAAGCTCGTGTTGAAGATGCATTACATGCGACTCGTGCAGCAGTTGAAGAAGGTGTAGTTGCTGGTGGTGGTGTGGCACTAGTTCGAGTAGCAGGAAAAATATCTAATTTACGTGGTCAAAATGAAGATCAAAATGTAGGTATTCGAGTTGCTCTACGTGCAATGGAAGCTCCTTTACGTCAAATTGTATCAAATTCAGGAGAAGAACCATCTGTAGTGACTAATAATGTTAAAGATGGAAAAGGTAATTATGGTTATAACGCAGCTACTGATGAATATGGTGATATGATAGATTTTGGTATATTAGATCCTACTAAAGTTACACGATCTGCTTTACAATATGCAGCTTCAGTAGCTGGTTTAATGATTACAACTGAATGTATGGTTACTGATTTGCCAAAAGAAGAAAAATCTTCTGATTCTAGCCCTTCTCCTGCAGGAGGAATGGGTGGCATGGGTGGAATGATGTAATCAACTATTTATCTGTGTTAAAAGTATATGAATTTTTTCTTTCCTCAGATTTAATGATTCTGAGGAAAGTTTTTGAATATGATAAATCGAATAAATTAGTTTTTTTCTCTATTAAAAAATTATTAATTTATTATCTTTTGAACCAATATCATAAACTAATTTAGGTACTAAATAACCAGATATCATTTTTATTAAATCTTTCATAATATATTTTGCTTTTTTGATTGAAACTGAAAAATGCATAGCTCCACTTACTTTGTCTAAAATATGTAAATAATATGGTAAAATATTATTTTCAAATAATAAACTACTTAATTCTGCTAAAATAATAGCGTCATCATTAATATTTTTTAACAAAACACTTTGATTTAATAAAATTACACCCGATTCTTTTAATTTTAAAAGACTTTGACTGAGTTCTTGATTGATTTCTTGTGGGTGATTTATGTGGGTAACGAAAACGATTTTTAATGATGATTTAACAAAAATATTACATAAATCAGAAGTAATACGGTTAGGAATTACAATAGGTAATCGAGTATGTATCCTTAATCGTTTTATATGATTAATTTTAGATAAATATGTAACCAGCCATAATAATTCATGATCTTTCGCCATGAGTGGATCGCCACCAGACAAAATAACTTCGTTTAGGTATTTGTTTTTTTTAATATATTCAAGTGCTCGAATCCAATTACTTTTTTTTCCTTTGTTTTTTTCGTATGGAAAATATTTTCGAAAACAATATCTACAATTGATAGCACAATTTGTTTTTACAAGTAACAATACGCGATCGTTATATTTATGTAATAATCCAGGTAAAACGATATGATTTGTTTCTTTTATAGGGTCTTTAATATATTTTACAGTGTTTAAAAATTCTTGATTATTAGTAATTACTTGAAGAAAAAGTGGATCTTGTGGATCATTTTTTTTCATTCTTAATACGAATGAAAGAGGGACACGAAATGGAAATATTTTGTTTTTTTTTAATTTAGAATATTGTTTATAACTGTCTAACTTAAGAATTTTTAGTAGTTCTTTTGGTTGAGTTATTGATGTAGATAACTCGTATAACCACTTGTCTCTTGTTATAAGAGTATTATTTTTTAATCTCATTTTTATATATATTTTGCAAAAATAAAGGTTGGTATGAGAGTGTATTATAGCAATAGTTTTCGTTCCGGTAATAAAATTATATTTGAAAACGAACCTTATTTAATAGAGTCTAGTGAATTTGTAAAGCCCGGGAAGGGACAGTCTTTTGTCCGTGTAAAATTAAGAAATTTTTCAACAAAACAACTTATAGAAAAAACTTTTAAATCTACAGACTCATTTCCAATAGCTGATATTTTAGAAAAAAAAGTTGTGTATTTGTATAATGATAGTCATTTTTGGTATTTTATTGATGACAAGACGTTTGAAGAATTATCAGTCGAAAAAAATATTATTGGTTCGAACAAAAAATGGTTATTGGAACAAGATTTATGTATTGCCATTTTATGGAATAAACGACCAATTTCTATTATACCTAAAAATTTTGTAGAACTGAAAATTATCAGTACAGATGCTACTTTAAAAAATGATACTATTAACAATAATATAACTAAATTAGCTACTTTAAGTACAGGTGCGATTATAAGAGTACCTGTTTTTATTGAAATCGGTTCATTAGTAAAAGTAGATACTAGATCTGGTGAATACGTATGTAGAATTAAATAACGATTTTTTATTTTTATTAATATTCATTACCTTTTACATATTGTCTATAACTATCCCATTCGAAAGTTAGCCATAAGCTATTACCTAATCGCATTCTATCGATTACTCTTTCCCCTAATAAACTTTTCATCCCTTTGTGATCTAGATTTGACAACATTCCAGTTGATCGTTTAGATGATGAACGCCTATCAACTATTTGATTAATAATCACTTTTTCATAACGAGATTCGGTTTGCATACCAATTTCATCAATCATTAATAAATCTACGCTACTAAGATTATGTAATAAGTTTTCCTCAGTAATATGACTGGTACCATTAAACGTACCTTTCATATTTGACATTAAATCAGCAACTGTAACGAGTAAAATACTTTTTCCGTGTAAAATTAAATAATTTCCTATAGCTGAGGCTAAATGATTTTTTCCTGTTCCTGGTTTACCTGAAAAAATAAAACTTGCAATATTTTGATTAAATTCCTCTGCATATCGTTTTGATGCTTTAAGAACTCTTCTTTGACCGTCATGTTCAACTTTATAATTATCAAATGAACAATTCATATATAATTCTCGTATTCCTGATCTTCCTAGCACACGTTGCATGCGCATAGCTTTATTTGCGCGTAAGATAGATTCAGAAGACAATCTTCCTTGTTCTTGATTCCAAGCTAATAAATCTTCGTCATTATCAAATTTTGGTTTAATGTGATTAGGCATAAGACGTTGAAGACGTTTAAAGAATTCAGTGTAAAATGTCATTATTTACCTCTAAATCCATCAGGTATGGTTTGATCTGGTGTTGGTATGTAAGTAATGTCTCGTTTTTTTTGTGAAAAATTATCCATTGATCTACTTCTTTGCAAACTTCTAGCTAATTTTTGTTGCCATTGTATATGATAAAAAAAACAACCTTCTGCTTTCCAATAAGAAACAAAAGATGTAATTTCAGATGTAGATGGTTCTTTATCTAATGTAATCCCCCATAATGCTGCTTGATGGATAAAGTCTGTATCAGGCATCCATTTGGAATGCATAGAAAACTTTTTATTGATATTCAGCTTTTTTATATTTTTATATATTGAATTATATTCAAGATCAAAGACTTTTTTTAAAAAATCAGGTGTGACTGCATAGAAGATTGGAGTGTTATTTTTTAAAACAGCTATAGCACCATTATTAGATTCTTTTAAAATCTTAATGGGGTTTTTACAAAATAAATCAAGTGTTGTATTTTGAGAAATTAAAATTTTCATAAATATTTTACCTTTTTAAAACTCGTAATCTAATATGTATGATTAGATATCTTAATATAAAAATTATAAATTTGATATGTTAAAAAAATAGAGATAGTATTCGATGTCGTTCGTAATTTTTTTTTTATGCAAAATCCAATTTTTGGATAGTGAAAGCGACTTTCCTTTAGCTTTTTCAATATAAATAAGAGAATTTTTTTTAACCCATTTGTTTTTTTCTAATAATTCGAGAGTTAATTGAATTAATCCTGTATGATAAGGTGGATCGATGAATATTATATCATATGGTGTTCCATGTTTTTTTAACCAATTTAAAGTATTTGTGTGTATAATTTCTAAATTATGTATATTCAATGTATGAATATTATTTTTGAGATTCATAATGGTTTGTTTTCTTATTTCTAAAAATGTTAAAAATTCAGCATGACGAGATATAGCTTCGATCCCTAATGCACCACTTCCTGCAAAACAATCAAGACATCGAGCGTGTTTTATATATTTAGTTAACCACTCAAATACAGTTTTTCGTATGCGATTAGTTGTAGGACGTAAATTTACCGCACTAGTAAAAGATATTTTTCTTCCTTTTAATTTTCCAGAAACAATATACACTTTTCCATTTTTTTTTAAAAAATGATTACGCATTTTTATTCGATTTTTTGATTTTGTTGATATAATCTATTTTATGATTATTAATCATGTAAATGAAACATTTTTTAAAATATATTCAAAATTTCATGAAAATAATTATGTTTATTATAAAATATAAGGATAAATAAATGAAAGATAGTAAAAAAACTAGTTTTTTTTCTTGGTTGAGCTCTACTATAAGAAAAAAAAATAGAGAAAAAAAATCAAATAATACAGAAGAGATAAATAAAAAAAACGATTTTTTACTCGAAAAAGAAATCGTTCAGACCAAAAAAGAAAACATAAAATCTGATCAAGATTTATATGATTTAAAAAATTTATCAATTAAAAAAAATGATTTAAAAGATCAAAATTCAATAACATTAGATAATAATGTGAACAATTTAGAAACTTTTGAAAATAAGAATATAAATTTTTTTTCTCGTTTACAATCAAAATTAAAAAAAACAAAGAAATTTCTTGGTGATAGTATTCATCATATTTTTTTATCAAAAACGATTGATAAAATTCTTTTTGAAGAATTAGAAGAAAAAATGTTACTTGCTGATATTGGTGTTAAAACTACAGATCGCATTATTGCTAATTTAATTAAAGAAATTAATCGAAAAGATTTACAGATTTCTGAAAAGGTATATTTTTTATTAAAAAAAAATATGTTTAATATTTTAAAACAAGTAGAAGAACCTTTACAAATATTTAATCATACACCCTTTGTCATTTTAGTTGTAGGCGTAAATGGAACAGGCAAAACAACAACAGTTTCTAAATTAGCAAAAAAATATAAATTAGAAGGAAAATCGGTAATTTTAGCTGCAGCAGATACATTTAGAGCAGCAGGTATAGATCAATTACAAATATTAGGAAAATTAAATAAAATACCAGTAATAGCGCAAAGTTCTAATTCAGATCCAGCTGCAGTAGTATTTGATGCAATGATGTCAGCAAAAGCAAAAAAAATCGATGTATTAATTATTGATACTGCAGGAAGATTACATAATAAATTCCATTTAATGGAAGAATTGAAGAAGATAATTAGAGTTATGAAAAAAATAGATTCATGTGCTCCTCATGAAAAGATATTAATTGTTGATGCTTGTAATGGACAAAATACAATACAGCAAACAGATATGTTTCATCAAGCTCTTAATTTAACTGGCATTATCATTACTAAATTAGATGGAACAGCAAAAGGAGGGGTTATTTTTTCATTAGCTGATCAGTTTCAAATTCCTATTCGATATCTTGGAATTGGTGAAAAAACAGAAGATTTAGGTGTGTTTAATAGTAAAGAATTTATCGAGTCTATCTTTAGTAGTAGATAGTAAATATTTTTTTATTCTATCAATATAAATCTTTTGATTTATATTTTTAATTAAAGTATTATATTAGTATCCCACATACTTAAACTTTCGTAAAAGATATTGCATTGATGCGGGAATAAAAATGATTAATAAATTACAGATCTTATCTGTGACACCACCAAGTAATTTAGATGCATACATTAGAGTAGCTCATTTATGGCCAATGTTATCAATAAAAGAAGAGCAATTACTTACTCAACGTTTACGTTATAATGGAGATTTAGATGCTGCAAAAACTTTAATTTTATCTCATCTTCGTTTTGTCGTTCATATTTCACGAAGTTATTCAGGATATGGTTTACTTCAATCAGATCTTATACAAGAAGGGAATATTGGTTTAATGAAAGCAGTTCGTAGATTTAATCCAGAAATAGGAGTTCGCTTAGTCTCTTTTGCTGTACATTGGATTAAATCAGAAATTCATGAATATGTTTTACGAAATTGGCGTATTGTTAAAGTAGCTACTACAAAATCTCAGAGAAAACTGTTTTTTAATCTAAGAAAAACCAAAAAAAGATTAGGTTGGTTTAATGAAGAAGAAATTAATATGGTTGCAAGAGAATTAGGAGTTAGTAGTAAAGATGTTAGAGAAATGGAATCACGAATGTCTGTTCAAGACGTGACCTTTAATCCAATTCCAGAAGAAGACTATATAGATGGGAAAAATCATAATACCGGACAATATTTACAGGATAAAACCTCTAATTTTGCGTCTAATGTAGAAGCTGATGACTGGGATCAACATGCCACAAACAAATTAAGTATCGCATTGTTGGCATTAGATAAACGTAGTCGCGATATTATTCATGCACGCTGGTTAGATCAAGATAAAAAACGTACTTTACAAAAAATAGCTAACAGCTATGGTATATCTGCAGAACGTGTACGACAATTAGAAAAAAACGCCATGAAAAAACTAAAAATAGCAATAGAATCTTAATCTTATAAAATAATTTTTTATTATATTTTTTTATATCAATACGATAAAAAAGAATTTTTTATGTAGAGTATGAGATTGAGTTTATTTAAAATTGAAGACTCATACTCTTTTTGATCTCAAACAATGTTATTTTTTTTATACATAAAAAATTAGTACATAGCATCATTCTACTGTAACTGATTTAGCAAGATGTCTTGGTTTATCAATATTTTTATTTTTATTTAACGCAATATAATAAGCAAGTAATTGTAAAGGAATGGTATAAAAAATTGGTGCTATAAATGTTTCTACATATGGTAGAGTAATAAAATTTACATTTTCCTCATAATTAAATGTTTGATCAGAAAATACATAGATTAAACCACTTCTTGAAGATATTTCTTTTATGTTTTTTTTTATTTTTTCTAATAATGTGTTTTTTGGAGCTATAACGATAACTGGTATATCTTTATCAATTAATGCGAGAGGTCCATGCTTCAGTTCTCCAGCTGCATAAGCTTCAGCATGAATATAAGATATTTCTTTTAATTTCAACGCACCTTCCATAGCAATAGGATAATATTCACCTCTTCCAATAAATAACATATGTTTTTTATTAAATAATTGAGTTGCTATATTTTTAATTAATTGTTTGTTTTCCAATATTTCTGTAATTCTATTAGGTAGCATGTTTAAATTTTTTACAATTTTTTTTTCAATATTATTTATCTTTTTTAAATTTGCAATTTTAGCAACCAACATAAGTAAAACAGTTAGTTGCGTCGTAAAAGATTTTGTCGAAGCAACTCCTATTTCTATTCCAGCGTTAGTTGATAAGTAATAATCTGATTCTTTAACTAAAGTAGACCCTTCCATATTACATATTGTTAGATTTCCTAAATACTTAAGTTTTTTAGATTGTCTCAACGCTGATAATGTATCCGCAGTTTCGCCAGATTGTGATATGGTAATTAAAAAACTATTTTTTCTTGCGGCTAATGTTCTTGAAGAAAATTCAGAAGCTATTTCAACATCACAAGGCGTGTTAGTCAGTGATTCAAACCAATATTTAGAAACCATTGCTGCATTATATGAAGTACCACATGCAACTATGTGAATATGTTCTATTTTACAAAACAAAACATCTTCTTGTTTTCCTAATTCTAAAAAATTTATTGTATTATTTTTATTTAAACGATTTTCTAAAGTATTTTTAATAGAAACCGGTTGTTCATATATCTCTTTCTCCATATAATGACGATATTTTCCTTTTTTTACTGTTTTGTATTTTATATTAGAGAAAATCTCTTTTCTATGAATAATAAAATCATTTTTATTAAAAATATTAATGTCTTTTTTTTTAATAACAGCAATATCACCATCTTCTAAATACATAAAACGTTTTGTAATATTTAATAATGCGATCTGATCAGAAGCAATAAAATTTTCTCCTATACCTAATCCTATAATTAATGGACTTTTAGAACAAACTGCTATTAATTCTAAAGGATTGTTTTTATCGATTACAACCATGCTATAATTACCATGTAATTTATTTACACTATCTTGTATAACATTTTTAATAGAATGTTTTGTTTTATTTTGTTCCCAGTGTAATAAATGTGCAATTACTTCTGTATCTGTATTAGAACGAAATATATATCCTTGAGTTTTTAAAAAATCACGTAATAAAGCATCATTTTCAAGAATTCCGTTGTGTACGACAATAATATTAGAAGAAATATGTGGATGAGTGTTTTCTTTAGAAACTATTCCATGAGTAGCCCATCTTGTATGAGCAACTCCAATTGTACCAAATATTTTTTTTTTATTCACTTTGTTTATTAATTTGTTTACTTTTCCAACACAACGAATTCTAACAATATTTTTTTCATTATTTATTATAGCTAATCCTGAAGAATCATATCCTCGATATTCTAGTTTTTTAAGGCCTTTAGTTAGAATATCGATAATGTTGCGTTGTGTTATTGCAGCAATAATACCGCACATATTTATATCCTTTTTTTGTTTTATTATAATATTTATTTTTTATAAAATTTATTAGGACTGATCCAATCTTTTTTATATTTTTGTTCTTTTTTATTATAAACTAAACAAGGTTGATTAACATCTTTTGTTAATGTAGTACCTGCAGCAATAGTTGTGTTTTTTACAATTTTAATAGGTGCTACTAATTCTGTATTCGATCCGACTAAAACGTTATCGCCAATAATAGTTTTAAATTTTTTAACACCATCATAATTACACGTAATACTACCTGCTCCGATATTAACTGAACTACCAATTTCAGCATTTCCAATATAGCTTAAATGTTTAATTTTAGATGTTTTTTTTATAACACTCTCTTTTATTTCAACAAAGTTTCCTATTTGTATTTTTTTATCTAATATAGAATTATTTCGTAAATGAGAAAATGGACCTATAATACAATTTCTACCTATTTTAGAATTTTCTATAATTGTATATGCTTTAATATTAGTTTGACTGTCAATAATACTATTTTTTATAATACAACCAGCCCCAATTTTAATATTATCACCTAAAATGACATTATCCTCAAAAACAACACCTGTGTCGATTTCAACGTTTTTCCCATGTTTCAGATTTCCTCTTAGGGTAAAATGATAAGGATCTTTTAGTATTACTCCTCCAATAAGTAATTTATTAATTTGTTCTTTTTGAAGGATTTTTTCTACAATAGATAATTCTAATTTATTATTTATTCCTAAAATTTCCTGAAATTTCAATGGTTCTGTTGTTTGAATAAAGTTTCCTTCAAAATATGCTAGAGAAATAATATCAGTAGCATAAAATTCTTTTTGTTTATTGTTATTATGGATTTTTTTTAACCATCTTTTTAAATCTTTTTTATTAGCAATAAAAATTCCAGAATATATTTCTTTAATGTTTTTTTGTTTCCAAGTTGCATCTACTTCTTCTACTATTCCTACAACTTTTCCGTTTTTTCGTAAAATACGTCCATATCCAAGAGGATTTTTTACTTTCATAGTTAAAAGATTGATTTTTGATTGTTTTTTAGAATTTTTTAGTTTTTTTATTGATTCTACAGAAATCAGTGGTACATCCCCATATAAAACTAAAACATTCTCATCATCTGGTATATTTTTTATGGCTAATTGTATTGCTTGTGCTGTTCCCTTTGGTTGTTTTTGATATACCCATGTAAGAGAATTCTCACAAATTTTAGATGAGATCATTTTTTTATCATGGCTGTGTACTAATATGATTTTTTTTGGTTTTATAGATTTCGCTGTTTGAATAACATGCTCTAAAATTGTTTTTCCACCTAAAATATGCAATACTTTAGGATAGTTAGATTGCATTCTAGTTCCTTTTCCACCTGCAAGTATTATGACGTTTGTTTTTTTTTTTAACATTACAAAAACCTTGTGATAAAAATTTTGTTATTAATATTAATTAAAAAATTTTTAATTGAATAGTTTTAATTAATTATATTTTTAATGTTTTTCTTTAAAATTGTTATGTGTTTCATGTGTTTTTATTATCAATTTATTACATAAAATGTTTATATAGAATATTATTTGTTATAATATATATTATATTTTAAGGTGATTTTATGCCTCAGATTATTGCAGTAGATTTAGATGGTACTTTACTGTCTTCACAAAACAAAGTTACAAAATATACTAAAAAAATTATAAATTCATTAATAAAAAAAAATTTCTTTGTTATTGCTTCTGGTCGTCATTATTTAGATGTCATAAAAATTAGAGATATTTTAAATATTAAATCATTTATGATTACTTCTAATGGAGCGAGAATTTATGATTTAAATAACAAATTAATTTTTAGTAATGATTTAGATGAAGATGTTGCTTTAGAATTATGTCAAATCGTATATAAAGATGAAGATATTATTACACAGACATATCAAAATAATAAATGGTATATAAATAATAATAAAATAGATAACAATTTTTGTCCTACTCTTACATCATTACAATATGAACATTTAAATTTAGAAGATTTGCAGTTAAATAAAATTAATAAAATTTTTTTTACAAGTAAAAACGTACAAAAATTATATAATCTTGAAAAACAAATTACTACATTATGGGGTCATAAAGTGAATATTAGTTTTTCTGTCCCTGGCTGTTTAGAAGTTGTATCAAGTAAGACTTCTAAAGGTCGCGGATTAAAATTAATATCTCGTTTATTAAATATTTCTTTGAAATATTGTTATGCCTTTGGTGATGGAATGAATGATGAAGATATGTTATCTATTTCTGGACAAGCTTATATTATGAAAAATGCTGATGTACGTTTGAAAAACGTATTACCAAATGCTAAAATTATTGACAGTAATGATAATAATGGTGTAGCAAAATGTTTATATAAAATATTTATCAAAAAATAAAAAATATATTATCGAATAAATATATATTTTTTTTAGGTTAATAACCTTATAATAGTTAGATTAAAATTTTTTAAGAATTTGCGGTTTTAATACACCGCGAATAAATTGTAAATGAGTACAAGCATGTAAATGTATAGAATGAATAAAAGATTGTATAACCAACTCTTTTTGTTCACCATTACGTATTGCTGCATATAATCTTCCCCATATTCCACTTCCTACTTGTTTTGTTATTATTAAACCTTGACGTTCAAAATTATCTACTACCCAATGTGGTAATGCAGCAATTCCCATTTGTGCAGAAACCATTTGTATTAAAAGTAAAGTATTATTTACATTTTTAAAAATAGGTATGATACCTGCAGGTTTTAAAAAATATTTCCATATATCTAATCTATTTCTGTCTACAGGATAGGTCATTAATATTTCAGATGCAAGATCTTTAGGGGTAATTTCATCGTTTTTTAATACCAGTGGATGGTTAGGAGATAAAATTAAACGTACTTCAAAATCAAACATGGGTATGTAAAGTAAATTACTTCGGGGTAAAACTTCGGAAGTTAGTACAATATCTAGTTTTCCTTGTTGCAAAAGTGGCTGAGGACTAAAAATCATATCAGAAAAAAAATCTATTTTTACTTTTGGTAGTTTTTTTTGAAAAATTTTTAAAGCTGGTGTTAACCATTGAATACAACTGTGACATTCTATAGCTAATCGAACAATTTTATGATGTGAGTTCGTACATTTTTTTATTGCTTGCTTTATTTTAGGTAATATTTCTTCAGATAATTGAAGTAAAATATTACCTTGAATTGTAAATTTTATAGGATTGCTCTTTCGAATAAATAATTTGAATCCTAATTTTTTCTCTAATTCATTAAATTGATGAGATATTGCTGATTGTGTGTGATGCAATTGAATTGCAGCTGCACTGAGTGACCCATTTCTTTTTAATGCTTGTAATGTTCGTAGGTGTTTTATTTCAATCATGAGATTTCTTCATATTAAGAATTAACTATTTACGCTTGCTAATTTTTCTTAAAACTAGAATTATAAGTTATATATTTTCAATAAAGCAATGATAATTTTTTTTATTAAACAATTTAGATAAAGATGGGATATATAAAATGACAGTTTTAAATCATACTCTTGGTTTTCCAAGAATAGGATTACATCGTGAATTAAAATTTGCTCAAGAAAAATATTGGTCTGGTGATATTTCGCTAAAAGATTTATTATCTATTGGTTATAATATAAGAAAAACAAATTGGGAAAAACAAAAAGAATCTGGGATTGATTATATACCGGTTGGTGATTTTTCTTGGTATGATCATGTTTTAACTACAACTATGATGTTAGGCAACGTCCCAGAAAGACACAATCTTGACAACGATATTTTTGATTTAGATTGTTTGTTTAGAATTGCACGAGGCTGCACTCCAGACATTGTTGCTTCAGAAATGACTAAATGGTTTAATACTAATTATCATTACATTGTACCTGAATTTTATAAAAATAAAATTTTAAAATTTTCTTGGAAACAAATTTTAAATGAAGTAGATGAAGCTTTACTATTAGGATATAAGGTTAAACCTGTTCTTTTAGGTCCTTTGACATATCTGTGGTTAGGTAAAGTAAAAGGAAAATATTTTGATCGTTTAGATATATTAGAAAATATTATTTTTATATATAAAAAAATTTTAAAAGAATTATCTAATCGTAACATTGATTTTATTCAAATAGATGAACCAGTTCTAGTTTTAGAATTGCCAAAAAAATGGAAAGACGCTTATACCTATGCTTATAAAGAACTGTATGGAATAACTAAAATCTTACTTACTACGTATTTTGATAGTATTAATCATAATATAGAATTTATTCGTGATTTGCCTATTCAAGGGATTCATATTGATTTAATTGCTGGGAAATACGATTTGATAAAGTTTAATTATCAAATACCGTCAGAGTGGATGTTATCTTTAGGTGTAATTAATGGTCGAAATATTTGGCGTTCTGATCTTGTAAAATGGTTTAGATCTATTTCTAAAATTTTAAAAGATCGTAAAAGAATTTTAATTGGTTCATCATGCTCTTTATTACATACACCAATTGATTTAAAAGAAGAAAAAAATTTAGATCAAGAAACAAAAGAATGGTTTTCTTTTGCTGTACAAAAATGCAATGAATTATCATTTTTATCAAATGCATTAAATAAAAATGATATTTCTTTTATTGAAAAATGGTGTTTGCCTATTTATAAACGTATTTTTTCAAAAAAAGTTCACAAAATTGAAGTAGAAAAACGTTTATCTAAAATTACAACTGATCAATATAAACGAATCAGTTCTTATGAAATTCGTTCTATTGAACAAAATAAAAAGTTTAATTTTCCTATTTTACCAACAACTACTATCGGATCTTTTCCTCAAACTATTGACATAAGAAAATTACGTCGTGATTTTAAAAACAAATTAATCAATGAAAACGAATATTCAATAGGAATTAAAAATCATATTAAAAAAGTAATAAAAAAACAGGAAGAATTAGATATAGATGTTTTAGTGCATGGTGAAGCTGAAAGAAATGATATGGTGGAATACTTTGGTGAAAATTTAGACGGATTTATATTTACAGATAATGGTTGGGTTCAAAGTTATGGTTCTCGTTGTGTAAAGCCTCCTATTATTATCGGTGATATTAATCGATCTAAACCTATTACCATAGAATGGTCTAAATATGCCCAATCTTTAACAAAAAAACCAATAAAAGGTATGTTGACCGGACCGATGACTATTTTACTTTGGTCTTTTCCCAGAGAAGATATTTCATTACAAAAAATTGCTACACAAATTGCTTTATCATTAAGAGATGAAGTATTAGATTTAGAAAGAGAAAAAATAGAAATTATTCAAATTGATGAACCTGCTTTACGAGAAGGTTTACCACTAAGAAAAAGTAATTGGTCTAAGTATTTATCTTGGTCTGTTAATGCATTCCGTTTAAGTTCTTCGGGTGTAAAAAATACTACACAAATTCATACACACATGTGTTATTGTGAATTTAATGATATAATGCATGCAATTTCTTTATTAGATGCCGATGTGATTACAATAGAAACAGCTCGTTCAGATATGGAATTATTAGAATCATTTAAAGAATTTCAATATCCAAATGAAGTTGGTCCTGGGGTATATGATATACATTCATCAAATATACCAAGTATAGAATCAATGATTATATTATTAGAGAAAGCAATAAAATATATTCCCTTTAAACGTGTTTGGGTGAATCCAGATTGTGGTTTAAAAACAAGAAATTGGATTGAAACAATATTAGCATTAAAAAATATGGTTACCGCCACAAAAAAATTAAGAGAAAATATTAAAAATAATAAAAATTTTTTAGGTTAATTTTTTGTCGAATTAAAACATAATTTAGTGTTAAATCATCTTTGAGATTTTTATTAAAATCCAAATGATGATTTAGCAGACGATAAAAAGTTCTTTTATTCAATAAAACAATTTAATTTTAAATATACTAATGTTTAAAATGACGTTTATTAGTAAAAATCATCGTCATATTATTTTCATTTGCTGCTTGTATAATTTCTTTATCACGTATAGATCCACCTGGTTGAATAACACAATGAATACCAATTGAAGCAGCGCTATCAATTCCATCTCTAAAAGGGAAAAAAGCATCAGAAGCCATAGCTGCTCCAATAATATTTTTATTTTGATCTTGTATTTTAATATTAGCTAATTTAGCAGAGTAAATCCTACTCATTTGACCTGCTCCTATACTAATAGTTGTTTGATTACGACCGTATACAATTGCATTTGATTTAACATATTTCACTACTTTCCAACAAAATATACAATCTTCTAATTCTTGTTTTGTCGGAATTCGTTGTGTAACAAAATCCCATTTTTTAAGGTCTATTGTTTGATGATCATATTCTTGTAACAGTAGCCCATCAGAAATTCTTTTAAAATCTATTTTTATAGTATTTTTTTGTATTTTTCCGGTAATAAGTATTCTTATGTTTGGTTTCTTTTTTAAAATTTTTAAGGCTGAAATACTTATTTCAGGTACAACAATAACTTCAATAAATTGCTTAGTATTAATAATGTTTTGCGCTGTTTTTTCGTCTAATATAACATTAAAAGCAACAATTCCTCCAAATGCTGAAATAGGATCAGAATCATATGCTAATAAATACGATTTTTGAAGAGTGGTACTAACTGCAACACCGCAAGGGTTTTCATGTTTAACAATGACGCATGCAGGTTGATCAAATTCTTTTACACATTCTAACGCTGTATTCGCATCAGATATGTTATTATATGATAACATTTTCCCTTGTATTTGTTTTGCACTGCTAATGGTTCCAGATGATAAAATATTTTTTTCTATATAAAAAGATGCTTTTTGATGCTTATTTTCTCCATATCTTAAATCTTGTTTTTTTTTAAAATAAAAATTAATTTCTTTAGGAAACAAATTTTCTAAGTTCGTTTTTTTTAGAGTATTTTGTTTTATAAAATATTCTGAAATACTTTTTTCGTAAGATGCTGTATATTCGAATGCTTTTTTTGCTAAATAAAATCTTTTTTCTATATTCATAGTATTATTTTTAATAGAATTAATAATATTTGGAAAATCAGATATATCTACTATAATTATAACATTTTTATAATTTTTTGCTGAAGCACGTACGAGTGTTGGTCCACCTATGTCAATATTATCAATCACATAATCAGTTTTATTATTTTGATTATCTTGTGCTTTTTCAAAAGGATAAAAATTGACTATAACTATATCTATAGAAGCAATATTATATAAATCCATAATTTCTTGATCTTTATCTTTTCTTCTTAAAATACCTCCCATAATCTTTGGATGTAATGTTTTCACACGTCCATCCATGATTTCTGGAAATTTTGTATAATCTGATATTTTTATAACTGGTATATTATTTTTTTTTAAAATTTGAGCAGTTCCTCCTGTCGAAAATAAATTAATCTTATTTTTTATTAATGTTTTTGATATTTCTAAAATATTTGTTTTATCTGAAACACTAATTAAAGCGTTTTTTATAATATTATTTGATAGCATGATAAAATTTCTTTTTGAATAAAACATTAAATGTTTTGTATATATTAATGTTATTTTGTAATGTATAAATAAATTTTAAAAAAGTTATTTTTTAAAATATAAGTTTTTTATTAGGGGCTTTTAGCCCCTTTTAATCTTTTTAAAGATTAATATATTTAAATTATTTAATAGCATTTTTTAGTGTTTTACCAGATGTAAAACTAGGAACTTTTGTTGCGGGAATTTGTATTTCTTTACCTGTTTGAGGATTTCTTCCTGTTCGAGAAGATCTTAAATTAACCTTAAAAGTACCGAAGCCAACTATTTGTACAGATTCTCCTTTTTTTAAAGATTGAATAATAGTTGATAATGTGGCTTCTAAAGTAGATTTTGCTTGCATTTTAGATAAATTAGATTTTTTAGAAATAATATCAATTAGTTGAGTTTTGTTCATTACTGTTCCTTTTATGCGAACTTAAAAATTAAAAATTTATCTAGATATTGTTCTTATAAAATTAGTTATAATATTTGATATTTATAAAGAATTAATATAAAACAATAAAAATTACTTTAAAAATCTTTTCGATTTTAAAATAATTTTAGTATATATAAAATAGTCAAAAAGATATTATATAAATTATATATACACTATGAATAATATTTTTAAATATTCGACTATTGTAAAAAATATATTTGAAACAATTTGAATAAATGATATTTATAGTGTCCTTGTATAAAAAATTTTATATATGAAAAAACATAAAATATATTATCATGAGTTTATAATATTCATATTTAGTCACTAGACTAAATAAGATGTTATTTCTATAAATATAAATCATTAAACCTTTTTTTGGCTGCTTTTGAAAGCAGCCATAATTTCGATATATTTAATAAATATTAAAGATAATCATTATTTTATTGTACAAGAGTGGAATTTAATAGTTCTGAAAGACTAGCAGAGGCTTCTTCAACACTGATTGTAGGACTGTTAATTGTGGAATTATTATGTTTTTTTTGACGACGATTTAAACGTTCTTTATGATATGCATATCCTGTACCTGCAGGAATGAGACGTCCAACAATTACATTTTCTTTTAATCCTCGTAGTTCATCTTTTTTTCCTGCAACTGCAGATTCAGTTAAGACTCGTGTTGTTTCTTGAAACGATGCTGCTGATATAAAAGATTCTGTTGCCAGTGATGCTTTAGTTATACCTAATAAATCTCGTGAAAAAGACGCTAATATTTTATTTTTTTGGTTTAAAATACGATTTGAAATTTTTATTCGAGAAAACTCAACTTGTTCACCATCTAAAAAATCAGAATCTCCTGACTTAATTATAGTAGCTTTACGTAGCATTTGTCTTATAATAACTTCAATATGTTTGTCGTTAATTTTGACACCTTGTAAACGATACACTTCTTGTACTTCATTTACAATATATCTAGTGACAGCTTGAACGCCTCTTAATCGAAGAATATCATGTGGAGATTCTGGTCCATCTGATACTACATCCCCCCTTTCGACTCTTTCTCCTTCAAAAACATTTAATTGCCTCCATTTTGGTATCATTTCTTCATATGCATTATTACCATTTACTGGTGTAATAACTAATCTTCTTTTTCCTTTTGTTTCTTTTCCAAAGGATATGATACCACTAATTTCAGCTAAAATCGCTAATTCTTTTGGACGTCTAGCTTCAAATAGATCTGCTACTCTTGGTAGTCCACCAGTGATATCTTTAGTACCACCTGATTCTTGAGGCACTCGTGCTAATGTATCACCTGAACTAATTTTTACTCCATCGTCAAGTTGAACAATGGCTTTACCAGGTAAAAAATATTGCGCAGGCATTTCTGTACCTGAAATAAGAACATCTGTTCCATTATGATCAACAATTTTTAATGCCGGTCTTAAGTCTTTACCAGTGGACATTCTTTCTGCAGTATCCAATATTACTATAGACGATAATCCTGTTAATTCATCAGCTTGTCGTGTAATACTTTGACCATCAATCATGTCTACAAAACGAACTAAACCATTAACTTCTGTAATTACAGGCATAGTATGTGGATCCCATTTTGCAACAGTTTCTCCAGAATAAACTTTTTCACCATCTCCTTTAGCCATAATAGCACCATAAGGTACTTTATAGCTTTCTTTTGTTCTACCAAAATTATCAATTATATTAAGTTCTACATTTCTTGAAGTAATAACTATTTTCCCTGAAGAATTAGTAACAAATTTAGCATTATTAAGACTAATAATACCTTTATTTTTTATTTGTATACTAGATTCTGCTGCAGCTCTTGATGCAGCACCACCAATATGGAAGGTTCTCATAGTAAGTTGTGTTCCAGGCTCTCCTATAGATTGAGCTGCAATAACACCAATTGCTTCCCCTTTATTTACTAAATTACCTCTAGCCAAGTCCCGTCCATAACAGTAAGCGCAAACACCAAAATCAGTATCGCAATTCACTACTGATCTTACTTTTACATTATCTATAGAGTTTTGTTCTAAGAGATCACACCATTCTTCATTTAGTAGTGTATTTCTTTTTATTAAGATTTTATTAGTATTTGGAACGATAATATCTTCTGCAGTAACACGACCTAAAACACGCTCTCTTAAAGGTTCTTTTACGTCTCCACCTTCAATGAGTGGGGTCATTAAAATACCTTCATGTGTGTGACAATCATCTTGTGTAACAACTAAATCTTGAGCAACGTCCACTAAACGACGTGTTAAATATCCAGAATTAGCTGTTTTTAATGCTGTATCAGCTAATCCCTTACGTGCTCCATGAGTAGAAATAAAATATTGTAATACATTTAAACCTTCTCTAAAATTAGCTGTAATTGGAGTTTCAATAATAGAACCATCGGGTTTAGCCATTAAACCTCTCATTCCTGCCAATTGACGAATTTGTGCTGCAGATCCACGAGCGCCTGAATCTGCCATCATAAAGATGCTATTAAAAGAAATTTGTTTCTTTTTTTCACCTTTTTTATTTCTTACGGATTCCGTAGACAAGTTTTCCATCATAGCTTTAGCTACTTTTTCATTAGCTGCAGCCCAAATATCAATAACTTTATTATATCTTTCTCCAGCTGTAACTAATCCAGATTGAAATTGTTCTTGTATTTCAGCAACTTCAATTTCCGCTTCATTAATAATATTTGCTTTTTTTTCTGGTATTACCATATCATCAATACCTACTGAAGCACCTGATCTTGCTGCATAAGCAAAACCAGTATACATAATTTGATCTGCAAATAGAACTGTTGGTTTGAGACCTAAAATACGATAACAAGTATTAAGCATTCTAGAAATATCTTTTTTCCCTAAAGTTTGATTTACCATACTAAACGGAAGTCCTTTAGGAACAATCATCCATAAAATAGCTCTTCCTATAGTAGTAGGAATTATCTTTTTAATTGGTGTGAAATTTTTTTCTTCATTTTTTTTATATTCTATTATACGAACGTTTACTAAAGAATGTAATTCAGCGATGCCTAAATGATATATTTTCTCTGCTTCATTAGCACCATTTAGTAACATACCCTCACCTTTTCCGTTTATTTTTTCACGAGTCATATAATACAAACCTAAAACAACGTCTTGGGAAGGTACAATAATTGGCTCTCCATTAGCAGGAGATAAAATGTTATTAGTAGACATCATTAACGCTCTAGCTTCTAATTGAGATTCTAGTGTTAATGGTACATGTACAGCCATTTGATCACCATCAAAATCAGCATTATAAGCAGCACACACTAATGGATGAAGTTGAATAGCTTTACCTTCTATAAGAACTGGTTCAAATGCTTGTATCCCCAATCTATGTAAAGTCGGTGCTCGATTTAATAAAACTGGATGTTCGCGAATAACTTCATCTAAAATATCCCAAACGACTGATTCTTCTCTTTCTACCATTTTTTTTGCTGCTTTAATAGTAGTTGCTAAACCACGAACTTCTAATTTTCCATATATAAAAGGTTTAAAAAGCTCAAGAGCCATTTTTTTAGGGAGTCCACATTGATGTAAACGAAGATAAGGACCTACAGTAATGACTGAACGACCAGAATAGTCTACACGCTTTCCTAAAAGATTTTGTCGAAATCGTCCCTGTTTGCCTTTAATCATATCAGCTAATGATTTAAGAGGTCTTTTGTTTGACCCTGTAATTGCTCTACCTCTTCGACCATTGTCTAATAAAGCATCTACTGCTTCTTGTAGCATTCTTTTTTCGTTTCTAACAATAATATCTGGAGCTGCTAAATCTAACAAGCGTTTTAAACGGTTATTTCTATTAATTACTCGGCGATATAAATCATTTAAATCAGATGTAGCAAATCTTCCTCCATCTAATGGTACTAATGGTCTAAGATCAGGTGGTAAGACTGGTAATACAGTCAAAATCATCCATTCAGGTTTATTGTGAGACTGAATGAAAGATTCTAATAATTTAATTCGTTTAGTTAGTTTTTTTCTTTTTGTTTCAGAATGAGTATCATTTAATTCCATTCGTAATGTATTACATTCTTGGATTAAATTCATATCTTTTAATAAAAATTGGATTGCTTCCGCTCCCATTGTTGCATGGAATTCATCGCCAAATTCTTCTAATGCATCTAAATATTGTTCTTCAGTTAAAATTTGACGCTTTTCAAGATCAGTCATTCCTGATTCTGTGACAACGTAAGATTCAAAATATAGCACTCTTTCAATATCTCTTAATGGCATATCCAATAACAGCCCTATTCTTGATGGAAGAGATTTTAAAAACCAAATATGTGCCGTTGGTGAAGATAATTCTATATGACCCATTCGTTCTCGTCTAACTTTGCTTTGTGTTACTTCAACACCACATTTTTCACAAATAACACCTCGATGTTTTAATCTTTTATATTTACCGCATAAGCATTCATAATCTTTGACCGGACCAAAAATACGAGCACAGAATAATCCGTCTCGTTCAGGTTTAAATGTACGATAATTAATAGTTTCAGGCTTTTTAACTTCACCAAATGACCAAGATCTTATCATATCCGGTGATGCTAAAGAAATTTTAATAGCATCAAAATCTTCATTTTTAGTTTGGGATTTTAAAAATTTCAATAAATCTTTCACGCATTAGCTCCCGTCGGAGTAAACCTTTTTAAGGTGATGAATCTAGAAACATTGTTAATTTCTTTAAGAGTATTTTGATTATTCGTTTTCTAATTCGATATTAATACCTAATGATCGTATTTCTTTTAGTAGTACGTTAAAAGATTCTGGCATACCAGGTTCCATTTGATAATTACCATCTACAATATTTTTATACATTTTAGTTCTTCCGTTAACATCATCAGATTTAACAGTTAGCATTTCTTGTAAGGTATAAGATGCTCCATACGCTTCTAATGCCCACACTTCCATTTCACCAAAACGTTGTCCACCGAATTGAGCTTTTCCACCGAGTGGTTGTTGAGTAACTAAGCTATAAGAACCAGTAGAACGAGCGTGCATTTTGTCGTCTACTAAATGGTTTAATTTTAACATGTACATATAACCAACTGTCACTGGTCTTTCAAATTTTTCTCCTGTTCTTCCATCAAAGAGTGTAATTTGTCCTGAAGTTGGTAAATTAGCGAATTCTAAAAATTTTTTTATTTCATTTTCCTGTGCACCATCAAAAACAGGAGTGGCAATAGGAATACCATTTTTTAAATTATTTGCCAAACATAATATCTCTTGATCTGAAAACGTATTTAAATCTATTTTTTGACGTAAATTATCTCCTATATCAAATGCTTTTTGTATAAATTGTCTCAAATTAGATATTTTTTCTTGTTTTTTAAGCATATCATTAATTTTATCACCAATCCCTTTAGCTGCCATACCCAAATGTGTTTCTAGTATTTGTCCTATATTCATTCGAGATGGTACACCTAATGGATTTAAAACAATATCAACTGGTATACCATTTTCGTCATAAGGCATATCTTCAACAGGATTAATTTTCGAGATAACTCCTTTATTTCCATGTCGACCAGCCATTTTATCACCAGGCTGAATTTGACGTTTCACTGCTAAGTATACTTTTACGATTTTTAAAATACCAGGTGCGAGATCATCTCCTTGTGTTATTTTACGTCGTTTTAATTCAATTTTTTTATTAAATTCTTTTTTTAGCTCATTATGTTGTTTTTGAAGTTTATCTATTTCTTTTCTTTGTTCCTTATTTTTTACTTCAATTAAAAACCATTTTTCATAAGGTAATTTATTAAGATTCTCTACTGTAATTTGAAAAGAAATAAGTGTTTTTTTTATGTGTAAAAATAAGCTTGATTCGAATATTTTAAATTCTTCAGTAAGATCTTTTTTTGCTTTTTTTAGTTGCATTTCTTCAATTTCTACAGCTCTTTTATCTTTTTTGACACCATCTCTAGTAAATATTTGCACGTCTATCACTGTACCTGAAACACCATTAGGAACTCGTAGTGAAGAATCTTTCACATCTGATGCTTTTTCTCCAAAAATAGCACGTAATAATTTTTCTTCTGGAGTTAATTGTGTTTCTCCTTTTGGAGTTACCTTACCGACTAATATATCGCCACCAGTAACTTCTGCTCCAATATATACAATTCCTGAGACATCTAGTTTAGATAATGCTGCTTCTCCTACATTAGGTATATCTGAACTAATTTCTTCTGGTCCTAATTTTGTGTCTCTTGATATACATGATAATTCCTGTATATGAATTGTGGTAAAACGGTCTTCTTGTACAACTCTTTCTGATACTAATATAGAATCTTCAAAATTATATCCATTCCAAGGCATAAAAGCCACTCGCATATTTTGCCCTAACGCCAGTTCACCTAAATCAGTAGAAGGACCATCTGCCAAAACATCTCCTTTTTTTATTATTTCGTTGAGTTTTACACATGGTTGTTGATTTATGCATGTATTTTGATTTGATCGAGTATATTTAGTTAAATTGTAAATATCTATGCCTGCTTCTTCTGAATACATTTCTTCTTCGTTGACTTTAACTATTATACGAGAAGCATCAACATATTGAATAAATCCGCTTCTTTTAGCAACTATAGTAACACCTGAATCTACTGCTACTGCTCTTTCCATTCCTGTTCCAATTAATGGTTTATCTGTCTTTAATGTTGGAACTGCTTGACGTTGCATGTTTGCGCCCATTAAAGCTCTATTAGCATCATCATGTTCAAGAAAAGGAATTAATGATGCTCCAACAGATACAATTTGTTGAGTAGAAACATCCATATAATTTACTTGATTCCGATTAAACAAACTAGATTCGCCTTTATGTCGACAAGTTACTAAATCATCGGTAAAAAAACTAGTTTTATCGATATTTGTATTAGCTTGTGCAATAATATAGTTTCCTTCCTCTATAGCAGATAAATATTTAATTTCTTTAGTCACTAAACCATTTTTTACTTTTCGATAAGGTGTTTCTAGAAAGCCATATGTATTTGTTCGAGCATATACAGATAAAGAATTAATTAATCCAATATTTGGTCCTTCTGGTGTTTCTATGGGACAAACACGTCCATAATGTGTAGGATGAACATCTCGCACTTCAAAACCAGCTCTTTCTCGAGTTAATCCACCCAATCCTAATGCTGAAATTCTTCTTTTATGTGTAATTTCTGATAATGGATTGTTTTGATCCATAAATTGAGATAATTGGCTAGAACCGAAAAATTCTTTGACAGCAGCTGATATTGGTTTAGCATTAATCATATCTTGTGGCATGAGCGTTTCTAAATCACCAATAGATAATCTTTCTTTCACTGTTCTCTCTACTCTTACTAATCCTATTCTAAATTGATTTTCTGCCATTTCACCTACTGATCTAATACGTCTATTTCCTAGATGATCAATATCATCTACTTCTCCTTTTCCATTACGGATATTAATTATTTTTTTAATAACATCAATTATGTCTTTCTTGTTTAAAGTTCCTGATCCTTCGATTTCTTTTCTTAGCAGAGATCTATTAAATTTCATTCTACCGACAGAAGAAAGATCATATCTATCTTCAGAAAAAAATAAATTTTCAAATAAATTTTCTGTAGCTTCTTTAGTAGGTGGTTCACCAGGTCTCATGACTCGATAAATTTCTATTAATGCACTTGCACGATCGTTAGCTGAATCTATTTTTAATGTTTCTGATATATACGGACCGTGATCTAAATCATTTGTAAAAAGTGTTTCGATAATATCGAAGTTTGATTTTTTTAATTTTTCAAGTATTTCTAAAGATATTTCTGTATTAGCAAAAATAATAGTTTCACCTGTTTTTTTGTCCATATAATTTTTAGATACAATTCTTCCTAAAATATATTCAATCGGAACTGTAATAGAAGTTATCTTATTATTTTTCAAATCTTGAATATGTCTAGCAGTAATACGACGACCTTTTTCTACATATATTTTTCCATCTTTTTCAATATTAAATGATGCAGTTTCACCTCGCAGTCTTTCTGGAACTAATGTTAATTCGATTTTATTTGTTTCTATTTTAAAGATATTTTTTTCAAAAAATATATCTAAAATTTCTTCTGTATTATAATTTAGAGCTCGTAAAATCACGGTGACTGGAAGTTTTCGACGTCTATCAATCCTAACAAATAAATTATCTTTTGGATCGAATTCAAAGTCTAACCAAGATCCTCGATAAGGAATAATGCGTGCGTTGTAAAGTACTTTTCCAGAGGAATGTGTTTTACCTTTATCACTATCAAAAAAAACTCCAGGACTACGATGTAACTGAGATACTACAACTCTTTCTGTTCCATTAATGATAAATGTTCCATTTTCAGTCATTAATGGTATTTCACCCATATAAACTTCTTGTTCCTTTATATCTTTTACTGTAGCTTCTAATATATCACGTTCATAAATTACTAAGCGTAGTTTTACTCTCAATGCTGCTGAATAAGTAGCACCTCTAATTTGACATTCTTTTACATCAAAAATAGCTTCTCCTAAACGATAACTGACATATTGAAGTTCAGAATTTCCATTATAGCTACAGATTGGAAATACAGAACGAAATGCTGCTTCTAATCCTTGTTGACCTTCTTCATCTAGTTTGATGAATTTTTTAAAAGAATCTATTTGAATAGAAAGAAGATATGGTATATCCAAAACTTGTGGACGTTTACCAAAATCTTTACGAATTCGTTTTTTTTCGGTATAAGAGTAAACCATAGAGTTCCTAAGTTCGCTGATAGATTAGTTAAATATGAGATTTAACTTTTTTGAAAGGAAAGATAGTTTTAGTTTTTTTAGAGAATTGATTAGAAAAAATTTGAGTTTTTTTTAATCAAAAAGGCTGGTGAATTGAAATCACCAGCCGTTCTTGAAAGTTCATAAAATTATAAAATTGAATTTCTTTATTTAATTTCGATTTCAGCACCAACATCTTCTAATGTTTTTTTCAGTGATTCTGCATCTTCTTTACTAATGTTTTCTTTTAAAACTGTTGGTGCTGATTCTACTAGATCTTTTGCTTCTTTTAATCCTAGTCCAGTTGCGCTACGTACAGTTTTGATGACTGATACCTTATTAGGACCAATAGCTTTTAAAAAAATATCAAATTCTGTTTTTTCTTCATGTGTATCTTTTTCACAATTACTACTAGAACTTATAGCCATATTGGCTGAAACTCCAAATTTTTCTTCCATAGCAGATATAAGTTCTACGACGTTCATAACGGACATTTCTGATACGGCTTGTAAAATTTGTTCTTTAGTAATAGACATAACAATAATTCCTGATAAGAATTGGAATTATTTTTGATTTTTAAAAATATCAAAAATAATAACTTTTAAGAGGTTTCTTTTTTCTTTTTTATAGCAGATAATATATTAATAAGTTTTCCGGCAACTGACATTTTTAATATGAATAAAAGTTTTATAATTGCTTCTTTATAAGTAGGCATATCTGCTAATTGATTAATTTCTGCAATAGAAAGTAATTTTCCTTCAAATGCTGCTCCTGTAATTTGAAATTTCTCGTTTTTTTTTGAAAATTCTTTAAAAAGTCTAGCAGCACTTCCTGGATGATTCATGGAATAAGCAATAAATGTAGAGCCTTTGATTATTTCTTTTAAACATTCAAAAATAGTATTTTTGACAGCTAAACATAATAGAGTATTTTGAACAATACTCATTTTTACCCCGATTTCACGTCCAGATTTTCTTAGTACGTTTATTTCGTTGACAGAAACACTTTGAGAATCTGCAATAACTGCTGATAATGCTGTATTAGATATTTTTTTGATTTTAGAAACAATTGCTTTCTTCTTATCAAGATTTAACGGCATTTTTATTGATTTTTCCTTATTAAATGAGAGATCATTTGTTTTTTATCATTTTCAATGATATATAGATTTTTATTTAAAAATAATTTATATATTTTTTTGATAAAAAACCGGATTATTATAGAGAATTTTTTTTCTAGCGTAAAGGTTAAAATTATTTTGTTATATAGATAAACTAGATAAATCTACTGTTAATCCTATCCCCATTGTTGTTGATAAAACTATTTTTTTTATGTATATACCTTTTGATTGTGGAGGTTTAGATTTTTTAATGGAATCTAAAAATATATTGAAATTTTCTTGAATGCAGCGTGTTTCAAAATTAATTCGACCAATTGTAGCATGAATTATCCCATTTTTATCATTACGGTATCGAACTTGACCAGTTTTAGCATTTTTAACTGCTTCAAAAATATTTGTCGTGACTGTTCCTAACTTTGGATTAGGCATGAGACCGCGTGGTCCTAATATTGGTCCTAATTGTGTAACTGTTTTCATTGCATCTGGTGACGCAATTGCAGAATTAAAGTTAACACCTTCTTTTTTTATTTTTTCAACTAAATCTTCCATACCTATTAGTTCTGCACCTGCTTTTTTTGCTATTTGAATATTATCACCTTGAGTAAAGACTGCTACTTTAACAAAACGTCCAATGCCATTCGGTAATATTGTCGAACCACGAATAGTCTGATCAGATTTTTTTGAGTTTATTCCTAAATTAATTGCAATATCAATACTTTCATTAAATTTTACTTGAGATAGTTTTTTTAATATAGTTATTAATTCTTTCAGAGGATAACATTTTTCTAAATTTATGTTTTCTTTAATTTTTCGCATTCGTTTAGTAAATTTACTCATTTTTTCATTCCTCGATTGTTAAACCTATAGATTTAGCAGTTCCTTCAATAGAACGCATCATACTCTCGAGATTCGCACCTGTCATATCATTATTTTTAATATTTGCTATTTCTTTTATTTGCGCACGATTGATTTTTCCACTGTTTTCTAACTTTGGTTTGCTTGATCCTGATTTAATTCCAGATAATTTTTTTAATAAAATAGATGCTGGAGGTGTTTTTGTGAGAAATGTAAATGAACGATCAGAATACACTGTGATAATTACTGGTATAGGAAGGCCTTTTTCTATATTTTCTGTTTTTTTGTTAAATATTTTACAAAATTCCATAATATTTACACCTTTTTGACCGAGAGCAGGTCCTATCGGTGGGCTAGGATTAGCCATTCCTGCTGATACTTGAAGTTTAATATAAGATTGTATTTTTTTAGCCATATTTTTATCTCTAATATATAAAACATTTGTCTATTTAAAAAAATTAATGTTTTTCAACTTGTCTGAAATCTAATTCAACTGGTGTAGATCTTCCAAAAATTGATACAGAGACTTTCAGTCGACTTTTTTCATAGTCAACTTCTTCTACAACACCATTAAAATCTGAGAAAGGGCCATCGTTTACACGAATCATTTCACCAGGTTCAAATAGTGTTTTAGGTCTTGGTTTATTGCCAATTTTTTTTAGTCTATTAATGATAATTTCTACTTCTTTGTCACTGATTGGTGAAGGTTTATCTGTTTTACCTCCAATAAAACCTAGTACTCTAGGTATGTTTCTTATCAAGTGCCATGTTGAATCAGTCATGATCATTTGAATTAAAACATATCCAGGAAAAAATTTATATTCACTTTTTCTACGTTGTCCAGATCGAATTTCAATAACTTCTTGAGACGGAACCATTACTTCTCCAAATAGATTTTCCATGGAATTTAATTTTACATGTTCTTTTATTGATTGTGCGACACGGCTTTCAAAACCAGAAAATGCTTGTAATACGTACCATTTTTTTATTTTGACTTCATTCATTTTTAGAACCTTAAATTAATAATAAATTCTATCAAATGGAATATCATACTATCTAAGATCCATAAAACAAAAGACATAAAAATTGTTATAATGATTACAATTAATGTGGTATGCATACTTTCTTTGTATGAAGGCCATATTATGTTTTGTATTTCTTTTTTTAACGTTTTCATATATGATAAAATTTGTTGATTCCGTTTGATTGAAAATAAACTTATAATTGCAAATATAATGAGAAAAAGTGTAATAAATATACGAATAAATAATTGTACTTCGTCAAAATAATAGTTAATTATAAATGTAAAAATAAATAATATAGATATAGATAACCATTTTATTTTTTCTAACATTTGAGATTCTTTTTGATCTTGATTATTTTTATTCATAGTTTCTCCTAAAATTATAAAATAATATAGAAAAAATATGTTACATATATAGTTTTATATATACTAAATATTTATTTTTTTTGAAATAGATTCAGCTATTTTATGCAGAAATTTAGATAAATTAAAAAATTTAAGTTAAAAAATAATATTAAGGAGAGATTTATGATAGATTGTACGATAATTTTAAAAAATTTAGGTGTTTTTTGAGATATGCTGATACCCAGAATTGAACTGGGGACCTCACCCTTACCAAGGGTGTGCTCTACCTACTGAGCCATATCAGCAATGTATTTTGAGCGGGCAGCGGGAATTGAACCCGCATTTCCAGCTTGGAAGGCTGAAGTAATAGCCTTTATACGATGCCCGCATGTACTACGTTTTTTAGATTTGGTGGGAGAAGGATTCGAACCTTCGAAGTCTATGACGGCAGATTTACAGTCTGCTCCCTTTGGCCGCTCGGGAATCCCACCTTTAACATAATTTTTTTAATTGCCGGCTACCGGAATCGAACTGGTGACCTACTGATTACAAGTCAGTTGCTCTGCCTGCTGAGCTAAGCCGGCATTATGAAAATTTTATAATAAATAATATTATATAATTTTTCATATTTATTGCAAGTATTTTATAAAAAAAATTGGTTATACATATTACTATATTATTTATTCATCAACTTCAATAAGTTAATTCGACTGTTTAATTTCAGTTTTATTTTTCTAGTTGATCCAATAAAATCTATTTCTGGTTCTAAAAAGATATTGAATTTTTTTAAAATACATGTTTGTATTATTCTTGCTAATTTTATAACTTCTTTAGAAGTTGCATTTTTTTTGTTTATCAGTATTAACTTTTGTGTTTTGTGAATAGCTGCATCACCAATTTGTATGTTTTTAAAATTATAATGTTCAATCAACCAACCACCAGATATTTTTATTAATCCATTTATTTGAGGATAATGTGGAATTTTATATAAAGATATTAGTGGGTATGCTTGTTTTTTGGTAATAATAGGGTTTTTAAAAAAACTACCTGCATTACCAATTTTTTTAGGATCTGGTAATTTTTTAATTCGTATTTTACAAATTATATTAAAAATTTTATATGGTGTTATATCTTGTAAAGTAGTATAATTTTTTAAAATAGGAAATATAACAGGATTCCAAATTTTTGATAATTTAATGCCGACTGCTATAATAGCGTAATCATAATTATATTCATATTTAAAAACACTGCTTCGATAAGAAAATTTACATGAATTTACATCAATTCTTTTAGTATCATTATTTTTGAAAAACAAGACATCAACATATGAACATATATCTTTAAATTCTAAACCATAGGCACCAATGTTTTGAATGGCAGCAGCACCTATACGACCAGGAATTAAAGCCATATTTTCTAAACCAAAAATACCGAAATTTAAAGTATATTTAACTACATTATGCCATTTTTCCCCTGAAGAAACATGTATCATCCAAAAATTATTGTTTTCTGTTATTGTTATTCCTTTAATTCGATTAAAAATTACAATTCCTTTATAATGTTCTAAAAATAGAACATTACTTCCTTCACCTAAAATCAAATAAGGAATTTTAAATAATTTACAATTATTTATTGTTTTAATTAATCTTGAAATTGTTTTCACAAAAATAATTTTTTTTGCTGTTACATTGATTCCAAATGTGTTTAAATTTTTTAAAGAGATATTATATGAATATTTTTTGTTATACATAAATTTTCTAAAAATATTATTTAACTTTTTTTATATAGTAATAAATATATTTCTATTGATTTCAAAAATCTATATAATTACAAAAAAATTAATATTAAAATAATTTGAATGGAGTATTTAATATGTATCGTATCTCTGAATACTATAAAGATATAGTCCAACAAAAGAAAGAAAATATTCGTAATTTTTCTAAGTGTTCTTTTGAATTTTATCCCCCTAAAAATTTGATTTTAGAAAACACTTTTTGGCCTACAGTTGAAAAACTTAGTAAATTAAAACCTAATTTTTTTTCTGTAACATATGGAGCAAATAGTGGTGAGCGTGAAAAGACATATCATTTTGCAAAAACAATATATGAACAAACAGGTATTACAACTGCTGCACATCTTACTTGTGTGAATTCTACACCTGATGAATTAAAAGAAATAGCAAAAAAATATTGGGAAAATGGCATTAAAAGTATTGTTGCGTTAAGAGGAGATACATTAAACAAAAATAATTTTGAACATAAAATGTATGCTGTAGATTTAGTTCTTTTGTTAAAAAAAATAGCAAATTTTAATATTTTAGTTGCAGGCTATCCTGAAATGCATCCAGAATCAAAAAATTCTGAATTTGATATTATTCATTTAAGAAAAAAAGTTGATGCAGGTGCAAATAAAATAATTACACAGTTTTTTTTTACTATTGAAAATTATTTACGTTTTAGAGATAATTGTATAAAAAATAATATTAATGTTGAAATTATACCGGGTATTTTACCTATTTATAATTTTAATCAATTACAGCGTTTTTCAAGTATAACTAATGTTAAAATTCCTGATTGGCTATTTCAAATATTTAATGGATTAGATAATGATTTAATTACGCAAAAAAATATAGGTTCTAGTATTGTAATTGATATGGTTAAAATATTATCCCGAGAGGGGGTAAAAAATTTTCATTTTTATACCTTGAATCAATCTGATACAGTTTATACTGTATGTCATGTATTAGGTTTGTAAAACTTTTGATATTTCAGAATAAAATCTGTAATATATACATTGTTTAATTATAATTGTATTAAGTTTGAAAAACAAGACCTTAAATAATTGTTTTATACAATTTTCATTGATTATAGATATAATGAAAAAATGATATTTTTTTCTATAATGATATATAATTTTATTATTTTTACATATGATTTTTTCAAAATCTTTTTTATTTAATGAGTATTAAAAGAGATATAAAAATACTAATTTTTTAAAACTAGTATATTTAAAATCCTGTATACCATTAATAGTAGATTTTCTTAAATTAAATTTTCTATTAACATTTCAGAGTATTTTTCATATATCTTGTATTTGTCAAATGGAGATGACTAAGAAATCAATATAATTGATGATCTTACGTATAAAGTATTTGTAAATAAATTTACAGTTAAATAAAAAATATCAAATTGTCTTTATAATTACATTATTCACGATGTTAACAATATTCATTTTAATATTTAAATATTTTTCAGAGTTTTATACCATACTATGGTTTAGATAAAATACGAAATATGTTTTATAAAAATTTATTCATTGTAAAGATGTATGTCCTGATTATTGTTTATATCTTATTTAATAATATTAAATATTATAAAATGGTTAGATTTAGATTTATTCTTAATTAAGAAAAAGAATATAAATGAATTGTATTTATTTTTTGTGTTTATGATAGATGTAATTTTTAAGGAAAAAATCAAAATCTACATATATATTTCATCACATTCATTAATATCTTTAATAATTTGAATAAAAAAGATTTTATATTTTAATGAATTTAATATAATGAACGTAATGTAATAAATCTATGAATGATACAAAAAATTTTATTTTATTTGATGTATGTGTTTAGTATCAAAAAACATTTATTTTAAAAAAACGTAAATATAAGTAAGTTTTCTTAGAAAAATATATTGTACTATATAAAACATTTATAAGCATTATAGCAGTGAGATTTGCAATCTATAAGTCATTTAATATGAATTAAACAATATTAATGTAGTATTTTAGAAATAGATAATAATATCATCCATTCTTTTATTCCTACCTTTTTATCTCTTCTTATTGTATTTTTTTCTGTTTTTTTTATATTCGAAAATAATCAGTTTTATTTAGCGTATTATAATTTTTATTAATGTTAAATGCTATAAAAGAAATTCATTTCTAAAATTAAAAGAAAATGAAAAGAGGTAAATATGAATATGTTTTAATTAATCACAGTACTAATATTTTTAACAATTATATATACTTAGTATTAACTTAGTTGTTAAAAGACATTCTTGACGATATTTATCAAGTATTTTCTAATACTGTTAGTAATGTAAATAAAAAAATTATTTTTCATAATATTGTGTATAAAGTAAGTTGACAAATATGCAATTTATTTTCATAACATCATACTGTTACAATTATTAAAAATTTTAAAAAAATTAACAATGTTTTATTATATTTTTAAATTTTTTCATGATGTTGTTATTGTTATAATTTATAAGATAAAACTTTAATGTTAAATTAACTAATATTCGTAAAATATTTTGTAAATTGTATGAAAATACATTATTAATGTTTTTAAATTATATATTTTTATCTAGGTCTAAAATAGTTTAAAAATTATTGTCTTATAATATTATCTCTATAATTAGAGATGATTTTATAATACTTGTAGTTATTTAAGAGTATTTGTGAAGTTATTATAAATACACCAGTGTTTTAAAAAACATTGTTTTTTGATATTCATTTTAGTTTTAAATTAAATTCATTTAATTGATAATACGGTGTATTACAATGAATCCTTTAGTGATTAAATTAGGTGGAGTTCTTTTAGAAAGTAATAAAGTTATGATGCGTTTTTTTCAGTCTTTAGTGAATTGTTTAAAATCTTATAAACGTCATGTTGTAATAATTCATGGAGGAAGTTATTTAATTGATAACTTAATGAGAAAACTTCATTTACAGGTTAGAAAAAAAAATGGTTTACGTATTACTTCATCTGAACATATGAATGTTATCACAGGAGTATTAGCTGGGAACGTCAATAAACGTCTTTTATCGTGGGCGTTAAAATTTAATATAAATGCTATTGGATTATGTTTAGCAGACGGAAACAGTGTTAAAGTAAAACAATTAGATCCAGATTTAGGACATGTAGGAAAAGCTACACCAGGGTCACCATCATTTTTAAATAAAATATACAAAGCAGGTTTTTTACCTATTATTAGTTCTATAGGAATTACTAAAGATGGATTATTAATGCATGTTCAGTCTGATTTAGCAGCAGTAGCTTTAGCAACTACTTTAAAAGCTAATTTGATTTTATTATCTGATATTAGTTCAATATTAGATGGAAAAGGTCAAAGAATATCTGAAATTAATACTATAAATGCTGAAAAGTTAATTACACAAGGCATTATTACTAATGGTATGATTATTAAAGTCAATGCTGCATTAGAAGGAGCACGTGTTTTGAATTGTTATGTAGACATAGCGAGTTGGAAAAATTTAGAAACATTAGAGTTGTTATTTAATGGTGTAAATGTTGGTACTCGAGTTTTTGTGTAATTTTTTTATTATAATATCAACATGTTAATAAAAATAAGGTTTCAAATGATGAAAAAAATAAAAAAAGTAGTCTTAGCATATTCTGGTGGTTTAGATACTTCAGCAATTATTCCTTGGCTTAAAGAAAATTACAAAGTTGATGTTGTTGCTTTTGTAGCTAATATAGGGCAATCTGAAAAAGATTTAAAAGGAATTGAGAAAAAAGCGTTAGAATCAGGAGCATCTAGTTGTCATTTATTTGATTTAAAAGAAGAATTTATAAGAGATTACGTTTATCCAACATTAAAAAGTGGAGCTTTATACGAGGGTAACTACTTATTAGGAACAGCGTTAGCTAGGCCTATTATCGCAAAAAAACAAGTAGAATTAGCATTAAATATTGGAGCAGATGCTTTATGTCATGGTGCAACTGGAAAAGGTAATGATCAAGTTCGTTTTGAAATGGCATACGCATCATTAGCTCCAGATTTATATGTAATAGCACCATGGCGAGAATGGAATCTTCATTCGAGAGAATCTTTATTAAATTATTTGCAGAAAAGAAAAATTCCTATAACAGCTACATTAGAAAAAATTTATAGTAAAGATGAAAATACTTGGCATATTTCTACAGAAGGCGGTTTGCTTGAAGATCCATGGAATGAATCTAATGAAGATTGTTGGAGTTGGACAGTTAGACCTGAAGAAGCTCCAGATACTCCTGAATATGTTTCGTTAAAATTACAATCAGGTTGTGTGTATTCTGTAAATAATAAAAAATTGAATCCCTTGCAATGTGTAGAAGTTTTAAATAAATTGGGTTCTAAACATGCTATTGGTAGAATTGATATTATTGAAAATAGATTAATTGGAATCAAGTCTCGTGGTTGTTACGAAACACCTGGAGGTACTATTATTACAACAGCTATGAGAGCTATTGAACAATTAGTGTTAGATCGTGAAAGTTTTCAATGGAGAGAGAAAATTGGTTTAAAAATGGCTTCAGTGGTTTATGATGGTCGTTGGTTTTCTCCGATACGAAGATCTTTACAAGCAGCTGCTAATGAATTATCAACTGAAATTACTGGTGAAGTAATATTGAAATTATATAAAGGAAGTGTTATAGCTGTTCAAAAAAAATCGTCTCATGCATTATATTCTCAGGAATATGCTACTTTTGGAAAAGATGAAGTCTATAATCAGTCAGATGCAGATGGTTTCATTCGTCTTTTTTCACTTTCTTCGAGAATACGAGCAAAAAATAAATATAGATAGTTTAAAAAAATATGATTCATTATTGTTTATTTTTATCTTTTTTTATAGAGAAAATATATGAAACTTTGGGGTGGAAGATTTGTTAAAGAATCAGATGAATTATTTAAAAATTTCAATCGATCTTTATCTTTTGATTATATTTTAGTAAAAGAAGATATAATTGGTTCGATTGCTTGGTCTAAAGCTCTTATGAAGAGTAACATTCTGACTGCAGAAGAACAAAAAAAAATAGAATCAGCACTGTTTATTTTACTAAAAGAAATAAAAAATAATACTAATCAAATTCTTAACAGTAACTGTGAAGATATTCACAGTTGGGTAGAGTTAAATCTTATTAATAAAATAGGAAAATTAGGAAGTAAATTACATACTGGTCGTAGCAGAAATGATCAAATTACAACTGATTTAAAGTTATGGTGCAAAAAAAAGATACACATATTATTAGATAATATTATTGAATTACAAAAAAATTTTATTGTTAATGCAGAGTCATATCATAATGTTATTATGCCGGGTTATACTCATTTACAACGAGCGCAACCTATTACTTTTTCTTATTGGTGTTTAGCGTACATAGAAATGTTAAAACGAGATTTTAGTCGTTTACAAGATGTGTTAAAACGATTAAATCAAAGTCCTCTAGGTTCTGGAGCGCTATCAGGTACAG
Source organism: Buchnera aphidicola (Diuraphis noxia) (assembly GCF_001700895.1). Classification (NCBI taxonomy): domain Bacteria; kingdom Pseudomonadati; phylum Pseudomonadota; class Gammaproteobacteria; order Enterobacterales; family Erwiniaceae; genus Buchnera; species Buchnera aphidicola. The sequence continues at coordinate 55,735 of NZ_CP013259.1, forward strand.
GATGGAAAATCAATCGTCAAGAACTTGCGATTTCTATGGGATTTGATTCAGCAACTAATAATGCTCTTGACAGCGTTTCAGATCGAGATTATGTTGTGGAATTTTTATCGTCAGCTTCGATCAGCATGATGCATTTATCGCGATTTTCTGAAGATTTAATATTTTTTAATTCTGGTGAGGCTAATTTTATTGAATTATCTGATTCAATCACTTCAGGTTCATCTTTAATGCCGCAAAAAAAGAATCCAGATGCATTAGAGTTAATTCGTTCTAAATGCGGTCGTGTTTATGGTTCTCTAACTTCAATTTTAACTGTTTTAAAATCGCTTCCTTTAGCTTACAATAAAGATATGCAAGAAGATAAAGAATGTTTATTTGATGCGGTAAAAACTTGGAATGATTGTTTATGTATAGCAATTTTAATCTTAAAAAACATTAAAATTAAACATGAATCATGTCGTAAAGCTGCAGAAGAAGGATATTCTAATGCTACAGAAATTGCAGATTATTTAGTAAAAAAGGGTGTTGCTTTTCGCGAAGCACATAAAATATCAGGTCAATTAGTACTTGAAGCTATTAGTCAAAAAAAATCTTTAAATGAACTAACGTTAGCTACATTTAAAATATATAATAATCTTATTGAAGATGATATATATCAAAATATTTCTTTAGAAGAATGTCTTAAAAAAAGAGTATCTCAAGGTGGTGTTTCGCCATGTCAAGTTTATAAAGAAATTATTAAAGAAAAACACAGATTAAATGTTATTTAAAAATTTTTTATTAATATAATATTTTTTGTATTTTTATTTGTTAACTTGGATTTAAAAATATTTAAATACCAAGTTAATAATTTGTATTAAAAATTAAATTTTTATCATTTAAAAAAATAGGATATATAAACTATGAAAGAAGTAATATTTTTTTGTAACCAACATTTTATATTAATTAGTTTATGGTTTTTTTTTCTTATCTTATCATTATTGTTGATAATTAAGATCAATTCTTTTAAAGATAAAATTATTAATAATATTCAAGCGATAAAATTAATTAATAAAAACAATGGAATTGTAGTTGACACTCGTTCTATAGAAGTATTTAAAAAAGGACATATTGTAAATTCTATCAATATTCCGTTAAATCAAATTCTTTCAGGTAATTTAAAAAAAATAGAAGATTATAAATCTTTTCCAGTCATTCTAATATTGAGTGAAATGAATGAATGCAAAAATTGTATGGCAGAATTTTTAAAAAATGGATTTAATCGTATTTATGTTTTAAAAAACGGTATATATTATTGGTCTTTAGATCATTTACCTTTAGTTATTGAAGATAAATAATCACATCATTAATAAATCTTTGAATTTCATGGAAACAAAATTCAATTTGTAATATGGATATAATAATTGCTAATTTTTTTTGGATATATTTTATGTCAGAAGAAAAAATAAAAAAAAATATTTTTGAAATTCAACGTATTTATATAAAAGATATTTCTTTTGAATCTCCTCATACACCAAATATTTTTTATCTTAATTGGAAACCTATCATTAAAATCGATTTAAATACCTTTTTTAAAAAGATAGAAAAAAATATTTTTGAAATTGTTTTACAAATAAGAGTTATAGTAAAAATAAAAGATAATGTAGTATTTTTATGTGATGTGCATCAAGCTGGTATTTTTTTTATTTCAAATTTAAAAGAAGATCAACTTAGCCATTGCTTACATTCTTATTGCCCGAATATTTTGTTTCCTTATGCGCGTGAATGTATATCTAATTTAGTTTCTCGTGCCAGTTTTCCACAGATAAATATTGCTCCAATTAATTTTGATTCTATTTATTTTAATCATATAAATTCAAAAAAACAACATAAATAAAACTAATTGACTTTTTTATCTGATAACTAGAATTTTTTAAATTATCAAAATAATTATATGTTGTTTAGGAGAATAATTATGTCTGTTTTAGAAATATCAAAAATATGGAATAAAATAATATGCGAAGTTTCACTTTTATTAAAAAAAGAACCAATTTTATCAGATTTTTATTATAATTGTATTTTGAAACATAAAACTTTAAGTAGTTCTTTGAGTTATATATTATCTAATAAATTATCTATATCCAGCGTTTCTGAAAAAAAGATTCGAAAAATATTTAATTATATATATCTAAATAATGTTTCTCTTGTAAACGTTGTATTAGAAGATTTAAAAGCTGTATTGAAACGAGATCCAGTAGTAACAGATTATTTAACACCTTTATTATATTTAAAAGGTTTTCATGCTTTACAAGCTTACAGATTAAGTCATTATCTTTGGAATATTAAAAAAAAATTGTTATCTATATACTTGCAAAGTAGAATATCTGTAATTTTTTCAGTAGATATTCATCCAGCAGCTTCTATTGGTTCTGGTATAATGCTTGATCACGCAACTGGAATTGTTATTGGAGAAGGTGTCATTATAGAAGATAATGTTTCAATTTTTCATTCAGTTACTTTAGGTGGAACAGGTAAAAATGATAGCAAAAATAGACATCCTACTATTCGAAAAAATGTCGTGATAGGAGCTGGAGCAAAAATATTAGGTAATATTGAAGTTGGTTTAGGTTCGAAAATAGGTGCTGGTTCTATAGTGTTAGAAAATATCCCTTCGTATGTTACAGTTGTTGGAGTGCCAGCTAAGATAGTTAAAATCAATAATAAAGAATTTTCTCAAAAAAATAAAGATAATTTATCATGTATAATAAATAATTTTCAATACGGAGATGGTATTTAATTGTTTTATATAAAATAAAAACTTCTGTTGTTTTTAAAGAGAAAATAAATTATTATTCAGAAGTTTTATTTTATAATTACCATTTTTTAATCATCTAAAAAACTACGCAAAACTTCTGATCTACTTGGATGACGTAGTTTTCTAAGAGCTTTTGCTTCTATTTGACGTATTCTTTCTCGAGTAACATCAAATTGTTTTCCAACTTCTTCTAGAGTATGATCAGTATTCATATCAATGCCAAATCGCATCCGTAGTACCTTTGCTTCACGAGCAGTTAAACCCGATAAAACATCATGTGTTGCTGATCGTAAACTTTCAGATGTTGCAGAATCTAATGGTAATTCTAGAGAGGTATCTTCAATAAAATCACCTAAATGTGAATCATCATCGTCTCCGATAGGAGTTTCCATAGATATTGGTTCTTTAGCTATTTTTAAAACTTTTCTAATTTTGTCTTCTGGAATAAGCATTTTTTCAGATAGTTCTTCTGGAGTTGGTTCTCGACCGATTTCTTGTAACATTTGTCTAGAAATACGATTTAGTTTATTAATAGTTTCTATCATATGAACTGGAATACGAATAGTACGAGCTTGATCAGCAATAGATCTAGTAATAGCTTGTCGAATCCACCAAGTTGCATATGTTGAAAATTTATAACCACGACGATATTCAAATTTATCTACTGCTTTCATTAAACCAATATTTCCTTCTTGAATTAAGTCTAAAAATTGTAATCCTCTATTCGTATATTTTTTTGCAATAGAAATCACTAATCTTAAATTAGCTTCTACCATTTCTTTTTTTGCTCTTTTAGCTTTGGCTTCACCAATGACCATTCTTTTATTAATATCTTTAACTTGTTCAATTGTTAAACCTGTTTCTTGTTCTATGTCTATTAATTTTTGTATACTAATAAAAACCGCTTCTTTTATTTTTTTTAAATTGTTAGACCATGGTTGATCTGTATTTTGTTCTTTTATGAACCAATGGTAATTAATTTTTTTTTCTGGAAAAATTTTAATAAATATTTTTTTTGGCATTTTGCATTCTTCAATACATAATTTCATGATTATTCTTTCTTGTGTTCTAACACGTTCCATCATATTTCGCATATTATTAACTAAATGATCAAATTGTTTTGGAACTAATCGAAATTGTTTAAACACTTCTGAAAGATTGTAAATTTCTAATAAAGAATCTTTATGTGTTCTATTTTTTTTCTTAATTATTTCATTAGTGTTATTATATTGTTTTCGTAATTCAGAAAATTTTTCGTTTGCTAATTCTGGATCAACACTGTGATCATCTTCATTTTCTGTTTGATTATTTTCTTCATCATTATTTTGTAATTCATCTAGAATTTCTGAACCTATATTAATAGTTACAGGGGAATAAATCTCTTCTACACTAGGATCTACAAATCCTGTTATTATATCAGATAATCGTATTTCACCAGTTTTAATACGATCGTATTGTTCAAGCAGATAAGTTATGGCTTCTGGATATTCTGATACTGAGCATTGAACTTGATTTATGCCTTCTTCAATACGTTTAGCTATGTCTATTTCTCCTTCTCGTGTTAATAGTTCTACAGTACCCATTTCTCGCATATACATTCGCACAGGATCCGTTGTTCGTCCTAATTCTGATTCTACACTAGATAAAACTTGTGTTGCTGCTTCAACCGCATCTTCATCTGTGTCTGATTGTATTTCATTTAAAATCAAATCATCAGCATCAGGCGCTTCTTCAACCACTGGAATTCCCATGTCATTAATCATCTGAATAATGTCATCAATTTGTTCAGAATCAATAATGTCTTCTGGCAGATGATCATTAACTTCAGCATAGGTTAAATAGCCTTGTTCTTTACCATGATTAACAAGTAGCTTAAGTTGTGATTGTGGATTTTGATCCATAAGACGATATCCAAATTCTATTAGTTTGATGAAAATTAATAATTTTTTAAATCTAAATTTAATATTAAAAATTTTAATAAAAAATTATTTAATTTTTTTGAGTATTATGTGTATTATTTTTTGAAAAATTTTTATTATTTGATAGTTTTTTATTAATAGACCAAATTTCTTTTTTTTCAGTCATAGTGAGTCCTATTGTTCTTTCTTGTGCAATAAGATATTCTTGTCTTTCTTCAAGAATTTTATCATATATATTAGTTAATAGATCTAAAAACATATTTTGAATTTCTTCTTGAACAATCATATGATCCCATCTAGATAACATTTTTAAAATATTATTGATGTTAGTGTTTCTATAAAATTCTAATATCTGACCTGTTTTAATTTTAGGATAATCTAAGCATATTTGTAATATTTCTAAAAAAATATATAAACCTTTTATTTTTATTTTTTTTAATTTTTTTATTGGAGGAGCTATTATAGCTAGATCAGGATTTTGTATAAGTAAAGCTATAAGAATTCTCATTGGAGTTCTTTTGATGTAAAATTCTGGTTTTTGTATTTTTTTAATTTCTTGTTCATATAAAAATTTTTCAAATTGATTGTCATCTAAAATTCCTATCATTCTAGCTAGTTTTTGACGTAAATAAATGCGTATAGTATCACTAGCAATAGTGTTTATTAAAGGTAAAGCACGTTTACTTAAGTAAAATTTATTGTCTATTGACGATAAATTAATATTTGTTAACATGTGTGTGAAAAAAAAATTTGACATAGTTATTGCATTATCAATTCGGATTTGAAATTTTTCTTTACCTTCTTTTCTGATAATTGTATCAGGATCTTCATTATTAGGTAATAACATAAATTTTATAGTCTTTGCATCTGATATATATGGTAATGCTTTTTTTAAAGTATTCCAAGCTGCATTTTTTCCAGCTGTATCGCCATCATAACAACAGATAATTGTATTGGTATTTTGAAAAAGAATTTGAATGTGTTCAATCGTTATAGAAGTACCTAAACAAGAAACTGCATAGTTGATATTATATTGCGTTAATGATATAACATCAATATAGCCTTCCACAACTAATAGATATTTCGGTTTTGAGAATTTTTTTTTAACTTGATATAACCCATAAATTTGTTTTCTTTTACAAAAAATATCTGTTTCTTGAGAATTTAGATATTTTGGTAAAAAATTATTTATTGAACGTCCTCCAAACGCTATAATTCTACCATTTTGATCCTGTATTGGAAATGTTATACGTCCCTGAAAAACATCATATTTATATCCTTTTTTATTGATCGATAATATATTGTAAACTAATAAGTCTTCTTCTAATTTTTTATTTATATGTATTTTTTTACAAAAAATATTCCAATTAAAACTAGCAAAACCAATTAAAAAAGTACTAATCATTGTGTTGTTAATATCTCTTTTAAATAAATATTCATTAGCTGAATTATCTAAAATAATATTTTTTTGATACAATTTGCATAATTGATTCATTAATAAATATAATTTTTGTTTTTTTACATAAAAAAAATTATCTTGTGTATTTTCAAATGGTATTGTCATGCCGTGCATTATAGATAATTCTTCAATGCTTTCTATGAAGTTTAAACGTTCATAATTTATTAAAAAATCAATAGCATTTCCATGTGCATAACATCCAAAACAATAATAAAATTGTTTTTCATAGCTAACAGTAAATGATGGAGTTTTTTCATTATGAAAAGGGCAGTGGGTTTGATAGTTTTTACCGCATTTTTTCAGGATTAATCGTGATTTAATAAGTTCTACAATATCAGTTAGAGATAATAATTCATTAATAAAATATTTAGGTATTTTCCCAGTCATATATTTTTAAATTATAAAAATTAGTTCCCGTTCTCATAAATAGAAGAACGGTATTTTGGATTGTTTTTTGTGAATAAATATAATTAAAATATCTAATACATTCGAATATGTCTTGCGTTTTCTCGTGTAAGTTTTTTTGCAAGACGTTTAATAGCAGACGCTTTTGCTCGTTTACGTTCAGTAGTAGGTTTTTCATAAAATTCTCTTCGACGAATTTCAGATAAAATTCCGGCTTTTTCGCAAGATCGTTTGAAACGACGAAGTGCTACATCAAAAGGTTCATTTTCACGTACTTTGATTACTGGCATTTAATATTGACCTCAATATGTTTTTATAAAATAATACAAAATATTTATAAAAATTTTTAATAATGATTGATCCTATATCAATATATATTATCTTGTAAAGTATCATTTTTTTATTTTCTATCATCCAAGTAAATTTTTTGTTAATTTTTACAATAATTCAATATTTTGAGAATTACATGCACTTAAAAAAAGTGATTGATATATATTTTTATTAAAAACTTGATTAGAAGAGATAAAAAATATGAAAGTATTAGGTATTGAAACTTCTTGTGATGATACAGGTGTAGCTATTTATGATAGTACAAAAGGAGTATTGGTAAATCAGGTATACAATCAAAATATATTAAATAATAAAAATGGTGGTATAATACCTGAATTAGCATCTCGTAAACATATGGATTCTATAGTTTTTCTATTAAAAAAAATATTTAATATTACAAATATTAAAGATATTGATCTTATTGCGTATACTGCTGGACCTGGTTTAGTAAGTTCTTTATTAGTCGGTGCTACTTTTGCATGTTCTTTAGGATTTTCTTTAAATATTCCAGTGGTTCCTATTAATCATATGGAAGGGCATCTTTTATCACCAATGTTAGGATATAAATCAATCAAATATCCATTCATTGGATTATTAGTATCAGGAAAACATACTCAAATTGTTGCTGTTCATGAACTAGGACAATATGAAATACTTGGAAATTGTTTAGATGATGCAGCAGGAGAGGCTTTTGATAAAGTTGCAAAACTGTTAGGTTTGAAATATCCTGGTGGTCCTGCATTATCTAAATTAGCATCTGATGGTGTTGAAAATTATTTTTATTTTCCTCGTCCTATGATACATCATTCTAATTTAAATTTTAGCTTTTCAGGATTAAAAACATGTGTAGCTAAAGTCATTAAAAATTTTAAAACTGTACAAGATAAAGCAAATATTGCAAGATCTTTTGAGGATGCAGTCATAGATACATTATTAATTAAAACTAAAAAAGCATTAAAATTAAAAAAATGGAAACATTTAGTTATAGCAGGTGGTGTTAGTGCAAATTCTCTCTTACGAAAACAAGCAGAACAAATGATTAAAAAAGATTTTAATGGAACAGTTTCTTATGCAGGATTAGATCTATGTACAGATAATGCAGCGATGATTGCATATGTTGGTTTTTTACGATATAAAGAAGCAAAAAAACCTCAATTAGATATTTTAGTAAAACCAAAATGGTCTATTATTGAACTATCTCCTATTGATAATTAATATTATTGAAATTAACTATTATTAATAACAGTTTTTTTATTGCCCATATAAACGATTAAATCTTGTATAGTTAATATTTTTATTTTTTTATTTTGAGAAAATTTCATAATTTTTGATAAACGAGCCATAGTTCCATTTTTATTCATCAATTCACATATAACTCCTGATGGTTTAAAACCAGCTAAAGAAACTATTTCAATAGCAGCTTCTGTATGTCCTGATCTGCCTAATAGTCCATTTTTATGACCTCTTAATGGAAAGACGTGACCTGGTCTATTTAAATCTTCAGGTTTAGAATTATCTGAAATAGCTGTTTTTATAGTAGTTAGTCTATCTTGAGCCGATACACCAGTAGAAATTCCCTTTGCTGCTTCGATTGTTACTGTAAATCCTGTTTGATATTTACTAGTGTTATTTTTAACCATCATTGGTAAATTTAATTTTTTTCGTTTAGCTTCAGTTATACATAAACATACAATTCCACTACCGTATCTAATCGTTAAAGCCATTTGTTCAACTGTCATATTTTCAGCGGCAAATACGAGATCTCCTTCATTTTCACGTTTTTCATCATCTAATATAATAATTCCTTGACCTGATTGAAGAGCAGATATTGCATTTTCAACTCGTTCTGTGGATGTACCAAATTTAGATAAAAATTTTTGATTCATATAAAAATCCTTAATAAATTGACTTGTTAAAAAATTTTATAAAATAAAAAACATATTTAATAAAATATATTAGATTTTGATACCGTAAATAAAACTTTTTTATAAATAATGATTGTATATTGAATTAAATTGAAGAGCAATCTAGAAAATTATAAGATAAAAAATATCAATAAAATAATAAGATATTCATTTTTTATAAAATGTATATAATTTTATTATGTACATAAATTATAAAAAATTTTTTAACAAATTTCGAGGAAATTTTAACCTCAATCTTTTTTTAATTAAAGATTTAAAGCTGAATTTAGTTCATGGATAGTAATTGTTGCAGTTCCTATTTTTTGTACGACTACACCTGCGGCAACATTTGCATAAAAACATGCTTCTTCTAAAGAGTAACCTTTGGCTAAAGAAGCTGCAATAATAGATATGACTGTATCTCCCGCACCAGTAACATCAGATACTTTTGTCGACGTAACAGGAAAATGTATGGGTTTTTTTTTAATTTGGAATAAAGTCATACCATTTTTAGAACGAGTAACTAAAAGTGCTGATAATTTTAGATCATACAATAATTTTGCACCTTTCTTGAATATGTCTTTTTCTTTATTGCATTTTCCAACTATTTTTTCAAATTCAGAAAGATTAGGTGTAAGTAAATTTGCACCAGAGTACTTTTTAAAATCTATTCCTTTAGGGTCTATTAGTACAGGAATTGACATTTTTCTAGCTAAATGAATAATTTTTTTAACGTCAGTTAAAGTGCCTTTGGAATAATCCGATAGCACTAAAATTTTAAAATATGACAATGAACAAAGGATTCTTTGATATAAAGAATCAATTTTTTTAGAAATATATTTTTTTTGAAAATCTAATCGCATTAATTGTTTTTTATCTGATAAGATACGAATCTTAGTAATTGTTTTGTTTTTTTTTATAGAAATTAAATCGCAATCGATTCTGATATGGTGTAAAAGTTTTTTTAAAATAAATCCTTCATAATCCATTCCAACAAACCCAATAATTTTAGATTGACAACCAATATCTGCAATATTTTTAGCTACATTTGCAGCACCTCCAGGTTGTTTTTTTATTTTATCAATTAATAAAATTGGTGTAAGTTGTTCTGATAACATTTGGTGATTTTTACTATACCAATAACAGTCTAATATTAGATCACCAATAACAAGAATATTTGAGTTTTTAAAAGTAATTGTTTTTTTTTTCATAAGATTATTTCTTTAGATAAAAAAGATTAATTTCATAAGTAATATATTTTTTATATATTATCTATCAGATTATTACAAGATTTAATTATTTAAAATAATAAAATTTTCTTAAAAATTATTTTTTTTATTTAAATTAGAGATGTTTTCAGTGTGAGAAAATAGTTATGAAAATATATTTAGTAGGAGGCGCTGTTCGCGATTCGTTATTAAATTTACCTATTAAAGATAGAGATTGGGTTGTAGTTGGTGGTTCGGAAAAAATATTATTAGAAAATAATTTTCAACAAGTTGGAAAAGATTTTCCAGTATTTTTACATCCAATAACACATGAAGAATATGCTTTAGCAAGAAAAGAAAAAAAATCTGGTACAGGATATACTGGCTTTAATACTGATTATAATTCTAATGTCACTTTAGAGGAAGATTTGATAAGACGTGATTTAACAATTAACGCTATTGCTCAAGATATAGAAGGTAATTATATTGATCCTTTTGGCGGGAAAAAAGATATCGAAAACCGTTTACTAAGACATGTATCACCATCTTTTTCAGAAGATCCATTACGTATTTTACGAACAGCCAGATTTTCTGCTAGTTTAATTCATTTAGGATTTAAAATTGCAAAAGAAACTATGATTTTAATGTCTATTATGGTAAAAAAAAAAGAATTATTATATTTAACCAAAAACAGAATATGGAATGAAACTGAAAAAGCTTTTAAAACTTCTAATCCTCATATATATTTTAAAATATTATATAAATGTAAAGCTTTGCATTTTTTTTTTCCAGAAATTCGTTTTTTATATGATACAAAAAATTTTTTTAATTATTATATTTTTAATATGTTATATGATATAAAAATTATTTTAAAAGGATTAGCTAAAATCTCTTTTCTTTGTAATGATATAGATGTACGATTTGCTTATTTATGTCAATTTTTATCCATGAATGTAATTTACATGCATTCATTTAATGAATTTTATGATAAAAGTTCGGCTGATTTAGTTAGTAATTTATGCACACGTTTTAATATTCCATCTTATATTCGAGATATATCAGTGTTAAATACTGGTTTTTGTTTTTTTTTAAATACTATTAGTCATCAATCATCTAAAAAAATTATAACATTTTTTTATAAAATTGATGCTTGGAGAAAACCAGATCGTGTTAAAAAATTAGCTTTTTTAAGTAAATTTAATTTTTTAAATGTATTAAAAGTTAATTATAATGATAGTAATTCTAGTCTTTTTCTAAATGAATGTTTTTTTATTGTAAATAATGTATCTACTAAATTAATTTTAAATAAAGGTTTTAAAGGAAAAAAAATTAAAAGTGAATTAATACGTTTACGAATAAAAAAACTAGATGAATGGCGATCAAACAAAATACAAAAATTTTGCGAAAAATAAAAGAAGAAATTAATTATAAATTTTAGTTTTTAATGAACAAAATAAATTAATATGGCTAATATTAAACGATATATTCCAAAAAATATCATTGATGTTTCGTTAATTATTTTTAATAGTTTTTTTATAAAAAGAGTAGAAATAATAAACGAAATTATAAAACCAGAAAATAATATTAAAAGATGAGTTTCTTTGAATTTATCAATATTTTGAATGATTTCAAATAAAGCAGAACCCATTAATAATGGAATAGATATAATAAAAGAAAATTCTATTGCAACTGTTTTTTTAATGCCTAACAATATTCCAGTTGCTATTGTAACTCCTGATCTTGAAATACCTGGATATAGACAGAATACTTGAAATAATCCAATAATAATCGCTTGACATAAGCTGATATTGTTCATATTTGATATTTTATTTTTTTTTGGTTTTAATAACTCAGAAAAAATCAAAAAGAAACTACCTAATACTAATGCATACATAATGTCATTTATATTCAATAAAATCTTAATTTTTTTGTAAAAAATTAATCCTGAAAGGATTGTTGGTAAGATCGCAACAAATACATGTAAAATTTTTGTTTTTTTATTTAAAAGACAATTGTTAAAATCTAGTATATTTAAAACGTTTTTATAAAAAAAACATGCTATAGCTAACGCAGATCCAAATTGTATAAACATTGATAGTAATTGAGTGTTGTCACTGTCTATTTTTAACCAATGAGAAATTATAATAATATGTCCTGTAGAAGAAATTGGCAAAAATTCTGTTATTCCTTCTATTGTCCCAATAATAATAACAGGAATCATTTGACATAAATCCATCATTGTTTTTCCTTCGAAATGTTTTACATTATATAAAAACGGTACTAAATAATAGCACCGTTTTTATTTTGAATATCAGTTGTATAAGGACATAATAACTGTTTTTCCAGCAATAGTATTGCCTGAATATTTTTTTATTTTTTTAAAGTTTTCTATATTAGATATTACAATAGGCGTTATAATAGATTTAGATTTTTTCATTAAAAAATCTAAATCAACAATGATAATTTCATCTCCTATTTTTACTTTTTGATTTTTTTTTACCATTGTCTTAAAACCTTGTCCTTTTAATTTAATAGTATCAATACCAAAATGTACAAATAATTCAACATTATCTTCTGATATAATTGAAAAAGCATGCATACTTTCTACTATATTTCCAATAGTTCCATTAACAGGAGAAAGAATTTTATTTTCTGATGGTTGTATTGCTATTCCATCTCCTACTATTTTTTGTGCAAACACAAGATCTGGTACATCTTCAATTTTTACTATATTACCAGTTAACGGTGAAAAAATGTCTATTTTTTTAGAAAAATTAGGTTTTTTACTCTGGAAAAGATCAGACAAGAAACTCATTTTTTTCTCCTAATTACTTTTTTATAATGTTTTTGAGTACATATTGATCTCTTGAGTATTTAAACGAATTTTTTTAATAAATTAAGTATTTCTTTAGTAGTAGCTAATTTTAATATCTTTTTCGTGAGTTTTTGAGCATGAGAAAAAGACGTTTTACGAATTATTTCTTTTATCTTAGGAATACTTATGGAACTCATACTAAATTCATCTAATCCCATTCCTAATAGTAATATAGTAGCACGCTCGTCTCCTGCAAGTTCTCCACACATTCCAGTCCATTTCCCGTGCGAATGTGAAACATCAATAACATGTTTAATTAATTTTAAAATAGATGGATTCATAGGATCATAAAGATGTGAAATTAAATCGTTCCCTCGATCAACGGCTAAAGTATATTGTGTTAAGTCATTAGTTCCAATACTAAAAAAGTCTACTTCTTTGATTAAGTGCTCAGCGATAATAGCTGATGCAGGTGTTTCTATCATAATTCCAATACGGATATTTTCATCAAACATTATTTGATTATTGTATAATTTTTTCTTAAGTATTTTGATTTCTAGTTTTAATATTCTAATTTCTTCTACTGAAATGATCATAGGAAATAGAATGTATATTTTTCCAAAAGCAGATGCTCTTAGAATTGCATTTAATTGTGAGTGTAGTATTTCCTTTCTATCCATTGAAATACGTATAGCACGCCATCCAAGAAAGGGATTATCTTCTTTCGGTAAATTCATATAAGGAAGGTTTTTATCACCACCAATATCCATTGTTCTAATTATAACAGCTTTTTCCCCCATTGATTCTGTTATTTTTTTATATGCTTGAAATTGTTCTTCTTCACTAGGTAAAGAATTTCTATCCATAAATAAAAATTCTGTTCTATAAAGTCCAATACATTCAGCGCCATTTTTTTTTGCAGAATAAATATCTTGAACATTACCAATATTAGCACCAATTTTTACATTATGTCCGTCTATCGTTGTTGCAGATAAATTTTTTAAATTTGTCAACTTATTTGTTCTTAAAATAAGTTGTTCATTTTCTTTTCTCTTTTGATTAATCAATTCTTGAGATGGATTGATAAAAATTTGATTATTAACAGCATCTAGAATAATAAAATCATTATTTTTCACTAATTTCGTAATTTTATTAGTTCCTACAATAGCAGGTATTTCTAATGATCTTGCCATAATAGAAGTATGTGATGTTTCTCCACCTAAATCAGTAATAAAACCTAAAATATATTTTAAATTAATTTGAGCTGTTTCTGAAGGAGTTAAATCTTTTGCAATTAAAATTACTTTCTTTTTTATATTGTTTAAATCAATAATGCTTAAATTAAGAATATTTTTTAGTAAGCGATTACCAATATCTCTTACATCAATAGCTCGGTTTTTTAAATATTCGTCTTTTAATTCTTCTAAAACCTTTGCTTGTCCTTCAATCACTTGTTCTACAGCTGCTGAAGCAGATATATTTTTTTCTTTTATTAAATCAATGATTTCTTTTTCTAATTCTTCATCTTTAAGAAGCATAATATGACCTTCAAAAATACTTTCTTTTTGTTCTCCTAATTTTTTTTTAGCTGTAGTTTTTATTTCTAGTAATTGTTGTATTGATTTGTTCCTACCGTGAAAAAATTTATTTATTTCTTTTTGTGTATTTTTAATATCGATGATTTTCCGATCAATAACGATTTCTGCTTCTCTTAATAAAAGAGCTAGTCCAAAAGCTATACCGGGTGATGCTAAAATACCTGAAATCATAACAATTACCTTTAATCATAAAGTTTGTCTATTCAGAAAGGAAAAAGATGGCGTGTTAGATGAATACGTGTCCATACTAAAATAATCCGGAAGTTATGATTTTTTTTAACCTCCGGTATTATAGAAAATATATAAATTATTTTTTAATGATAATTTTATTCCAGTTCTGTCATTATTGTAGATAAGTGTTCAATAGCTTGTTTTTCATCTTCACCCTCTGCAGACAATGTAATTAAACTTCCTTTCACTAAACCTAATGTTTGAATTTTAAATAAACTTTTCGCATTGACTGATTTACCATTGTGAACAATAAAAATATTTGAAATAAACTTTTTTGCTTCTTTTACAAATTGAGCAGCAGGACGAGTATGTAATCCATGTGGAGCATTTATTGTAATTTCATTTTGAAACATATTTTTTCCTTAATAATAATTTATTAGTATAATTTTCTTAGAGTTTAAAAATTTATTAAAAAAATACACATATTTTTTAATAAAATAATTAGATCAATGTAGAAAATAATTCAGTACTTAAATAACGTTCTCCTGAAGAAGGTAACATAACCACGATGTTTTTATTTAAAAATGTTTTTTGTTTTTGAACTTTTAAAGCTGCGCATAAAGCTGCTCCTGAAGAAATACCTGCTAATATACCTTCTTCTTTCATTAATTTTTGAGCCATGATTATTGATTCTTCACTGGAAACTGTTATAATTTGATCAATTAATGTTAAGTCTAAATTTTTTGGGATAAATCCTGCTCCAATTCCTTGAATTTTATGTAATCCTGGTTTTAATTCTTCTCCTGATAAAAATTGTGTAATTACCGGTGATTCAGATGGTTCAACAGCAATACTAATTAAGTTTTTTTTTAATTGGGTGTTTTTTATAAATTTTGTTACTCCTGTAATGGTACCTCCAGTACCTACACCAGAAATAAAAATATCTATATTACCATTAGTATCATTCCATATTTCTGGACCGGTAGTTTTTTCGTGAATTTCAGGATTAGCTGGATTTTCAAATTGTTTCAGTAAAAGATATTTTTTGGGATTTTTTGATACAATTTCATTAGCTTTAGATATAGATCCTTTCATGCCATATTTACCATTTGTTAAAATTAGTTTTGCACCTAAAGCTTTTAAGATTTTTCTTCTTTCGATTGACATTGTATTTGGCATAGTAAGAGTTAATCTATAATTTCTAGCGGCGGCAACATAGGCTAATGCAATTCCTGTGTTGCCACTAGTAGCTTCTATAAGCTCTATATTTTTATTTAAACTACTATTTTTTTCTGCATTCCATATCATATTAGCACCAATTCTACATTTAACACTAAAACTAGGATTTCTAGATTCAATTTTTCCTAAAATATTTCCATTTCCTATATTTTTTAAACGTACTAGCGGTGTGTTACCTATAGTTAAAGAATTATCTTCATATATTTTATTCATTTTTTTCCTTATTTTTTTAAATTTATTTTTTCTAAATCAAAAAATTTAGTGAAAAACTGATTAAATGATTTTTTTATTATACGGATTTTAAATAATTTTAAAAAAACTGTTTTTCTATATATCAAAAATAAACAATACTTATATTATAAGGAAAAACTATATAATAAAACATACCAATATTATTAATTTATAGAATTATGAGATAATTTAGAATCCGGTTTGTTAGAGAATTTATACAATATATTTATGAAAACTATTAAAAACAAAATTGAACATTTACGAAAAGATCTTTTAAAATACCAATATTATTATCATACTTTAAATGAGTCTATTATTTCTGATGCTGAATATGATTATTTACTTAATCAATTGTACATTTTGGAACGAAAAAACAAAAACTTTATTACTGATGATTCACCTACGCAAAAAATCGGTTCAAATTTAACGGATAAATTTAAAAAAATTCTGCATTTTTTCCCTATGTTATCTTTAGAAAACACATTTGATTTTAATGGATATTTAGAATTTGAAAAAAGAATTAAAAAAAATATTGATACAAAGAAAAAAATAAATTTTTGTTGTGAACTTAAAATTGATGGTATAGCTATTAGTCTTATTTATGAAAAAGGAATTTTCATAAGAGCAGCTACTCGAGGTGATGGTTACAAAGGAGAAAATATCACTTCCAATGCGAAAATGATAAAGTCAATTCCTTTGAAATTAAAAGGTTCTAATATACCTGAAAGATTAGAGGTACGAGGAGAAGTATTTATGTTAAAATCTGATTTTTTAAGATTAAATGAAAAATCTAGAATAAATAAAATCAAGATGTTCTCTAATCCTAGAAATGCAGCTGCTGGTTCATTACGTCATCTTGATTCAAACATAACAGACAAAAGAAAATTAATATTTTCTTGTTATGGATGTTATTTCTTTAAAGATTTTAAAACAATAAAAAATATTTCTACTCATTACAAAAGATTGATGCAATGTTTAAAATGGGGGTTTCCAATTAATCAAGAAATTATTCGTTGCTCAAATCATCAAGAAGTATTTAATTTTTATAATAAATTTAAAAAAAAACGCAATCTTCTTGATTTTGATATAGATGGTATTGTTGTTAAAGTTGATTCAATAGATTTACAAAAAAAATTAGGATGTAATTCAAAATTTCCAAAATGGGCTATAGCATTAAAATTTTTTTCTTCACAACAAACAACTAAGTTACAAGACGTCAAATTTCAAGTTGGTAGAACAGGTGTAATTACGCCTGTAGCTTATTTTAATCCGGTTTATATATCTGGTGTAAAAATAAAAAAAGCCTCGTTATATAATAAAAACGAAATAGAAAAATTAAATTTACATATTGGTGATTCTATTGTTATTTGTCGTTCTGGTGATGTTATACCCAAAATATTAAACGTTGTGAATTCTACTCGTTTTAATAATTCTAAAAAAGTGGTTTTTCCTGTTTTGTGTCCATTTTGTGATACTAAATTATTAGAAAATAAAGAAGAAAAAATAATTCGTTGTCACGCCGGATTAACATGCGATGCTCAGAAAAAAAGATCTTTTTATCATTTTTTCTCGAAAAAATCTTTTAATGTAATAGGATTAGGCCCTAATATTATCAATGAGTTAATAGAAAAAAGATTGGTTCAAAATCCAGTAGATTTTTTTTCTCTTACAGATCTTGATTTAATTACGTTAAAAAATGTAGGGCGTAAAAAAAGCGTTAATATTATAAATTCTCTAAAAAGATGTAGAACAATTACTTTCAAACGTTTTATTTATGCTTTAGGAATCCCTAATGTAGGTGAGGTTTTTGCAGAAAAGATTGCTAATCATTTTATAAATTTAAATAAATTGGTTTGTGCTAGTATCACAGAATTAAATAATATTTCTGGTATAGGAAAAGTTATTGCAAATAATATATTTAATTATTTTTCGGTAAGTGTCAATTATGATATGGTTTATAAACTTGAAAACAAGATAAAAATTATCTGGAATGATCCAAATACTGTGATCAAAAACCAGAAAAAGACATATTTTTTTAATAAAAAAATAGTTTTAACGGGTGTATTTGATTCTTTTTCAAGACATCAACTAAAAATTATCCTATCAAATTTAGGGGCTAAGATTTTAAATAGTGTATCGAAAAATACAGATATATTAATTTATGGAAAAAATTTTGGTTCTAAATTTTTTAAAGCAAAAAATTTAAATATAGAGATGATCAATGAAAAACAACTTAATCTGTTAATTTAAACGTCAAAAAATAATTTTTTTATTTTTGGGTCGTGCAGGATTTGAACCTGCGACCAATTGATTAAAAGTCAACTGCTCTACCGACTGAGCTAACGACCCTTTTTATGGGTGATGACGGACTTGAACCGCCGACTTCCTCCGTGTAAAGGAGGAGCTCTACCAACTGAGCTAATCACCCTGTAAAAAATTTACTATATTTCTTTATTGTAAAGCCACTAAAAATAGAGTCAATCTTTTTTTTTAAAATTATATTTGTTTGTTGAAATTTTAATCATAATGATGAGATTATAGTCTATATTTTCTATTTTATATTATTTTAATTTTTTTATAAGGAATATATGAAAGTAAAAACACGTTTTGCCCCTAGCCCTACTGGAAACTTACATATTGGCAGCATTCGTACCGCTTTATACTCTTGGTTATTTGCAAAAAAACATAACGGGGAGTTTATATTGCGTATAGAAGATACTGATGTTGAACGTTCTCAAAAATATTCAATTGATTCTATTTTAAATGGATTAAAATGGTTAGGTTTGAATTGGGATAAAGGACCATATTTTCAAACAAAACGTTTAAACAGATATAAAAAAGTTATTGCAATTATGCTTAAAAAAGGAGATGCATATAAGTGTGTGTGTTCACATAAAAAACTAGAAAAAGAACGAGAAGAACAAATTAGAAAAGGTATAAAACCACGTTATTCTGGTACTTGTAGAAATTTAAATTTTTCCAGTGTACTGAATCATGATTATGTAATACGATTTAAAAATCCAGTTTCGGGTAAAGTTAAGTTCAATGATCAAATTAGAGGTGAAATTGTTTTTGAAAATCGTGAACTAGATGATCTTATTATTCAACGTTCTAACGGTATGCCTACTTATAATTTTTGTGTTGTAATAGACGATCTAGATATGAATATTACTCATGTTATTCGTGGAGAAGATCATATTAACAATACACCTCGTCAGATTAACATTTTCAAATCTTTAGGAGCTAAAATTCCTATTTATGCCCATTTATCAATGATTTTAGATGAAGTAGGAAATAAAATTTCTAAAAGAAAAAATGCTCAAAATATTATGGAATATCAAAAAAATGGTTTTTTACCTGAAGCATTATTAAATTATATAGTAAGATTAGGATGGTCTTATGGTAATCAAGAAATTTTTAGTATTTCAGATATGAAAAAGTTATTTGATTTAACATCAATGAGTAAATCTGCTAGTATTATAAACATAAAAAAACTATTATGGATCAATAAATATTACATTAGTAATTTATCGTTAAAAAAAATTACTGATATTCTTAGAAACTATATGAAAGAAGAAAATGTTGACATAAAAAATAGTCCTAATTTAGAATTTTTAGTAAAATCATTAAGAAATCGTTTTTACACTATACAGGAAATGGCAACATCTTTTAGATGTTTTTATGAAGAATTTAAAATATTTTGTAATAGTGAAACAAAAAAATATCTTGTATTAAGTAACTGTTCTATTTTAGAGAAATCTTATAAGAAGATAAAAAAATTATCTATTTGGAACAGTTCTATTATATCTAATATGATTGATCATTTATCTATTGAAACGAATATTCAAAAAATAAAAATCAATATGATTTTACGTGTTGCGGTTGTTGGTGTAGTTCATTCACCTAGTATTAGTCTAATGATATATTTATTAGGTCAAAAACAAGTTTTATTGAGGATTCAAAAAACGCTTGATTGTATTAAAAAATTAAATTTAAAAAAATAGATATTTTTATAAAAATATATTTTAATTTTATTTATAAAAAAATTGACACATTTACTTTTTAATAAGATTATATTTAGATTTTGTATTCAAAGTGTTTTTCAATAATGTAAAAGATGTTTGATCATAAAAATTTAAGAAACTATTTTAATAAAAATAAATTGACAGAATTCATGTGTTTTTATATTGTAATATTTCGGGGTTATAGCTCAGTTGGTAGAGTGCTTGCATGGCATGCAAGAGGTCGGTGGTTCGATTCCACTTAGCTCCATAAAATTTTATTTTAACATACGTGAATATTTAAAAAAATCCGAATTAAATATATATAAAAGTATATATTTATTTTAGAATGTGCTGAATTTTTCAGCACAGACAGAATGATAATCTAAATTTGTTGAGTCATTATTTCTTGGTAAGCAGCAATAATTTTATTTCTTATGTGAATTGCCATTTTCATAGAAATAGATGATTTTTCTATATTGATCATAATATCATTTAAAGATTTTTCCGATTCATTTGATAAAAATTTCTCAGTATCAATTTTTGTATTATTTTGAATGTTGCTAATTTCTCCTAATGCTGTTTTTATACAATCGATAAAATTATCAGATTTTGTATTTTTTTGTGTGTTTATATTTTTATCTAACAAATTAATTGTTTTATTAAAATTTTGATAGTTTATATTATCGATAAACATAATCTTCCTCTAAATAATTTTTTATTATTTTAAATTTTAAAATATTTTCATTCTATAAAAAAGAATCGATATTTAAAAGCATAAATTTAATATTATTTAAAAAAAATTAAAAATAATTTAATAGGAGATGTTTTATCTTAAATAAAATTGTTTAATATACTACTCAATTGTAGTTAGAACTAACTATTAGATAGGAATATTTCATGAATTTTAGTACTATAGAAGATTCGGTCTTAGAAGAGAAAAAAAAATTTAATAATTTTTTATCTCGCTTTTTAAAAAATTCTCGTGTTTTAGTTATATTATTAACAGCTGCGGTCATTACTGCTATTTCTTTTTCGATTTGGATTAAATCTCCTGATTATCAGGTTTTATATAATCATTTATCTAATGAAGATAGTAACGCTATTATTAACGAGTTAAATACAATGAGAATTCCTTATAAATTTATTGATATTTCTGGGGAAATCGCTGTACCAAAAAATAAAATTGATGACACTCGTTTATATTTAGCAGAAAAAAATTTACCTCAAACTGGAGGAATAGGTTTTGAGTTATTAGATAAAGAAAAGTTTGGTATTAGTCAATTTAATGAACAAATAAATTATCAACGTGCTTTAGAAGGAGAGTTGTCTCGAACAGTAAAAAAAATTAATGTTATAAAAAATGCTAGAGTACACATTGTATTACCTAAATCATCATTATTTTTACAAGACAAAAAAAAACCATCGGCTTCTGTTATTTTAGAATTTCATGCTGGACAAACATTAAATACAGAACAAATTAATGCTATATTACATCTTATTTCCACTAGCGTACCAAATTTATCTATAAAAAATATTAATATTGTAGATCAATCAGGCCATTTATTAAATAAAAATGCTTTAGAATATAATCAAATTAATGATTTACAATTTAAATATTCTGACGAAATTGAATCTCGTTATAAAGATAGAATTGAAAGTATTTTAGAACCATTATTAGGATTTGGCAATGTTCATGCTCAAGTTACTGCTCAAATAGATTTTAATTCCCAAGAAAAAACACAAGAAAAATATTCACCTAATTCTAGTGAAAAGAATCAAGCAATACGTTCTAGTCAAACTAGTGTGCATGATCAAATAGAAAAAAATAATATACATGAAAATATTCCAAGTGCATTATCTAATCATATCTTGAAAAGTTTTAAAAATAACAACAAAAATAATATAAAAGATAATATTCAAATCAAAAACAGTAGAAATTTAAAAAATGATTATATTCCATCCAACGCTGATGTTAATCGTGAAAATATAATAAATTATGAATTAGATCATACTGTGTCACATATGAAAATGAATATAGGAGAAATTAAACGATTATCAGCAGCTGTTGTTGTGAATTTTATTCAAGATAAAAATGGAAAATTAATTCCTTTGAGTCCAGAAAAAATAAAAAATATCAAAGATTTAATATGTGAAGCTATAGGATATTCTAAATCTAGAGGTGATAGTATTCATGTTGTAAACGAATCTTTTGCTCAATATCCTAAAAAAGATTTAATTAAATTAAATGATCCAAATCCATTTGATGGATTATCAAATTATGCATTTACATTAACACCATGGATTATTTCTTCCTTATTGTTTTTAATTTTATTAAAAAAATATGTTTGTCCTTTTTCAAAAAAAGATACTTCAGTAGACAAAATTATTAAAAATGAGAAAAAAGATAAAAGATATCATGATGATATTAAAGATAGTGTTTCTACAAAAAATAATCTTGAAAGCAGTATAGAGACAGATAAATTAATTAATCAAATATCTAATCAAAATTCACGTACTATAGCATTGATTATTCGTAAATGGATGAGTGATAAAATATGATTCTAAATGGTATTGAAAAAAGTGCATTATTATTGATGTCGATAGGAGCCGATCAAGCAGGGGAAGTATTAAAAAATTTAACTCCTCTTGAAATTCAAGAAATTCTTTCTTCTATGGTAAATATTAAAAGGGTGTCTAGAAAAAAACGGTATGAAATACTTCGTGATTGTTGTGATGTTATTAAAAACGACACTTTTAATTTAAATTTTAATGATAAATATCTTGGTGATATGTTATTTAAAGCCTTAGGAGAAAAAAAAGGCAATTGTCTTTTACAAGAAACATTGGAAATTCGTGATGCTAAAATATCTATTCAATTACTTAATTACATGAAACCTGAGCAATTAGCGTTTTTATTAAATAATGAACATCTTCAAGTTATTACAACAATTTTAATTTATTTAGACAAAAATCAAGCTGCTCAAGTTCTTTCTTTTTTCAGTAATAAAAAGCGTGCTGAAATTATATCTAAAATTACAGAATTTTGTGGTATAGAAGAATCTTGTTTAGTAGAGTTAAATAGAGTAATTAATAATCTAATAAAAAATAAAAAATTAATTTTATCAGAAGAAGGAGGCATAAAAACTGCAGTAAACATTTTAAATACGATGAAATTAAAGGATGAAAAAGAAACTATAAAACAAATTAAAATAATGAATGAAAATTTAGCAAAAAGTATTCTTAAAGAAATATTTTTATTTAAAAATGTAATAAATTTAGATGATAAATATATTAAAATGGTTATCAAAAACATAGAGAAAGAAAAATTATATATTGCACTGCAAAACACTGATTTTAGTATTAAAGAGAAATTTTTTAAAAATATGTCTGATTTAGAAGCGAATAAATTGGCTTCAAGTTTAGAAAAAAAATCTTATATCTCTGATATTTCTATAAAGAACGAACAAAAACTAATTTTGGTTATGATTAAAAATATTATAGATAATAAAAATTTTTCATTAAAAAACTTAAGAGAGTATTATGTCTAATGTCATATCAGAAGATGAATGGATCAAATGGTATCCAGAAGAAATATATTTAAAACACATTAAAAATAATACACAATCCTTAAATTATTTAAATAAGCTATTGAAAGAAAAAAAATTTTATGAAAGTTCAAATGACAACAAAATCAATAAAACTAAAAAAAATTGTTCCAAATTAGAAAAAATAGATTTAGAACAAATGAATTGTATAAAAAAAAAATCATATGATGATGGTTTTAAAAAAGGTTTATTAGAAGGGAAAAAAGAAAATATTTTATTAACAAATAAATTAAATAATTTTTTTTCAGAATTTGAACATAATTTTTCTATTATAGAAAAGCAATTATATACTCGTTTAATCAACATCATACTGAAAATTTCATCTTATATTGTTGGGAAAAAAGTTAATTTTGATAAATCTATTTTATTAGATCATATCAAACAAATTATCAATGATGAAGCTATATGTTTTAACAAACTAACACTATTTCTTCATTCTAATAATAAAGCATTTATAGAAAAAAAATTTAAAGATTTTCTAAGTATTTATCAATGGAAATTAATATATGATGATAATATGGATTTGAATGATTTTAAAATTAAATCAGAAGGTTATAATCTAGATTCTACAGTTGATGCTAGATGGCAAGAATTATATCGTTTGATTGATTTAGAGGAATATTAATGAATTTGAGATTTACTCAATTATTAAAAAAACTTTCTTCTCTTGAAAACAGGATTACTAATCTTCCTAGTATGATTAATTATGGATATCTTGTTTCTGTGAAAGGATTAATTGCAGAAGTCGTTGGATTAAAAGTTCCTATTGGAGCTCAATGTGTTATTGAAAGAATTATAGATGGCCAAAATATTAATATTCATGCTGAAGTAGTAGGTTTTTCACAAGGAAAAAGTTTATTATTATCTTTCGAAGAAATTGATGGTGTTTTTTTAGGTTCTCGTGTTTTTTTAAAATTAGATAAACATGCTAATCATTTAGTAAAAAAAGTGCCATTATGTATGCAACTATTAGGTCGCGTATTAGACGGCAACGGATTACCATTAGATGGATTATCACCATTAGATGTGCGACATTATATTAATGTAAAAAATTATAGTAATAATATAAATCCATTAAATCGTAAGTTAATTACTGAAGTACTAGATACTGGCATAAGATCTATTAATGGTCTTTTGACAATTGGAAAAGGTCAAAGAATAGGAATTTTTTCTACTCCAGGTCTTGGTAAAACCATGTTACTGGAAATGATTACAAAATATACACAAGCTGATGTTGTTGTAATTGCACTAATTGGTGAAAGAAGTAGAGAAGTAAAACATTTTGTTAAAAACGTATTGAATAGTCAAAATTTATCACGATCTGTAGTAATTGCAGCTCCGTCAAATGTTTCTGCTTTAATACGAATCCAAGCAGCATCTTATGCAACTAGTATTGCAGAATATTTCTGTAAAAAAAGTCAAAATGTATTATTAGTAATGGATTCTTTAACTCGTTACGCTATGGCAGAACGAGAGATTTCATTAGCTTTAGGAGAATTACCAGTTTGTCAAGGTTATCCATCTTCTGTTTTTGAAAAAATCCCAAATTTATTAGAACGCGCAGGGAATACGCAAAAAAATAACGGTTCTATTACAGCTTTTTATACAATTTTAATGGAAGACGAAACACAACAAGATCCAGTTTCATATCTTGCTCGTTCTATATTAGATGGACATATTATTTTATCTCGTCATTATGCGGATTTAGGTCATTATCCGGCAATTGATATTGAATCTTCTATTAGTCGAGTTATGCCAGATATTGTTAATGTTCAACAATATCATCAAGCCACTTATTTTAAACAATTAATTTCTTCCTATCAAAGAAATCGAGATTTAATAAACGTAGGTGCTTATGTTTCTGGAAACGATTTGGTTTTAGATAATGCAGTTAAACTTTGGCCGAAACTCGAAAAATTTTTACGTCAAGAATTATCTGAACAAAATAATTATTCTCTTTCTTGTCAACAGTTAAATGAAATATTTCATTGATGTTTGTATATAAAAAAGTTTTGGATGTATCAATATATATGAAATCTAAAAAAATTATATTTTCTATTTTAGAAAAAATAGAAAAAATTAAATCAGAAAAAGAATTAATTAAAATTAAATATACAAAAGAAAAAAATAAACAAACTATTGAACAATTACAATTGTTGTATAATTATGAAAAAGAATACACAAAAACGATGTATGCAAAAGTAAAATCAGGAATTTGTGTAAATGAATGGAAAAATTATAATGTTTTTATTTCTGTTTTAAAAAAAATTATCAACAATAACGAAAATATAGTTCAGTGTAATAAAAAAATTATAGCAAACAGTTTAAAATCTTGGCATTTAAACACAAATAGAATAAAATTATGGAACAACTTAAACTTAAAAAATAAAAAAATAATGTTGAAAATAAAAAAATATCAAGAAAACAAATTCAATAACGATTATATTCAATTAAAATCTTTCAAAAAAGGATAATAATTTTCATGTTCAAAATTATTGATACTATTTCAGTATTGAAAAACTTTTCTTCTTTTGTTGATTTACAAGATAAAAATTTTTATATTGATAATACATTAGAAACATCAGAATTGTTTTGTGAAAAACTAAATAAATCTTTAATGAATAAAACAATAAAATTTGATAATATTTTTAAAAAAGAAAAACAACATGATACAGATTGTATCTTTTCTAATTTTTTAATTAATCACTATCTGAATATTCTATCTTATAAAGATAGAACTTTAAGTTTTGACGATCTAGAGTTTTTTAAAAAAGACAAAGAAAATCAAAACATAAACAATAATATAAAAAAAAAAACAGATAAGTATATTAATCAAAGTAAAAAAAATTATATAAAATCTATAGATGATACAGATCATAAGAACACATTAACAAACCAAGAAAAACCTGAACTATTAAATACAAAAATATTGCATAATAATATATATGATCATCGAAATCTATACTTACGAAACAATTATATGAAAAATGATCCAAATATATTAAATAACTTATATTTAATAAATGTTAAAAATAAATCTGATGAACATAAAAAAAATACATTTCATTTTAACAATGTTTATGTCAAAAATATTGAAGATAAAAAAAATACAGTTTTTGTTCAAGATTGTGCATATTTTCAATCTACTCAACATCATAAAAGTAATATAAATAATTCATCTATTTTCAAAAATATGAGTAAAATTGATAATTTAGTACATGAAATCAATTTTTTAAGAAAAATCGATAAACGAGAAAATATTCAATCAGATCTAAAATCGTTGTTTGTAGATGATACACACAATAGTGTGAAATGGAAAAAATTAATTAGTCAAAAAATACTGTTATCTATTGCTAATAAAAATAATCAAGAAGAAATTTATTTAAATCCAACATTTTTAGGTTCTATATTAATTAAAATTAATATGAAACAAAATAATTTGAAATTAGATTTTTTTTCTATGCATCAATCAGTGATAGATTTTTTACATGCTCATCTATCTTTTTTACGCAATTCACTAAAAAAAAATGGCATTAAATTAGAAAAAGTTAAAATTTTTAATTTATCAAAAAACGAAAGAAAAAAAAATTATAAAAATGTTTTTTATGACTATGCATTAGAAAAAGAATTTGATTTTCATAAAAAAAATATAAAAAAAAATGCAGTTGATATATATATCTAATATAAGATTTTTTGAAAAAAAAAATCAATATAAATGATCATACTTTAAAATATTAAGTTTTTTATCTTATAATGACTTTTACCTTTGAGGTGTATAAATGGGGAAAAGTAAGAATTTACATAATGAACAAAAAAAGGTTTATCAAAACGAAAAAAATTTACATAAATTTTTAAAAAAAGAAGACATTAAAATACTAGAAAAAGTTAATAATTACTTTTCTAATAAAATTGAAATATATCTTTCTGAGTTTGTTAAAAAAAATATTAAATATATTTCGTATAGTGTGCAAATAGAGTCATTTTTAAATCAAAATAAAAAAAATCTAAAAAATTTTAGTTTGTTAAATTCAATTGAAGTACTACCTTTTAAAAATCAATTCTTTTTAATTTTTTCTTCTAATTTTTTATCTATTTTCATAGATCTTCTATTTGGAGGTCGTGGGGATTTAATAGAACAAACTGATAAAAAAGATAACTTTACACTAACTGAAAAACTAATTAATAAAAAGATAACTGATTCTATAATGAACTGTTTTTTTTATAGTTTTAAAAAATTTTTTTCTTTAGATATAAAATATATGAACATGAAACTGTTTTTAAATTTTAAAACACCTGATTTTAATTATCATGAATTTTTTTTGATCAATAATTTTAACTTTAATATATATGATATACCAGTATCTTTTAGTATTTTACTACCATTATCTATCATAACAAAAATCAGTGAAAAAAAAATTATCTCTACTACAAGTACAAATAATGAAAATAAAAATACAATTCATCAAAATACATTGATAGAAAAAAATCTTGTGAATTATACTACTTTTAAAAATATATATAATGTGGAATTAGATATTAAATTTAGAATTCATGATATTTTTATCTCTTATAAAAAATTGAATTCTTTATTGATAGGGGATGTTTTATTAATTGATAATCCTAATACAGTTATAGGGTTTTTAGAAGATCAACCTGTATTTTCTGGAAAATATAAAAGATTTAATGAAAAATGTATTTTCTTTATAGAGAAATTTATTGATAACTCAGAAATTAAAAAGGACAAGGAACACGTGAATGAGTAATATACAAAAAAATTCTAATCATGATATATCAATTGATACTAAAAAAGATGAATTCCCACGAAAAAGATTTAATAAAAATAAAACACCTCAACAAGATAATAAACAAGATACATTAAAAGACTCTCAAGAATTATTAAAAAATAAAGATATTTTATTAAACACATCTATTAAAATCACAGTGGAATTAGGAAAATCAAAAATAAAAATTAAAGATTTTCTGAATTTATCTAAAGGAAGTATGTTGATTTTAGATAAATCAATAAAAGAACCTTTAAATATTTATTTAAATGGTAATTTAATTGCCCGCGGTGAGATTGTAGTTTTAGAAAATAAATATGGTCTGCGTATTATGAATATAAAAAATTCTTTACAAACTTTAAAGATGTCATCTGAAATTTAAAATTTTATGAAAAATAATGTATCTTCTGAATTAATATTCAGCACTTTTTCACCGATACTTAATAGTGAAAAATTTTTTCAAATAACAAGTTCATTATCACAAATAATATTACTAATATTAATTTTTAGTTGGATCTTAAAAAAGATATCTTTTTTTAAGATTAATAATTTAATTTCATGTATGAAAATTGTGGACAGGCTATCTCTTGGACCACATGAATCTGTGGTTATAATACAGATAGAAAAATCAAAGTTAATATTAGGTGTGACGTCTAAAAATATTACTCATTTACATACTATTTCGTCTATTTTAGACATAGATAAACTAGAAAAAAAGACAAATAATATTACTTTTTCAAAAAAAAATTTTTTTAGTAATACTTTAAAAAAATTTTCTAAAAAATTCTGGAAAAAAATAATGTTTTATCGAATTATTCCTTTTTTATTTTTTTTATTGTTTTGTCCAACTGTTCGCGCAGAAATTCCCGGGTTAACAAGTCATCTTTTGGAAAATGGAGGGCAAACATGGTCTGTTCCAGTACAAACGTTAGTTTTTTTAACATCATTAACTTTTCTTCCTGCATTTGTTTTAATGATGACTAGTTTCACAAGAATTGTTATTGTTTTTGGTTTACTACGTAACGCATTAGGCACACCATATGCACCACCAAATCAAATATTAATTGGATTGGCGCTATTTTTAACGTTTTTTATTATGTCTCCAACTTTTGATAAAGTGTATCAAGAAGCTTATATTCCATTTAGTGAAGAAAAAATAAATATGGAAGATGCCATCTTAAAAGGTTCTGAGCCTTTAAAAAAATTTATGTTAAATCAAACACGGACACCTGATTTAGAATTATTTTCTAAATTAGCGCATATTTCTTCTTACAAAAATAAAAATGAAATCCCAATGCGTGTTTTATTACCGTCATTTATCACTAGTGAACTTAAAACAGCATTTCAAATTGGTTTTACTATTTTTATACCATTTTTAATTATTGATTTAGTTGTAGCAAGTGTATTAATGGCTCTTGGTATGATGATGGTTCCGCCTTCAACGATCTCTTTACCTTTTAAATTAATGTTGTTTGTATTAGTTGATGGATGGCAATTATTAATTTCTTCTTTAGCACAAAGTTTTAATATATAATGCAATTTTTGCATAAATGTGGTGTACATATTATTAAATATTTTTATATGAATTTTATTAAGTGGAGATGTTTATGACATCGGGATATGTAATGGAATTATTTCATGATGCCATGAAAATTACATTAATTCTTGCATCACCATTATTATTAGCTGCTTTAATTAGTGGTTTAATTATCAGTATTTTGCAAGCAGCTACTCAAATCAACGAGCAAACTTTATCTTTTATTCCTAAGATTATTTCTGTTTTAGGAGTCATAGCGATACTAGGACCTTGGATGTTAGGTATAATGCTAGATTATATGCATAATTTATTTAATAATATACCATTGGTTATAAAATAATGTTGACATTTAATAGTTTTCAATTAATGACATTGATTAGTAATTTTTTTTGGCCCATGGTTCGTATTTTATCTTTTGTTTCAATAGCACCTATTTTTAATGACAAATTGTTTAATAAAAAAAATAAAATCATTTTATCTGCTATGATCAGTTTTTTAATATCTCCATTTTTACCTAAAGTTCAAACTGTATTGTTTTCAGATATTGGTTTTGTGTTACTATTTCAGCAAATATTAATTGGTGTTGTTTTAGGTTTTACTGTACAATTATTATTTGTTGCGGCTAATTTATCTGGAGAAATAATAGGTTTGCAAATAGGTTTATCATTTGCAACTTTTTTTAATCCAAATAGTTATATTGGTACTTCTATAATATCTCGTTTATTGAATATTTTGATGTTATTGTTTTTTTTAGTTATTAATGCGCATCTTTATTTCATTTCTATGTTGATTGATAGTTTTTATAGTATGCCTATTGATAATTATCTTTTAAACTCAAATATTTTTTTTACTTTATTAAAATTTTCTAGTCATATTTTTTTAAATAGTATTTTATTTGTTTTACCAATTATAATTATTTTTTTAACACTTAGTTTTATTATGAGTATATTAAATCGTTTATCTCCTCAGATATCTATTTTTTCAATTGGTTTTCCATTAAATTTATTAACTGGCATATTATCATTATATTTTTTAATATCTGTTACATTTCCTTATTTTAAAAAGTTATTACATGAATCAATATTTTTTATATCTCAGACATTATTAAATGTATCTGGATAATTTTCAATCAATGAATAATATTATCTTTTCTTTACATACATAAAAAAATATGATTAAAGTATAATTTTTTTAAAAATTATACTTTAATATTTTTATCAGAATAATTTTTAATGAAAATTTTTATTTAATTTTGCCTTCATGGTATAAAACATGTCTGCGAATGATAGGATCATATTTTTTAAATTTTAACTTATCTGGCGTGTTTCTTTTGTTTTTAGTAGTAGTATAATAGTGACCAGTTCCTGCGGATGATATCATTTTGATTTTTTCACGATTTTTTTTAGCCATTTATTTATCCTTGATTTTTTTTATTATAGTTTCAATTCCTTTCTTATTAATATAACGCATGCCATTAGCTGAAACACGTAGTTTAATAAATCTTTTTTCATCAGCAATCCAAAATCGGTGGTATTGAATATTAATTAAAAATTTTCTTTTTGTTGCATTCATTGCATGTGATCGATTGTTACCAATCATTCTTTTTTTTCCAGTTATTTGACATATACGTGACATATTTTTTCTCTTAAATTAAAAAATTAATATTTTTTATCTTTATATATTAATCGATAAAAATATTTTAGCATATTATAAAAAACTATAGTAGTTGTTTAATTTTTCTGCATTTTTTTATATTACATCATATTTTTTATGTGTATTTCTTAACAAATTAAATGAATTTTTGAAAACAATAGTTTATAAGTATTAGAATATTATTTGAATATTTGAATATAAGAATACTATTATTGGTTCTTTAATGTTTATATATAAGTGAATATTAATCAGGAAAATTTTTTTATGAGTATATACCATAAATACTTATCTAGGTTTTCAATATTTTTTTCTATTTTATTTCTTGTTTTTTTATTATTTATAGAAAGTAATATAGGATTTCAATGGATTTTTAGTTTAACTAGTCGTTTTTTTTTAGGATTAAAGGTTGAAGAAGTATCTGGAAATTGGCATGATTTTACATTAAAAAACGTTAATTATAACATGTTTAATACTTCTATGACAGCTAATCGTATACATGTAGTTTTAGATTGTAAATCTTTATTTAACATTTCTACAGTTATCAAAAATATTGAAACAGAAAAATTAATTATTTCGTTTAAAAAAAATAAAAATATTAATTTTGTTAAAAAAGAATTATCGAATAATTTTTTCGGAAAATATCAATCTATTAAACATTCTCTCTTCTTTCAGAAAATACATATAAATAATGTAATAATTAAAACATCTCAAACGAGTATTGGTCTATCAAATGTTTTAACTAGTATACATATTTCAAATGGTAATATCATTATATTTCCTACTGATATTGATCATATTCAGATAGCATTATCAAAAAAAAAATTAAAAAAACAATTTAAAAAAAATAATTTAATTACTATAAAAAGTTTATTTAAAAATAAAAAAATTTATGATTTTCTACCTATTTTTTCTGCTCAAAAAAAAAATTTTCTTCCGATAAATTTTAATTTAATATCTTTAAAATGCAAAAAGATCAATTTTATCAATTATCGCAATATAAATGTTTTTAAGATAAAATTATCAGCTAAATTAAAAAAAAATGTTTTAAAAATACATAAAATTAAAGTAAATTCTAGTTTTTTAAGATTACAATCTTATGGCAACATTATATTACATGATAATCACCGTATTTCATACAGTATCCATAATAAAATATTAATACCAAGATTTCATAATAAATTTTTAAACGTTTTATTAAAAGGTGATTTAGATAAAAAACTTAAATTTAATTTACAATGTAATAATTTATATAAATTTAATATTTCTGGTATAGTTTTTTTAAATAATTTTATTCATTCATTTCACTTAAACTTAAAAATTAAACGTTTGTTTTTTTCTTTAAAAAAAAATATTATTTTAGATGTTAAAAATTTACATGCAATGTTAAAAGGAAATTCAGATCATTATGTCTTTTTATTAGAAAATATTTTTAATATGAAAGGTATACCATCAAGTTTTATTAAAATTAAAGGAAACGGTAACTTAAAAAATATATCTTTAAAAAAAATTGAATTTTTTCCTATTAAAGGAAAAATATTACAAACAAAAGAAGATTATTTAAACAATACAATAATAGATACTCAATATTTTTTAAAATTAATAGGAAAAATGAATTTAATAGGAGAAATTAATAATAATATACATAATATGTATTTTTCTAACATACATTTAAATGGTAATTTAATGAATAAACAGCTTTCTATATTAGGTTCTTTAAATTATAAGAATTTTAATATTCTAGATATTCCTGGGATAGAGTTTATTTTCGGCAAAAATAAATTGTACTTAGAGGGAACATTGGGAAAAACATTTAATATTAATTCTTCTATTTATGCTGATAATTTAGATTATTTTTTGCCAAATTTGAAAGGAAAAATTAAATCTACATTTAATATCTGTGGTGATTATATATTTCCTATTATGATAAATAGCAAAACTTATGGACACAATATCAGTACGAATAATATTTTTTTAAGTTCATTAAAAATATTTACGAATATCAATATTCAAAATCAGTATTCAGGGACAATTTTATTAAATGCAAAAAAAATGAATTTTTTTAGTTTTCAGATTAATTCTTTGTTTTTAAAAACTCACTGGTATAATAATAAGAAAACATTTTTTTTCGTATTAAAAAATCATGAATTATATATAAATTTAGTTATTGATACTTTTTACGATCATAAAGAAAAAAACTGGCACATTTTTTTTAAAAAAGCAAATATTCAAACTTTTTTAGGAAATATTTCTATCAAAGATAGCGTTTTACTTCATGTTTATCATATAAAAAACTCAAAAGATAATGATTGTCAAAATAGTTTGAAAAAAAAACATAATTTTTTTTCTTTTTTTTATAAGGCAAATAATTATTTATCTAATATATTGCGTCAATCTTGTATACAGTTTCAAACACAACTTTCTATAAATACAAAATTAAAATGGATGTTTAGAAAAAACATTACTGATGGAAGATTGTTATTAAATGCTCATGATATAAAATTAAGAAACACTACTTTAAACAAGAATTTTTTTAATCATATAGATGATATTAAATTATCTATTCATTTAAACAAAAATAAATTGAAAAGTCGCTGGGTATGGAACGAGTTAATAAATGCAAAGAAAAAAACAAATATTTCTGGATATTTAAACATTATAGATGTTTATAATAAAAAAAATATACAAGGAACATGTGTAATTTCTAAAATTCCTAGTTCTATTATTAATTTTTTTTCTGAAGGATTTGATATAGCAATAGGTGCATTTAAAAGTCGTATAGTGTTTTTTGGCAGTTTTTTTCGACCTAAAATATCAGCTAATATAGAGCTTCAAGATATTTTTATTAAAGGTAATAATATATTAAAATATTTCACTGTAGTTTTTCCTTATTTTTTAGAAAAAATAAATTTGATCACAATTAATCAATCAATTTTAATAAAAAAAGCTGATATAGTATTCACTTTAAATCCAAATTTAACACAATCTAATAATACAGAATGGAATTTATCATTTAAAAGTGAAAAAATAGCAATAGCTATTTTCCCAAAAATAACATTTAAATTTTCTTCTTATTTAAATTTACATTATTTATTTTCAAAATATGATTTAACTGGATATATAAAGCTTGCTTTTTTTTATTTTCAAATTAACGAAAAAAATTTTTTATTTGATTTTAAAAATAGTTTCAATTAAATATTAAACTAATTTTTGAGCACGATTATATGAGGCAATGATTTCTGATTTTGCATCTTGACAATCTCCCCATCCTATAATTTTGACCCATTTTCTTTTTTCTAGTTTTTTGTAATGTTCAAAAAAATGAGAAATTTGATTTTTTAATAACGTTGATATATCTGATATATTGTTTATATATTCGTATTCTATACAAATTTTACTACTTGGTACTGCTATTATTTTATCATCTGATCCTGATTCATCGCACATTTTTAATATTCCGATAGGTTTGCAATGAATAACACAGTTAGATTGTATAGGATAATAAGACGGTACTAATACATCTAAAGGATCTCCATCTAAAGATAAAGTTTGATTAATGTATCCATAGTTACAGGGATAAAACATTGGTGTCGAGATAAATCGATCTACAAAAAGAACTCCTGACTCTTTATCTATCTCATATTTTATTGGAGAAGAATTCAATGGAATTTCTATAATTACGTATATATCATTAGGTATGTCATTACCTGCAATCACTTTTTTAAAATTCATTGTTATTCCTTAAAAAATATTATTATATATGTTATTAGTTGAGTTTTTTATATCAATAAAAATATAACTCTGTAATAAATAATAACATTCGAAAATTATTATATCTATACTTTATCTAAAGTAATTTATTTTAATTTTAAATAAATTTTTATATAATGTTAATTACATAAAAGCATATTTTTAAGGATGTATACATGCACTCAATACAAGAAATAAAAAATGAAGAAAAATTCTTGTTAGATACAGTAAAAAACACATTGCAAATAGCTCAGAATAAAACAACTGCGATTGAAGTTTTTATAAAAAAAATAATAGGCATTAGTGTTAATGTGAGAAATAGTATTATTGAAAATGTTCAATTTAATAGTGATAATACATTATTTATTACTGTGTATAATAAATTTTCTAAAGCTTGTGTATCTTCAAAAGATTTTAGTATCAATGGTATTAAAAATATGTTAGATACAGCTATTAATATTTCAAAATATTCTTCTTCTGATTTTTTCTCAGGATTACCAAATTTACAGTTATTATGTTTTCGTGCATTAGATCTCGATTTATTTCATCCATCTGAATTAAGCATAAAAAATATAATTAAGCTTGTTACTTCTTCTGAACAAGAAGCTTTTAAATTTGACAAACGGATTGTTAATAGTGAAGGTAGTTTTTTTAATAGTCATATGACAATAAATGTTTTTGGAAATAGTTTAGGTATGTTAGAAAAATACACCTCTACCCGTTATTCAACTTATAATTGTATGATTGCTCAAGATAGTAATTCCATGCAAAGAGATTTTGATTATTCTGTTGCTAGAAAGATAAATGACTTAGAAAAACCAGAAACGCTTGGAAAAAGTACTGCTACTCGTGCCATATCTCGATTAGGATCACAAAAAATACACACTAGAAAATGTCCAATCATTTTTTCAGCGGAAATAGCTCATATTTTTTTTTCTCATCTTGCCAATGCTATTAGTGGTGATAATGTTTATCAAAAATCTACGTTTTTAATTAATGATTTAGAAAAAAGAATTTTTCCTAAGTGGTTAAATATCGAAGAGAAACCGCATTTAAAAAAAGGTTTAGGTAGTAAACCATTTGACAATGAAGGTGTATCTACACAATATAAATATATTATTAAAAATGGAATATTAAAAACTTGGTTATTGAATACTTATAACGCTAGAAGACTTGACTTAGAAACTACAGGTAATGCCGGTGGAATTTTTAATTGGATAGTATCATACAATGATATCTCTTTCAGAGAATTACTAAAAAAAATGGATCAAGGTTTATTAGTTACTGAGTTAATGGGACAAGGAGTTGATATCGTAAGTGGAAATTATTCACGTGGTGCAATAGGTTTTTATGTGGAAAAAGGAGAGGTTTCTTATCCTGTAAATGAAATTACAATATCTGGGAATTTAAGAGATATCTGGAATGATATCATTAATATTAGTAATGATATTGATATACGTAATAACATTCAGTGTGGTTCAATATTTGTATCGGAAATACAAGTTTCAGGTAATTAACAGATTTTTAATTTTATCAAATTTATTAAAGGTAATAGATTTATTACCTTTATAAAATTTTAATTTTATTTATTAAACTAAACTAATTTTTTTAATGAAGTTGACCTGTAAGCCGGGTTCTGTTTTAACAGTCATTCATCTAGGTTAATAATCACTTATTAACTCAAGCAGCCTACCCAGGTTTATAGAGTACGAGCAATACAGAAAACGACCTATATTTGGCTTTGCTCCGGGTGGAGTTTACAATGCCATAAATTGTTACCAATTATGCGGTGTGCTCTTACCACCCCTTTTCACCCTGGCCATATTTTTTTAAAAAATATAAAACTTTTTAAAAAATAGGTGGTTTTTTTTCTGTTGCACTAGTCATAAGCTTACGCTTTCCAGATATTATCTGGCACCCTGCTCTCTGGAGCCCGGACTTTCCTCTTTTTAATTTTTCATAAAACTAAACAGCGACTGTTTGGTCAACTTCAAACATAAAATTTTACATGATCTAGACGAATTTGTCACTTTTCTTTTTGAATCATTTTTTGATATAAATAATTTTTACTAATTTTATATATTTGTGAAGTAATTAAAACAGCTTTTTTCAACGATAAAGATTGTCTTAGTAGTATAAATGTATTTAATATTTCATTTGATAAATGATCAATTTTAGTTTTTTTAAAACCTTCAACAATTATTATTATTTCTCCTTTATAACGATTTTTATCTTCTTGAAGCCAATTGAGCATTAAATTTGCTTGCGTTCCATATATAGATTCCCATTTTTTTGTTATCTCTCTAGCAATTACTATATGTCTGTATTTATCTATTTGTTCTATTATATCTTTTATGGTTTCAAGGATTCTATATTTTGATTCATAAAAAATCATTGTTCGTGTTTCTTCTTTTAAAGATAATAACAAATCGCATCGTTTTTTCTTTTTTGAAGGAAGAAATCCTTCGTAGCAAAAACGATTATTAGTGATTCCAGAGGCACTTAATGCTGTAATAGCAGAACAAGGACCTGGAAGCGGAATGATATTAATATTAAAAAAATGACATTTTTTGATTAATAAATGACCAGGATCGTTAATCACAGGTGTACCTGCATTTGAAACTAAAGCTATGTTTTTTCCTGTTTTTAATTTTTCAATTAAATTGTTACTTTGTTTTTTTTCATTATCTTTATTCATTAATATTAGATTGTTTTTAATATTAAAATTTTGTAGTAAAATATTAGTATGTCTAATATTTTCTGCTGCAATTAAATTAACATTTTTTAATATTTCCAACGCTCTGTGAGTTATATCTAAAAGATTACCGATTGGTGTTGGTACGATATAAAGTATACCATTGTTTATTTGATTCATTTTTTTCATATAATTTTTTTTTTAAATATTCATCATTGTAATTTTATTGAATATAAAAATTATATTTAAAATATATACAATATTTTTTTGTGTGTAAATTTAAATTATACACATATTTTTTATTTTAAGGATCGCTAGTGAAACGAGTAGTTATTACAGGTTTTGGTATTGTTTCAAGTATAGGTAATAATAAAAAGGAAGTACTGACATCTTTATATAACGGTAATTCAGGTATTACTTTTTCAGATGAAATGAAAAAATTACACATGCGCAGTCAAATATGGGGTAATGTTCAATTAAAAGAGATCAAGAAAATAAATCAAAAAAGTTTACGTTTTATGAATAATGCCTCTAAATATTCTTTTTTATCTATGAAAGCAGCTATTAAAGACGCTAAAATAAAGATTATACAATATCAAAAAAATCCCCGTGTAGGATTAATTACTGGTTCAGGATGTGGTTTTTCAAAAAATGATGCATATGATTGCACAACTACTACGAAAAATATAGATTATTTAAATTCTATTAGTCCTTATTTTGTCTTTAAAAAAATGCCTTCTAACATGTCAGCATGTTTGTCTACTTTTTTTAAAATTTATGGGATAAGTTATTCTATTAGTTCAGCATGTTCTACTTCGGCTCATTGTATTGGTCATGCATTTGAATTAATTAGATCCGGAAAACAAGATGTTATTTTTGCAGGTGGTGGAGACAATGTTAATATAGCATTGGCTCGTGAATTTGATACAATGAAAGTTTTATCTTCTAATTTTAATAATAATCCTAAAATAGCATCGCGTGTATACGATATCCATCGTGATGGATTTGTTATTTCAGAAGGGGCAGGGATATTAGTGATTGAAGAATTAAACTTTGCTTTATCTCGTGCCGCTAATATTTATGCAGAGATTATTGCATATTCCACTACGTCTGATGGTGATAGTATGTTTGTACCCTCAGGAAGAGGAGCAGTTCGTTGTATGAATTTAGCTAAAAAAGAAAATGATATCCCTATTGATTATCTTAATGTACATGGAACTTCTACTCAAATTGGTGATTTAATAGAGTTAAAAGCAATTAAAAAAGTTTTTAATAAAGAAAAACTTCCAATGATTTCTGCAACAAAGTCAATAACTGGGCATTCATTGGGTGCATCAGGAGTACATGAAATTATTTATATACTACTAATGTTTAAGTATAATTTTATAGCACCAACAATTAACATTGAAAAATTAGAACCATATGCAAAGAACATGAATATTGTTCAAAAAACTATTGATATAGAAATTAGTACAGCAATGTCTAATAGTTTTGGTTTTGGTGGTACTAATGTTTCATTAATACTAAAAAAATATTAACATTGTTATATTTAATATGTTTAGTATATATAGCATTTTTTATTTTATATGTAGTATAAAAAAGATAGTTTCATAAACTAATTAAGGTTTTTTTAAATGTTTTACAACAAAAAATCATTTTAATATTTACAGTATTAAAATGATTTTTTCTTATGAAAAATTAATTATTAATTATTTTTAAATAAAAAATATGTTTTTAAAATATGATTTTAATATCTTTTTATTTTACTAAGACAGAGAACTAAACAATGAATCAATTGAATGCATTAAAGCAATTTACAACTATTGTTGCAGATACTAGTGATATAAAATCTATATGTAAATATCAACCAGATGATGCAACTACAAATCCATCTTTAATACTTCAAGCAATAAATTTAAAAAATAATCAACATTTTGTTGATCAGGCTATAAAATATGGAAAAATGAAAGGAGGATTATATAAAGATCAAATTATTAATGCTAGTGATAAAATATTAGTTGA
This sequence comes from Buchnera aphidicola (Diuraphis noxia), assembly GCF_001700895.1. Lineage (NCBI taxonomy): Bacteria > Pseudomonadati > Pseudomonadota > Gammaproteobacteria > Enterobacterales > Erwiniaceae > Buchnera > Buchnera aphidicola. The sequence goes on from NZ_CP013259.1 coordinate 95,852, forward strand.
TCTTGGAGTAGAAATTTTAAAATACATTCCTGGGTATATTTCTAGTGAAGTTGATGCTCGTTTATCTTTTAGTAAAGAAAAATGTATTTTAAGAGCTAAAAAAATAATTTATTTGTATGAACAACAAGGCGTTACAAGAAATCGTGTTTTAATTAAATTAGCAGCTACATGGGAATCTATAAAGGCTGCAGAAGAATTACAAAAAGAAAATATTCTTTGTAATTTAACACTTTTATTTTCTTTTGCTCAAGCGCGTGCTTGTGCAGAAGCAAACGTATTTTTAATTTCACCATTTGTTGGACGAATTTATGATTGGTATGTTGCTCAAAATTTAATATCAAAATCTTCTATAGAAAAAGATCCTGGTGTCATGTCAGTTTGTAAAATATACGAATATTATAAAAAACATAATTATAAAACTATAATTATGGGTGCAAGTTTTCGTAATATACAACAAATATTGTATTTATCTGGATGTGATCGATTAACTATTTCACCAATATTATTAGACCAGTTGCAATCTAATACTCAAAAATTAGAAAGAAAACTTATTCCCCATAATACCTTTTTAACTCCGCCTCAACCACTTTCTGAGGAAGAATTTAGATGGGAACATAATCAAGATGCTATGGCTGTAGAAAAATTATCTGAAGGTATACGAAATTTTGGAAGAGATCAATTACTTTTAGAAAAAATACTTTCTAAAAAAATGTAAATTTATTCAAAAATATTGACAATTATTTTTTATTGATAAGGAAAATATATGTGTTCACGAAGAGAATTAGCTAACGCTATTCGTATTCTTAGTATAGATGCTGTTCAAAAAGCACGATCAGGTCATCCTGGTATGCCTATGGGTATGGCAGATATAGCTGAAGTGTTGTGGAGAGATTTTTTAAAACATAATCCAGAAAATCCCATGTGGAGTAATCGTGATCGTTTTATACTTTCTAATGGACATGGATCGATGTTATTATATAGTTTATTACATCTTACAGGATATAAATTATCTATAAAGGAATTAAAAAATTTTAGGCAACTTAATTCAAAAACTCCAGGACACCCTGAAATAAATCAAACACCGGGTATAGAAGTAACAACCGGTCCATTAGGACAAGGTTTAGCTAATGCTGTTGGGATGGCTATTGCAGAAAGAACCTTAAGTTCTTATTTCAATCGACCAAATTATGATATTGTTAATCATTATACTTGGGTTTTTGTAGGTGATGGTTGTTTGATGGAAGGTATTTCTCATGAAGTTTGTTCTTTAGCAGGAACTTTGAAACTCGGTAAATTAATTGTTTTTTATGATAAAAATGGTATTTCTATAGATGGCCATGTTTCTAATTGGTTTACGGACGATACAGCAAAACGTTTTGAATCGTATAATTGGCATGTAGTAGATCAAGTTGACGGACATGATTCAAAATCGATAAAAAAAAGTATAGAAAAAGCAAAATTAATACAAGATAAACCGTCAATTATTATTTGCAGTACAGTTATTGGATTTGGATCACCAAATAAATCAGGAACTGCAGAATCACATGGAGCTCCTTTAGGAGAAACAGAAATTCTTTTGACACGAGCAAAATTAAATTGGAAATATCCTGCTTTTGAAATACCTGAACATATTTATGAAAAATGGAACTTTATAAAACAGGGTGTAAAATTAGAAAACGAATGGAATAGAAAATTTGCTTTATACGAATCTGATTATCCAAGTTTAGCAATTGAATATTTAAGACGAATTCATAAAAAATTACCTGATAATTGGAATGCAAAAACGAAGAATTATATTACTATTTTACAAAAAAATCCAAAAAATATTGCAAGTCGGCAAGCTTCGCAAAACACATTAGAAGAGTTTGGTAAAATGTTACCAGAACTTCTTGGCGGATCAGCAGATTTGTCACCTAGTAATTTAACTACATGGTCTTGCTCTGATTCTATTTTAAAAAACTTATCTGGTAACTATATCCATTATGGAGTTCGTGAGTTTGGTATGACTGCTATTGCAAATGGTATATTTCATCATGGTGGCTTTATTCCATACACTGCTACGTTTTTAATTTTTTTTGAATATGCACGTAATGCAGTTCGTATGGCCTCTTTAATGGACACACAACATATTTTTGTATATACTCATGATTCTATTGGGTTAGGTGAAGACGGCCCTACTCATCAACCAATAGAACAACTGTCTAGTTTAAGAATGACTCCGAATTTAGATGTATGGCGCCCTAGTGATCAAGTAGAAACTGCAGTAGCTTGGAAAAATGCTATTGAGAAAAAATCAGGACCTACAGCTCTTATTTTATCAAGACAAACTTTATTTCAATCTGCAAGAAATTCTGAACAATTAAAGAATATATCTCGTGGAGCATATATATTATATGATTCTAAACCATTACTTGACTTAATTTTAATATCGACAGGTTCAGAGATATATATTACTTTATTAGCTGCAGAAAAAATTGTTTCTTTGGGATATTCTGTGCGTGTAGTTTCAATGCCTTCTACTAATGTTTTTGATAAGCAAGACAATGCATATAAAGAATCTATATTCCCGTCTTATGTTAAAAAAAGAATTGCGATAGAAGCTAGTATTGAAGATTTTTGGTATAAATATGTAGGAAAACATGGGGTAATCATTGGAATGAAAACTTTCGGTGAATCGGCTCCTGCAGAAGATTTATTTGAAAAATTTGGTTTTACCGTAGATAATATAGTTGAAAAAGCAATAATTTTATTAAAAATATAATTTTTTATTTCGTGATTGTATTAATCGTTTTTGGGGCTTAAATATAGCCCCATATATTTGTAACATTAAAATAGAAATTTTTTAATAAATAAAAGATTTATTTAGGAAGAATAATGATTTGTCCGATAATTCAATTAGCACAGGAATTAATTCGCATTCCATCGATTAGTCCTCAAGATTTAGGTTGTCAAGAGATTATTATGAAACGCCTATGTAAAATAGGGTTTCAAATTAAAATGATTAATATTAATAAAACAAAAAATTTTTGGGCGTTTAGAGGTACTGGAAAGACTTTAACATTTGCAGGTCATACAGATGTAGTTTCTCCAGGTGAAGAAAAAAATTGGTGTACGCCTCCATTTATTCCATCCATAAAAAATGGATTTTTATTTGGAAGAGGATCATCAGATATGAAAGGCGCATTATCTTGTATGATAATTGCTGCTGAAAAATTTATAAGTAAATTTCCTCATCATAATGGACGCTTATCTTTTCTTATCACTTCAGATGAAGAATCTAATGCAGTTGATGGAACTGTGAAAGTAGTAGAATATTTGCAATCAAACGATGAAATGATTGATTACTGTATAGTAGGCGAACCATCCAGTACTAATATAGTAGGTGACGTAATAAAAAACGGTAGACGTGGATCAATTACAGCAAATTTAACTATTCATGGAATACAAGGACATATTGCTTATCCTGATTTAGCTGATGATCCTATACGTAAAGGATTACCTATTATTTTAAAAATAATATCATTAAAGTTTGATAATGGAAATGATTTTTTTGCACCAACTATTATAAATATTGCAAACATTCATGCAGGAAACGGTGCTAATAATATTATTCCAGGATCTTTTTTTGTACAGTTGAACGTACGCTTTAATACAGAGATTTCTGATATAGAAATTAAAAATAAAATTGAAAATGTATTACATGAAAACAATATTAATTATACCATTCAATGGTTTCTTTCGGGTCAACCTTTTCTTACGAAAAAAGGCGTTTTGGTAGATACTGTAAAAAATGTTATTATTCGCTTGAATAAGACAAATCCTGTTTTATCTACTTCTGGAGGAACATCTGATGGACGATTTATTGCTCTAATGGGATCTGAAATAGTAGAATTAGGATTAACTAATAATACAATTCATAAAATTAATGAATGTGTGAAAATATCTGATTTATATCTTTTAACATGTATGTATGAAAATATTATGAAAGAGTTATTAATCTGAAATGATAAAAATTTTTTAAATATTATATATAATAATGCAGAATATCGCAAAGATAATCTGCATCAATTTCTATATGATTATAATTAATTTAAAAATTTGTATATAGAAATTTTTTCATTATATAGGAGGTAATATGTCATGATTTTTTTTTTCTAAATCTTTATCTACATAAGGAATTTCGTATTCTTTATTTTTTTTGGGAAGAGTAATACCTTTTGGTATTATTAATTTTTTTAATTCTTTTTTACTTTTTTCAAACAAAATATTATTATTATTTTCTACATTTTTTAATGAACAAGAAGCCATTAAAAATAAATTTAATATTTGGCATGTAATGATAATTTTGAAAAATATTTTGTTTTTTTTAATATTTTTTAATATTAGCATATTGAATAGCTTTTTCAAGTTTTAATTGTGTAGAATTTGAAGCTAAAGTCATTGGTAAACGAAGCGTATCATACTTTATCAATCTTAATTTTCTAGCTAACCATTTTATTGGAATAGGATTAGGTTCTATAAACAGTGTTTCATGCAATAAAATCAATCTTTTATTTATAGATCTTGCTTTTATGAAGTCTCCTTTGAGCGCATATGTACAAATTTTCATCATTTCTTTTGCAGCAATATTAGCTGTTACTGATATTACACCTTGACCTCCTAATTGCATGAAATCTAAAGCTGTTGTATCATCTCCACTAATTAATAAAAAATCGTTTTTTATTAATTCTTTAATTTTATTAATTCTTGACAAATCACCAGTTGCTTCTTTAATCCCTATTATATTCTTAAAATTAGATAATTTTGACACTGTTTCTGGTAGTAAATCACATCCAGTCCGACTAGGTACATTATATAAAATTTGTGGTATTTCAGTGTTTTCTGAAATAGCTTTAAAGTGTTGATATAATCCTTCTTGTGTAGGTCTATTATAATATGGTGTCACAGTCAGACAAGCAGCAATGCCAGATTTTTCAAATCTTTTTGTTAAAGATATAGCTTCAGTAGTAGCATTCGCTCCTGTTCCTGCGATAATTGGAATACGATTATCTGCTAATTCTAAAGTTAACATAACCACTTTTATATGTTCTTCTTGACTTAGTGTTGCAGATTCTCCTGTAGTTCCAACAGAAACAATTGCTGTAGTTTTATTATGTATATGATAATTAATTAGTTTTTTTAAACTAGAACGACAAATTTGACCTTTTTCATCCATAGGTGTGATTAGCGCAACAATACTTCCTGTGAACATTATAGTTGTCCTCCTCCATAAAAAACACCTTACAGTCTGTTTAAAATATATCTAAAAAAGTATATAAATTTTTAAATGAATATTTTAATAATATCTTATGAAAAATAACAGTGTTAGAGAATATGATGTATATCATAAAACTTCAGTATCTCCATAGTAGAATAAAATTAGTTTTTAAATATTATTGTTATATTTAATATAAGTATATTATTTAAATATTTATTTTTAATTTAAATTAGAAGCGTATTCAAAAAAACATGTCATTTTTTAATACTGTCATCTTTTTTTTCTATTACTTAATTATAATAAGGTCAATTTCTTTACTAGATATCTTAGGTATAAATTTTTTTGATTGTTTATTTTAAAATATTATTTATATTCAAAGAATGTAAAATTTAAATTCATATAATAATACCTGTAATAAAATAGAATGTTTTAAGAATTAAAATATAAAAATTTAGTTATTAGTTATAATGGTTTTAATACATTATGTTTTTAAAAAATATGAAATTTTTAATTGATTATTTTTTGATAAAATTTTTTTTAGTAAATCATTTAGTTTTTAAAAAAATTTTATAGTATTCATTGAAATAGTTGTTAAACAATTTTGTTAATATACTCGAAAATGTATGTTGTGAATTTTAATATTTTCAAAGTCGTAATATTATCATAAATTATTTCAATTAAAAAACAATTGTCATTTTTAAATAAAACAAGCTACTAAAATAATATGATTTAGTAGCTCGATCATTGAATTAAAAATAGTTGACTGAAAAATTTCTTATTTACTACATTGAGCTTTAAATCTTAATACATGATCCATTAAAACAATTGCTACCATTGCTTCCGTTATTGGTACAGCTCTAATACCTACGCAGGGATCATGTCTACCTTTTACATTTATTTCCACAGGTTGATTGTCTTTGTTAATTGTTTTCCCTTTTTTTCTAATACTAGATGTCGGTTTAAAAGCTATTTTTAAAACAATGTTTTCACCATTACTAATACCTCCTAAAATACCACCAGAGTGATTACTAGAAAATCCTTCATGTGTGATTTCATCACGGTGTTCACTTCCCTTTTGATTGACCACTGAGAAACCATCTCCAATTTCTATTCCTTTTGCTGCATTGATACTAATTAAGGCATGTGCTAAATCTGCATCTAAACGATCAAATACCGGTTCTCCTAGACCTATAGGAACTTTTTCAGCTATAACTGTTATGTTTGCTCCAATAGAATCACCTGTTTTTTTTAATTTTTTAATTAAATTTTTTAGATCTGGTATTTTTTCTGAATTAGAGCAAAAAAAATCATTTTTTTCAACTTCTTCCCAAGATTTAAATGGGCAATCTATATTACCCATAGATGATAAATATGCACGTATAGTGATACCATATTTTTCTTGAAGATATTTTTTTGCTATTGCTCCTGCTGCAACTCGCATAGCAGTTTCTCGTGCAGAAGATCTTCCTCCTCCACGATAATCTCTAATACCATATTTTTTTTCATAAGTAAAATCAGCATGTCCTGGTCTAAATAAATTTTTTATATCATCATAATCTTTGGAACGTTGATCACTATTATAAATGATCAAACCTATACTAGTGCCCGTTGTTATACCATTAAATACGCCAGACAGTATATGGATTTTGTCTAATTCAGATCGCTGAGTAGTATACCGAGAAGCCCCAGGTCTTCTACGGTTCAAATCTTTTTGTAAATCTTCGCAAGATAATTCAAGACCTGGAGGAGTTCCATCAACTATACATCCTAATGCTTCTCCGTGTGATTCTCCAAAAGTAGTCACACAAAATATTTTACCAATTGTATTTCCAGACATTGTTTTTATTTTTTTTAAAATTCAATTATTTTACTATACAGAATAAATAAGAAAAAATGGTTTTTATTTTGAAAAATATGAAAAAAATATACTTTTATATAAATATTAATACATAAAAAATTACTAATGATAAACTTTTTATTTGTTGTTTTTACAAAAACTAAATTATATAATTATTTTTAAAATACATGAAACTATATGTTAATATTTTTTGGTAAAACATTATGAATAAAAACAGCCCTTATATTACTAATGAAAATATTTTATTTCGTCAATGGTTAAGTGATACTCGTGAAATTATACAAGATACTGTGTTTCATTCTCGAATTGATAAAAGAAATACAAAAAACATGTTGTCTAAACGTATGTTTTTTGAACAAGATGCTCATACTCATTATTTTTCTTGTAAAAAGCAAAAAAATTTATTTAAAGACAATCCAGTTTCTTATATTCGTAATAAAAAAGCATGTAATGTTTTAAAAAATTTAAAAAATGGAAGATATGCTCCAGATATTTTTTTAGATTTACATGGATTAACCCAATATCAAGCGCAAAAAGCACTAGCTGAATTAATTAGAACATGCCAAAAGGAAAAAATTTTTTGCGCTCATATTATGCATGGACATGGTAAGCAAATTTTAAAAAAACAAACGCCTTTTTGGTTATCTCAACATCCAGATATTATTGCCTTTCATAGAGCTCCTAAAATTTTTGGAAGCGATGCTGCAATTATAGTTATAATCGAAATTGATTAATATCAAATTTAAGTTTTTATTTTTTATAAAAAATTTTTTAGTAATTTCAATATAAAAATTCTTTAAATTTTTTCGTTTTCAAGTCTTATACTTTTCATACAAAAAATTTTTTTATTTGTTATATAATAATTTTATTATAACATTGTTGATATCGTATTTGATATTTTACTATAATTTTTTATAGAAAATAAAAAAATTTTTCAAACCCTTATATTTTTTTTTGGGTTTTTTATTTTTTAACAATATAAGTTTTGTATGTTATAAAAAATTTAAGGAATTGTTAATATGTTTAATAATAATCGTATACGTATAGCAATGCAAAAAACTGGTCGATTAAGTAGTGATTCTATAAAATTGCTAACAAGTTGCGGAATTAAAATTAATTTAAAACAACAAAAATTGATAGCTTTTGCTGAAAATATGCCTATTGATGCGATGTTGGTTCGTGATGATGATATTCCTGGATTGGTCATGGATGGGGTAGTAGATCTTGGAATAGTCGGAGAAAACGTTCTTGAAGAAGAACGATTAAATCGAATATCTCAAAATTCTGAACATTCTTATGTTACCTTAACACGTCTCGATTTTGGAATTTGTAGATTATCTTTAGCTGTTCCAGTTAATACTACATATACTCACATTAATTCTTTAAAAAATATTAGAATAGCAACTTCTTATCCTCATTTATTAAAAAAGTACCTGGATAAAAAAAATATTTCCTTTAAGTCATGTATGCTAAACGGATCAGTAGAAGTAGCACCTAGAGCTGGTTTGGCTGATGCTATTTGTGATTTAGTTTCAACCGGAGCAACATTAGAAGCTAACGGTTTGCGTGAAGTTCAGGTTGTTTATCGTTCTCGTGCGTGTTTGATTTCTAAAAATGGAGACATTAACAAGATAAAAAAAGAAGTGATTAATAAATTAATGACTCGAATTAAAGGTGTAATTAAAGCTCGTGAATCTAAATATATTATGTTACATGCACCTATAAATAAATTAGAAGAGGTAATATCTTTATTACATGGAGCAGAAAGACCAACTGTTTTAAAATTAGCTGGTGATGATAATCGAGTAGCTATGCATATGGTGAGTAGTGAAACGCTATTTTGGGAAACAATGGAGAAATTAAAAGCTTTAGGTGCTAGTTCTATTTTAGTTTTACCAATCGAAAAAATGATGGAGTAAAAAATTATAATGAATTATTTAAAAAATATTTTTTATTGGAGTAAATTAAATTATGATGAACAACAAAAAATATTATCAAGACCTATTCTAAATCGAAATCACACTATGAAAGACACTGTAAAAAAAATTATAGAAAATGTTAAAAATTTTGGTGATAACGCTTTACGAAAATATTCTATTTTATTTGATAAATTTAATGTAAATGAATTTCGAATACCTGAAGAAAAAATTATTTCATCTTTTTTAAATATCAATGAAAACTTAAAAAGTTCAATTTTAATTGCAAAAAAAAATATTACGTCTTTTCATGAAGCTCAAATATTATCAACAATAGATATTGAAACGCAAATTGGGGTACGTTGTCAACAAGTTTATTTACCTTTAAATTCTGTTGGTATTTATATACCTAATGGAACAACATCGTTATTTTCAAGTGTATTAATGTTAGCAATACCAGCAAAAATTGCTGGATGTAAGGAAATTATTCTTTGTTCACCTCCACCAATTAACAATAATATTCTTTATGCATCATATGTTTGTGGTATTAAAAAAATTTTTCAGGTAGGTGGGGCGCAAGCTATAGCAGCACTTGCTTTTGGTACTGAGACCATCCCTAAGGTAGATAAAATTTTTGGTCCTGGAAATACTTACGTAACAGAAGCAAAATTGCAAGTTAGTTCTGTATTCAATGGAGCAGAAATAGATATGTTAGCAGGACCATCAGAACTATTAGTAATTGCTGATGAAACAGCTAATCCAGATTTTATTGCTGCTGATCTATTATCTCAAGCAGAACACGGTTCATCTTCTCAAGTTATACTACTAACTTCATCTGTTCAATTATCTAAAAACGTTATTTCTTCTCTTAATGAACAAGTTAAAAAACTGCCTAGATTATCAGAAATTTCAAAATCATTAAAAAATAGTATGATCATTATCACTGATAATATGTCACAGTGTATTGAGATATCAAATATGTATGCACCTGAGCATTTAATTATTCAAACAAAACAACCAAGAAAAATTCTTAATAATATTTCAAATGCTAGTTCTATTTTTTTAGGACAGTGGTCACCTGAATCTGTAGGTGATTATGCATCTGGAACAAATCATGTTTTACCAACATATGGAAAATCTTTAACTAATTCTGCTTTAGGATTAGCTGATTTTCAAAAACGTATATTAATTCAAGAATTAACGTCTCAAGGATTAATAGATTTATCTAATACTATTGAAATTTTATCTTCTGAAGAACAACTTGATGCTCATAAAAACGCTGTAAAAATTCGAGTAGATTTTTTAAAAAGGAAAAAATATGATCAATAGTCTCATTAAATTGGCCAGGATTAATGTACAAAAATTACAACCTTATCAATCTGCAAGACGAATTGGAGGACAACATGGTGACGTCTGGCTAAATGCAAATGAATCGCCCGTATCTGTTGAACTTTCATTTAAAAAAAAACTATTAAATCGTTATCCAGAATGTCAACCTATTGATTTAATTTCTGCTTACGCTGATTATGTAAGATTATCTACTAATCAGATTTTAGTGACAAGAGGAGCAGACGAAGGAATTGAGTTGTTAATAAGAGCTTTTTGTGAATCAGGAAAAGATGCAATTATTTATTGTCCACCTACTTATGATATGTATAGGGTGAATGCTGAAATATATAACATTAAATATAAAGAAGTACCTACGATTAAAAATACTTGGCAATTAGATTTGTTGAATATTAAATTAAATTTAAATTCAGTAAAATTAATATATATTTGTAATCCTAACAATCCAACCGGTAGTACGTGTTCAAAAAAAGATCTTTTTGATTTATTAGAAATGACACTAAATACATCTTTAGTTGTAGTAGATGAAGCATATATTGAATTTTTACCTAAAGAAAGTATGACATTATATTTAAAAAAATATCCTAATTTAGTGATTTTAAGAACATTGTCTAAAGCATTCGCTTTAGCTGGAATACGATGTGGTTTTGTTTTAGCACAAAAAGAAATTATTAACATTTTAAATAAAATAATCAGTCCTTATCCAATATCTATACCTACTGCTAGTATAGCACTTGAATCTTTGCATAAAAATTATATTAAATTAATGCAAAATAGAGTATTAGATTTAAATGCTAATCGTGTTTGGTTAATTAATAAATTAAAGAAAATTTCTTCCGTAAAAAAAATATTTCAAAGTAATACTAATTATATACTAGTACAATTTTTCATGTCTGAAGAAATTTTTCAAATGTTATGGGAAAAAGGTATTATTGTGAGAAATCAAGATCATAAGATAAATTTAAAGCAATGTTTACGAATTACAGTAGGAACGCATTTAGAATGTTCGCGTTTGATTGAAGAAATTAAGTTTTTTTCTAAAAAATATCTAAAAGGGGTCTAAATGAAAGATAAAATATTATTTATTGATCGAGATGGTACATTAATTAATGAACCCATAGATACTTTTCAAGTAGATTCAATCAATAAATTAATTTTTAAAAAATATGTGATTTCTTCTTTACGTAAATTAATAATGTTAGATTATAAATTAATTATGGTTACTAATCAAGATAAACTTGGTAGTAAAGGTTTTACTTTAGAAAGTTTTAATAAACCTCATTTTTTTATGTTAAACATTTTTCGTTCAGAAGATATAATATTTGATGATATATTAATTTGTTCTCATGTTGAAAGTGATAACTGTGAATGTCGTAAACCTAAAATTAAAATGTTAGAACCATGGCTAGGCAATATAGATAAAAATCGTAGCTATGTTATTGGTGATCGTGATACAGATATGATGTTAGCTAAAAATATGCAAATAACAGGTCTTCAATATGAAGAAAATGCATTTAATTGGATTCATATTGTAAATAAAATTACAAAAAATAATAGATATGCAGAAATTTGCAGAAAAACAAAAGAAACTGCAGTCCAAATACAAGTTTCTTTAGATTCAGAAGAAAATAGTCAAATTAATACTGGTATTAAGTTTTTTGATCATATGTTAGATCAATTAGCAGTACATAGTGGAATTTACATGAATATTTTTACGAAAGGTGATATTGATATTGATGATCATCATACTGTAGAAGATACAGCAATTGCACTTGGAACAGTTTTATTTCAAGCATTAGGAAAAAAAAATGGTTTATGTAGATTTGGTTTTTATGTTCCCATGGATGAAAGCCAATCTAGTTGTATTATAGATATATCAAATCGTCCATATTTAAAATTTCAAGCAAAATTCAATTATCAAATAGTTGGTGATTTAAACACTGATATGATTGAACATTTTTTTTATTCTCTAGCATATTCTATGAAAATTACACTTCATTTATGTGCTAAAGGTGAAAATGATCATCATTGCATTGAAAGTTTATTTAAAGCGTTTGGACGAGCATTACGTGAAGCTATTAAAATAGAAGGAAATAAATTACCAACGTCTAAAGGACTTTTATAATGGGGAAAATCATCATATTAAATACTGATTGTGCTAATTTCACTTCAATTAAATCAGCAATTGAAAAACTAGGTTATTGTTGTATGATTACTGCTGAACCTTCTATAGTAAAAAACGCTAAAAAAATTATTTTACCTGGAGTGGGTACAGCTTTAGCTGCAATGAATTTTTTATCTCAAAAAAAATTAGTTGATATTATAAAAACATTTACGAATCCAATTTTAGGTATATGTCTTGGAATGCAAATTTTTTGCAATTTTAGTGAAGAATCCAATGGAGTAAAAACTATTGGTGTTGTTAAAACGTCTGTATTACATTTAAAAACTAATAATTTACCTTTACCTCATATAGGATGGAATCAAATTTCATTTAATAAATGTCATGCGTTATTTAAAGATATACCAAATAATTCAAGATTTTATTTCGTTCATAGTTATATAGTTCCTGTTAATAAATATACTTTGTCTGTAACTAATTATGGTATGAATTTTAGTTCAGTTATACAAAAAAACAATTTTTTTGGAGTGCAATTTCATCCAGAAAAATCTGGTAAAATAGGTTCTCAATTATTAAAGAATTTTTTGGAGATGTAGTTTCATGATTATTCCTGCATTTGATCTAATAAATGGTAAAGCAGTGCGTTTGTATCAAGGTGACTATGCTTATCAAAAGAACTATGATATAAATTTATATGAATCTTTAGAGAAATATGCATCAAAAGGAGTAAAACTAGTTCACATAGTTGATTTGGATGGAGCAAAAAATAGTAATAATAGACAATTAAAACTATTAAAAAAAATCCTTAATCACACGACTATTCCTATACAAGTTGGTGGAGGTATAAGAAATCAAAAAGATATAGATATTCTCTTTGAACTAGGAGCTAAAAGGGTAGTAATTGGTTCTGTTGCAATCACAAATAGAAAAGACGTAAAAAAATGGTTGAATATTTATGGTTCGGATGCAATTGTTTTGGCATTAGATTTAAAGATTAACTATCTTGGTGAAAAAGAAATATGTATTAATGGATGGCAAAAACAAACTAATTATTTATTCGAAGAGATTATTGAATATTTTTCTTTTAGTCAATTAAAACATGTGTTATGCACTGATATATCTAAAGACGGTACATTACTGGGTCCTAATATCAAATTATATCAAGAAATTACAACATTGTTTAAAAATATAGAATTTCAAGCCTCTGGAGGAGTGTCAGTTTTACAAGATATTGTGGATCTCAAAAAAACAGGGATTCAACATATTATTATTGGTCGTAGTTTATTAGAAAAAAAGATCACTATAGAGGATGCTTTGAGATGTTGGCAAAAAGAATAATAGCATGTCTAGATGTGAGTAATGGTGTAGTTGTGAAAGGAATACAATTTAAACATCATGAAGTGATTGGTGACATATTGCCACTTGCTGAACGTTATGCAAATGAAGGTATAGACGAACTTGTATTTTACGATATTACTGCTGCAACAAAAAATCAATTAGTTGATAAAAGTTGGATAAAAAAAATTGCTAAAGTAATAAATATACCTTTTTGTGTTGCTGGAGGAATTAAAAGTGTAGAAGATGCAAAAAATGTTTTATCTAGTGGTGCAGATAAAATATCAATTAATTCTTCAGCTTTAACAGATCCTAATTTAATTACAAAAATTTCAAAACGTTTTGGTATCCAATGTACAGTAGTAGGAATCGATTCTTGGTATGATAAAGATAAAAAATGTTATATGGTTAAACAATATACAGGAGATATCAAAAAAACTTATCAAACGAATTGGAAAACGTCTGACTGGGTAAAGCAAGTTCAAGATAAAGGAGCTGGTGAAATTGTTTTAAATATGATGAATAATGATGGATTAAAAAAAGGTTATGATATTGTACAACTTTGTAAGATACGAGATATTTGTCATGTACCTTTAATCGCATCAGGCGGAGCTGGAAATATGAATCATTTTTATAATGCTTTACACGAAGCTAATGTAGATGGAGTTTTGGCAGCATCGGTTTTCCATAAAAATACAGTAAATATAAAAATTTTAAAAAATTTTTTAGTTAAAAAAGGTATAGAAATTAGAATATGTTAAATCAACAAAATCTATTAAATCTTAATTGGATAAAAACTAATGGCATGTTGCCAGTTATAGTACAAAATTATTTTTCTCAAGAAGTTTTAATGCATGCATACATGAATAAAGAAGCGTTATTAGAAACGCAAAAAAAAAGTTTAGTAACATTTTATTCTCGTACTAAGAATCGTTTATGGACGAAAGGAGAAAAATCAGGAAATTATTTAAAAGTAATTAAAATTATTGTAGATTGCGATTACGATGCACTTTTATTATTAGTAGAACCTATAGGAAAAACATGTCATTTAGGGAATACAAGTTGTTTTTCTTCAAAAGAAAATGATGTAAATTTTCTAACTAAATTAGAAGATATTATAGAAAACAGCAAAACAACAGATATATATAATTCATATACAAACAGATTATATAAATCTGGTACAAGTCGTATAGCACAAAAAGTTGGTGAAGAAGCTGTAGAAACAATATTAGCAGCCATGAAAAAAGATAAAAATGAATTAATTAATGAATCTTCTGATCTAATTTATCATTTAATTGTGCTTTTACATGATCAAGATTTAAATTTTAATATGGTGCTCAATAACTTAAAAAAAAGAAATAAACAAAAATAACAGTCTTTTTTGAAAATATGTTTGGTTTATTATTCAAAATTTATTTCATATGTTTTAATTTTCTTCTATTTAAAATTAATTTTTCATATTAGTATTAAAATTCGATCATAATAAATGCATATAATCGATATTGCACTTTTTTGCAATTTATTAAATGTGATATCAGTTGATTTCTTTTTATTTTACAATCAAAAATAATATTACATGAACATGTATTTGTATTTTAAATGAACAGAAACGTTATTTTAATATTTTGTTTTTAATAAATGAAAAATAGTTGTAATATTATTTATAATAAAACTTGTAAATAAAAATATTTTTTAAAACTATTTGAGTTGGAGAACAAAATGTCAAAACAGCAAATTGGTGTTATAGGAATGGCTGTAATGGGGCGCAATTTAGCATTAAATATTGAGAATAAAAATTATACTGTTTCTATATATAATAGAACACAATCAGTAACAGAAGGAATTATTAAACAAAATTCAGAAAAAAAAATTTTTCCATATTTTACTATCGAAGAATTTGTTAGCTCACTCATCAAACCTAGATGTATTTTATTAATGGTTCAATCTGGAAAAGCAACTGATGAAACTATTAAATTAATTACTCCTTATTTAGAAAAAGGAGATATATTAATTGATGGTGGAAATACTTTTTATAAAGACACTATTCGAAGAAGCGATGAGTTATCTGATAAGGGTATTAATTTTATTGGAATGGGAGTTTCTGGAGGTGAATTAGGAGCTTTAAATGGCCCGTCAATTATGCCTGGAGGCCAAAAAAAAGCGTATAAATTAGTATCTTCTATGTTGAAAAATATATCAGCAAAATTTAAAAATGAACCATGTGTAAGTTACATCGGACCAAACGGTGCTGGACATTATGTAAAAATGATACATAACGGTATTGAATATGGAGATATGCAACTTATTGCAGAATCGTATTTTTTATTAAAATATTTATTAAATATGAGTAACAAAGAATTAGCAAACACTTTTTCTGAATGGAACCAAGGTGAATTAAATAGTTATTTAATTGATATAACAAAAGATATTTTTCTTGCAAAAGATAATAATGGAAATTATTTAATAGATTGTATTTTAGACGTTGCAGAAGATAAAGGTACGGGAAAGTGGATAAGTCAAGATGCTCTAGAACTTCGTGAACCTCTTTCATTGATCACTGAATCTGTATTTTTACGCTATTTATCATCTCTTAAATCACAACGTGTTGCTGCATCAAAGATATTAACGGGTCCTAATATAGAAAGAGGTGTCATAAAAGATAAAAAAATTTTTATTGAAGAAATTAGACGTGCTTTATATTTAGGCAAGATTATTTCTTACGCTCAAGGGTTTTCTCAATTAAAAAAAGCTTCAGAAAAGTATAATTGGGATTTAAAATATGGTGAAATCGCAAAAATTTTCAGATCTGGATGTATTATTAGAGCAAAATTTTTACAAAAAATAACAGAAGAATATTCCTATAATGAAAAGATTGTTAATTTATTATTAACTCCTTATTTTTCAAAAATAGCTAATAAATATGAAACTTCATTACGGAAAATAGTGGTTGAATCAGTAAAAAATGGCATTGCTATACCTGCATTTTCTACTGCAATATCATATTATGATAGTTATCGTACTGTTCATTCATCTGCTAATCTTATACAAGCTCAAAGAGATTATTTTGGTTCTCATACTTATCGAAGAACTGATCGATCTGGCTATTTTCACACAAATTGGTTAGAAAAAAAATAATTTTATTTTTAATAAAATCAAAATTTTTTCAGGATTTTATATAAAAATATATTAATTATAAAATCAACGTTTTACATTTAAACATGTAAATAGCAGATGATGTAAAAAAAATATCTCTGCTATTATATTTAATAATAACAATTTTTTATTAAATTAGATTTATTTTTAATAGGGATAATAATGCGTTTATGCGACACAGATATTCAAAAATGGTTGAATAGAAAAAAATTAATCATTGAACCTTTCCCTCAAAAACAATTAATTCATGGTATTACTGTTGATATACATCTTAGTAATAAATTTCGTTTTTTTAATGATCATGTAAGATCTTATATTGATTTGAGTAATTTAAAAGATAACACAACGGAATCCTTAAAAGAAGTTATGAGTGATGAAATAGTTTTTTCTCAAGATAAACCATTATTTCTACAACCTAATTCTTTAGTACTTTCTTCTACTTTTGAAAGTTTTACGATTCCAAATAATTTAGTAGGATGGTTAGATGGCCGTTCTTCTTTAGCCCGATTAGGTTTAATGATTCATGCTACTGCACATCGTATTGATCCAGGATGGAAGGGTAATATTGTATTAGAAATGTTTAATGCTGGAAAATTAACTTTATTATTGCGACCTAAAATGAAAATAGCAGCTATTAGCTTTGAAGTTCTTTCTAAGTCAGTATTACATCCTTATCATGCTCGATATGATGCTAAATATAAAAGTCAAGATGGAGTGATACCAAGTCGAATTAATAGAGAATAAAAATTTTGTAAAAAAGAATAGTTTACGATTTATTTTATTTTATATATGATACTCTTTATTTCAAAAATAAAATCTTATGCCAAACATACTCAGAAAAATATTAGTAACTTGTGCTTTACCTTATGCCAATGGCTCTATTCATATAGGTCATATGCTCGAACATATTCAAGCAGATATTTGGGTTCGCTATCATAGAATGCGTGGTCATGAAGTATGGTTTGTTTCTGCTGACGATGCACATGGTACTGCTATTATGTTAAAATCTGAAAATTTAAAAATATCTTCAAAAGATTTAATTAAAAAAATCAAAAAAGAACATGAAAAAGATTTTTTTAATTTTAATATTTCTTATGATAATTATCATTCTACACATAGTATAGAAAATTTATATTTATCAAGACAAATATTTAGAATATTAAATGAAAAAGGTTTAATTAAAGAGAAAAACATTTTTCAGTTGTATGATAATACAAAAAAAATATTTCTCCCCGATAGATTTATAAAAGGACAATGTCCAATTTGCCGTTCAGATGATCAATATGGTGATAATTGTGAAATATGTAGCGCAACTTATGAATCAATAGATTTAATTCATCCTATATCTGTAATTTCTGGTAACACTCCTATTTTAAAAAGTACTAAACACTTATATTTTAATTTACCTTTTTTTACCGATATGTTAAAAAAATGGATACATTCTGGTGTTTTAGAACGCCCAGTTATAAAAAAAACAGAAGAATGGTTTAAAACGGGTTTAAAATTATGGGGCATCTCTAGAGATGAACCGTATTTTGGATTTAAAATCCCACAATTTCCGAAAAAATATTTTTATGTTTGGTTGGATGCTCCTATTGGTTATATAAGTGCATTTAAAAACCTTTGTAATAAAAATAAAAAATTAAATTTTAATGAACTATGGCATAAAAATTCTAATTATGAATTATATCATTTTATCGGAAAAGACATTATTTATTTTCATACTTTATTTTGGCCTGCAATATTGGAAGCCTCTTCTTTAAGAAAGCCTAATCGTATATTTGTACATGGTTATCTTACTATGAACGGATTAAAATTATCTAAATCACGTAGTATTGGATTAATTAAAGCAAAAGATTGGATTAAAGTTTTTGATTCGGATAGCTTACGTTATTATTATGCTAGTAAATTAACAAACAATATAAATGACATTGAAATTAATTTAAAAGATTTTGTGCAAAAAATAAATAGTGATATTGTAAATAAACTAGTTAATTTACCTTCTAGAACAATTAGTTTTATAGAAAAGTATTTTAATGGATATTTATCCGATAAATTAAGTGATAATACATTATATCAGTATTTTGTAGATCAAGGAAGTATGATTAGAAAGTGTTTTGAAAATCGTGAATTTAATGTTATTACACGAGAATCTATGAGATTAATGAGCATAGCTAATTGTTATATTAATGATAAAAAACCGTGGAATATCAAAATAACAGAACGTAATATGTACAAATTACAAGAAATTTGTACTATGGGGATTAATTTATTTAGAATAGTTATGATTTTTTTAAAACCAATATTACCAGATCTTGCAATGAAAACTGAATCTTTTTTAATGTCATATTTAACTTGGAATAATATTAATTCTCCTTTATTATGTCATAAATTAAAGAAATTTATTCCATTATATAAAAGAATTGATTTTAAAAAAATTGATACATTAATTAATTTATATAAATAAAAATATTTAATGAATTTTGATCAAATAAAAAAATTTTTCTAGTAAAAAGAAAAGGTAGAATTATTGAATTTAAAATCGTTTTTCCAAGATATTTTCCACTTTTTTTTATTTCTATTTTTTAAATTAATAATAAATACACCTAATGCACTAATAAATGTATTATTATAAAATAACAAAGGAATTTGATTGCGTAACCAAGGGGGAATATTGTTTTCTTGCCAAATTTTTTTAATTTTTCTTTTTTTATTTCTTCCTATAATTAAAATTTTACCTTCATATTGAAAACGAATATTAATTAATTCATTTGTTTTAGGTTGTGGAAGACTAATCCCTCTTTCATCTTGTATTAAATTTCCTAAATTATTAGGAAGAACTAATTTAGTAGTTATGTTGTGCCAAAATAAAAAAGTATTATTTATTTTTTTTTGTATTTTTAAAAAATATATTGATTGTTTATAACGTCTGATTTCGTGTTTACATAAAATTATTTTGGGATTTGCATCTGCACGACTGCAAACTATTTCATTATATATAGATTGAATTGTGTTATATGATGGCATTTTTATTGTTTGTAGTGCAAGCCATCGTCTAATATATGCAGTACATGTTTTTTTTTGAATGTTTTTAAAATATTTAATGTTTAAAGAGTTATCAAAGTTTATAAAATTTTGAATTTTTTCAAGAAGAAATTGATTTAGTAAGATTGTTTCTTCTCTACATATTTTTATCGTACGCAAACAGTTTTTTAAAAAAAATGGCCATTTTTTTTCTATTATCGGAATAATTTTATGCCTAATATAGTTACGATCGTAATGAGTTTCAAAATTACTAAAATCTTCAATCCAAGTTAAATTTTTACGTTTAGCCCATAATTGTAATTCTTTTTTTGTTTTATTTAAAAAAGGGCGAATAATTTTTTTTTGACCAAATATAGTTTCAAAAGACATACCAGAAAGACCAGTAGGACCACTGCCCCGTTTTAAAGATAAAAAAAATGTTTCACATTGATCGTTCATATGATGGCCGGTAAGAAGTATTTCTTCAGAAGATAAATTATGATACATAATGTTGTATCGTTTTATTCTCAATTTTTCTTCAGAATTGTTTTTATCTTGATGAAGATTTTTAATAGATAATGGTACAGAATTTTTTTTACAATGTTCTGTACAATGTTTGACCCATTTTTTAGAAGATAAAGTCAAATTATGATTGATGTGAATCGCACGTATTTTGATATCAGAAATGATTTTTTTTATCGCAATAAGTTTATAAAGTAAAACTGTAGAATCTAATCCACCACTATAAGCTATTACGAATGATTTGTTATTTGTGAGTGTTATAATTTTTCTTATCAAAAAAAACCTATTAAAATATTTTAATACGTTCGAGTGGACTTGAACCACTAACTTCTATCATGTCATGATAGTGCTCTAACCAATTGAGCTACGAACGTAAGAACTTAAATTTTTATTTAATGTTTTTAATATTTCAATTATATATTATTATTGATATAATATACAAATATTTTAATTAAAAATTGATATTTTTTTATTTATTTTCCGTTATGATATCATTAAAATTCTTAAAAAGATTAAAAGTATTATGCTGTTGAGGAAATGTTATGTTTACAGGTATTGTAAATGGAATTGCTAGTATTGTTTCTATAAAAAAGAAAAAAAAAATACATGTCATCACTGTGCAACTTCCATCTGTTTTATCTAAAAATTTAAAAATAGGTGATTCAATAGCACATAATGGATGTTGTTTAACTGTTAAGTCTATTGACTATGATTATATAACATGCGATGTCATACAGGAAACTCTAAAAAAGACTAATTTAGGGATTCTAAATATTGGAGATAAGATAAATATTGAAAGATCAGTGAAATATGGAGATGAAATTGGTGGTCACATAATATCTGGTCATGTGATGAATACAGTTAAAGTCACTAAAATATTAAAATTTGATAAAAATTATATTTTATGGTTAAAATTACAAGATAAAAATTTAATGAAATATATTTTTTATAAAGGATTTATTTGTATTGATGGAATTAGTTTGACTGTTGGAAATGTCTCTGAAAATGAATTTTCTATTAATCTAATACCTCAAACTTTATTGAGTACTACAATAGGTAGTAAAAAAAAAGGTAGTTTAATGAACATCGAAGTAGATTTTTATACTCGAACGATTGTAGATACTACTGAATATTTAATTAATACACAATCAATCATATTCAAAAGATAATAAAATATTAACATTATTTTTAAATAAAACTTATATAGAACAATATATGGATGATGGTTTTTATACATGAAACATTATTTTTTATTTTTTATATCTAATATATTAATTGATAATTTTATTTTAGTAAAGTTTCTTGGTTTATGTCCATTTTTAGGTTCTTCAAATAACTTAAAAACTGCTATTGGAATGAGTTTTGCAACTACCTTTGTTGTTTGTATGTCGTCAATTTTTTTATGGTTAGTAAATTTTTTCATTTTATTACCATTGGATATAACTTATTTAAAAATTATAGCTTATATGTTAATTATTTCATGTAGTGTTCAATTTTTAGAAATTGTATTACGTAATACTAGTCCTATATTATATAGGACACTTGGAATTTTTCTTCCTTTAATTACAACTAATTGCACAGTCTTAGCAATTCCATTATTTAACTTATATTCTAATTATACATTTTTAGAGTCTATATTTTATAGTATTAGTGCATCTTTGGGATTTACTTTAGTCATGATTATTTTTTCTTGTATACGTGAACGTATAGTTTTATCTGATATTCCTTTACCGTTTCAAGGTGCTCCTATTGTTTTAATTACTGTTAGTATGATGTCTATTATTTTTATGGGCTTTAAGGGTTTGGTAAAAATTTAATGATGCTAACGATTTTTATTTTTGCTATGATATCTTTTTTATTTGGAATCATATTAGGTTTTACTTCTTATAAATGTCAATTAAAAAAAGATCCCGTTATCGAATCTGTAAATGAATTATTACCTCAAAGTCAATGTGCGCAATGCGGATATCCTGGATGTTATCCCTATGCAACTGCAATAGTGAAAAATTCTGAAAAAATTAACAAATGTCTTCCTGGAGGAAGTAATGTTATATTAGAAATTTCTAATTTATTAAATATAGAAAAACCTATTAATAATGTTGTTATTAAAGATGTAAAAATATTTCATACAGTTGCATGGATTGATGAAGAAAATTGTGTAGGATGTTCAAAATGTGTTCTTTTTTGCCCAGTAGATGCAATTATTGGTGCACCAAATTTTATACATACAGTTTTACAAAATTTTTGTACAGGTTGTAATATTTGTTTATTACATTGTCCGACTAATTGTATCAAGATAAAAACAAGATAATTATGAATGTTATAAAATTATTATGTAACAAAAATATTTTAAAAAAAATTTTTTCAATAGCATTATGGAAAAAAACAATTTTTAGTTTTTTTAATATAAAAAAAAATATAATTTTCAAGGTGGTGTAAAATATTCATATAAAAAAAATAAACTAAATGATCATTTTTTACAAAAGTCACTTCTTCCTAAAATATTTTTTATTATGATTAAAGGTAATTTTAGTGATAAACAAATACGTGTAAAAGTAAATCAAAAAATATTGCGTGGACAACCCTTGATTTTTGGTAATGATAATATTGTTCCTGTTCATTCACCAACATCAGGTTGGATAAAAGATATTTCTTTTAGTTCTGATTTTACTGAAAATAAGAAGAAAATTTTAAAAATTGTAGTTGTACCAGATTATTTAGATCAATGGATCCGATTAAAACCTATTCAAAACTATAAACAATATACTTCTGAAAAATTAATTAAAAAAATTTATCAATCAGGTGTTGTGGGTCTTGGTGGTGCTGAATTTTCATCTGCAAAAAAATTAATGTTAGCTATGAATAAAGCACATACTTTGATTGTTAATGCTGTAGAAAGTGAACCATATATAACAGCAGATTATTGTCTAATAAATAATCATTTTAGTGACATCCTTATAGGATGTAAGATTATTTGTTGGATAAATTCAATTAAAATTGTTTTAATTGCAATTCAAGAAGATAAAATTGAATCTATTTTAAAAATTTCTCATTTAATTAAAAATGATTCATTATTTAAAATTTGTATCATCAAAAAAAAATATCCTGGAGGCAGTAGTAAAATTTTAGTAAAAGCCTTAACAGGTCAAGAAATACCTTATAATCAACATTCTATAGATATAGGATATCTTGTGTTCAATGTTGCGACAATATATGCTATCAAACAATCAGTTATTGATGGTAAACCTTTAACTGAACGAATTATTACTATTTTAAGTGATCGAGATTTTTTATCAGGAAATTTTTGGACTAGAATAGGCACTCCAATAAAACATTTTTTAAGTAATCAAGTAGATGAAAAAAATTTGGATTTAAGTGTATATTTAGGAGGTCCATTTATGGGAAAAAAAATAAATAACTTAAATTATTCAATACTAAAAACAAATAATTTTATTTTTTTTCGATTTAATACAATACAATATAAAAATACTATTAATTATCACTGTATTCGATGTGATTACTGTTCCAATGTATGTCCAGTAAATCTACTGCCCCAACAAATTTATTTATATGCTAAAAATAACATTCATGAAAAAACGAGAAAATATAATGTTTTAGATTGTATTGAGTGCAAAGCATGTGAAAAAGTTTGTCCGAGTTATATTCCGTTAGTGAAATTTTTTACAGAAGAAAAAAATATTCTCAAAAATATAAACATAGAAAAAAACTTTAAAAAGTCATCTTTTCTTCGTTTTAAAAAACGAGAAGAACGATTATTAGCTCAAAAAAAATTCATTAACAATAAAGATAAATATCTTCTCAATGAGAATAAAACAAAATCTATGCATGTCAAACATCAATATATAAATATTGCTGAAAAAAATCAACGAAAAGAAATAGTTGCTGCAGCGATAGCACGTATAAAACAAAAACAATAAACTTATTTATTCTTAATAGATGATATATAACCAATGATGTTTCCTAAAATATATTATGTTTCTAGTGTTAGAAAAATAATGTTTATAGTAATTGTAGCTTGTATTCCTGGCATAATTGCTAAATGTTATTTTTTTGGTAGTGCAAGTTTAATACAAATTTTTTTTTCTGTAATCGTTGCTTTATTATTAGAAACGATAGTATTAAAAATACGTCTAAAAACTATTAGAACTCATTTACAAGATAATTCTGCTATTTTGACTGGAGTTTTATTTGGATTGAGTATTCCTATTGTTCCTTGGTGGATGATAATTATTGGAATGTTTTTTGCTATTGTTATTGGAAAACATTTGTATGGTGGAATTGGCCAAAATATATTTAATCCAGCTATGTTAGGTTATGCGGTTTTATTAATATCTTTTCCAATTGAGATGAATAATTGGAACGAACGAAATTACGCTTTGTTTTCTTTAAATGAGATTCAACAGTCTTTAAATCTCATTTTTTTGAAATATTCTATTTTTAATATCGAAAATACTAATTTTTATTTAGTTCCTGATTTTTTTACTGAGGAAACACCTTTAAATAATTTTAAAATACAAAATCATTTAAAACATTTTTATCAAGTAGAAAATAATACACATCTAAATATTAATATTCAAAATAGCTGGCAATATATAAATATCAGTTTTTGTTTAGGAGGGATGTTTTTACTGTTCAAAAAAGTAATTTGTTGGCGTATTCCAATAAGTTTTTTAAGTGCTTTAGGAAGTATATCAATTATTTCTTTTTTTTATTCGAAAGAATTGTTTTTATCTCCTTTAATACATTTTTTTTCTGGAGGAACAATGATATGTGCTTTTTTTATTGCTACAGATCCAGTTACTACTTCTTGTACTAATTTAGGAAAGATAGTTTTTGGGATAATAATTGGTGTTCTGACCTGGGTTATTCGTAATTATAGCGATTATCCAGATGCAATAGCATTTTCAGTTTTATTCGCCAATATGCTAGTTCCACTAATTGATCATTGTACTCAAACATCTGGATATGGCCATAAAAATTCATCAAAATGTACATAAAAATATTAAAAAACGCTTTTTTAATTAGTTTTTTTTCTATTTTTTCTATTATTAGTATAATTTTAATAAATAAAATAACTGAAACTAAAATAGTTGATCAAAATCAAAAAAAAGAAGATCTTTTATTAGAAAAGCTTTTATCTCCGCAAGTGTTAAATAAATTTGAAAGAAAATTATACAAAGTAAAAAATAACTTTTTGGGAGATGATAAAACTCATAATTTATGGTTATTATTAGATAAAAAAAAGGAAGCACAAGGAGCTATTGTTGAAGCGAATGCTCCTGATGGTTATTCAGGTTCAATTCA
The DNA here is from genome assembly GCF_001700895.1 of Buchnera aphidicola (Diuraphis noxia). Lineage (NCBI taxonomy): Bacteria > Pseudomonadati > Pseudomonadota > Gammaproteobacteria > Enterobacterales > Erwiniaceae > Buchnera > Buchnera aphidicola. The sequence continues at coordinate 121,711 of NZ_CP013259.1, forward strand.
TATGTTAGTAGCGGCATATTTTGACGGTAAAATTATTGGAGTACGGATATTGTCTCATAAGGAAACTCCAGGAATCGGAGATAAAATTGAATTATCAATTTCTAATTGGATTACTAAGTTTTCTAATATTTATGTATCTTCTGAAGAAGATACTAGTTGTTTATTAAAAAAATATGGAGGAAAAATTGAACAATTTACAGGAGCTACAATCACTCCACAGGCAGTAAGTAATGCGGTGAAAAGAGCAGTTCTTTTTATTAAAAATATATCATCTATTTTAGATCTTGCGAATGAACATATTTATGACATGTAAAAATTTTTTAAAAAATAGATTATGGGAAAATAACGCATCTATTGTGCAATTATTAGGATTATGTCCAGTTTTAGCAATGACGACAAATTGTGTTAATGCGATAGGATTAGGAATAACAACTACTTTAGTCTTAATGATAACTAATACTTTAGTTTCTTGTTTTAAGAAATTTATACCTAAAAATTTAAGAATTCCTATTTATATGATATTAATTTCGTCTATTGTTACTGCTATAGAAATGTTAATTCATGCATATCAATTTAGTTTATATCAGTCATTAGGAGTTTTTATTCCATTAATAGTTACTAATTGTATTGTCTTAGGAAGAGCTGATATCATTGCATATAAAAGTTCTATATTGGTGTCTTTTTTTGATGGTTTTTTAATAGGTTTAGGTTCTACAATATCTATGCTTATAATTGGTATAATACGTGAAATATTAGGTAATGGAACATTATTTTTTGGTATAAATAAAATTATTTTAAATCTAGATGATTCTTTTTTTATTAAAATATTTGATAAACATGTTTCTGTAATTTTAGCTGCTTTACCCCCGGGTGGTTTTTTTATATTAGGTTCTATAATTGCTATTAAGAACAGCATAGATTTATATAATAAAAAAAAATTAATGTCTAGTCATTTTAGGTGTGTCTGTACAAGAAAAAATAAAAATATTTAATATGAATAAAGATAAACGTTATAAAATTTTATTACTGTTTTTAAAACATAATCCTAATCCTAAAATAGAGTTGATTTTTTGCTCAGATTTTGAATTATTGTTATCTGTAATGCTATCAGCTAAATCTACTGATATAATTGTGAATAAAACTACTAAAATATTATTTAAAATTGCGAATACACCTGAAGGTATTTTATCATTAGGTTTAAAACGTCTTGAAGAATATATTAAACATGTTGGTTTATATCATACTAAAGCATTAAATATTATTAAAACTTCTTATTTAATATTAACTCAATTTAAAGGGAAAATACCCAACACTCGCGATGAGTTAGAGTTGTTTCCTGGTGTAGGTAGAAAAACAGCTAATGTAATTTTAAATGTATTGTTTAAACAAAAAACTATTGCTGTTGACACACATGTTTTTAGAGTTTCTAATCGTACTAATTTTGCTAATGGTAAAAATGTTTTAGAAGTTGAAAAAAAACTAAATAAAGTAGTTCCTAGTACTTTTAAATCACAAATTCATTATTGGTTTGTTTTACATGGGAGATATGTGTGTACTGCACGAAAATTAAAATGTAATATTTGTTTAATACATAAATTATGTGAATTTAAAAAGAAAAACATTAATATATAGTTTATAGGTGTACATGTGATTATTGTAAACGTTGTTTTACCTTTTCCGATTCGACAATGTTTTAAATATATTATGTCTGCTGATTTAATGCCACCTATTATTGGCGGGCGAATAGTTGTTCCTTTTCGTTCTAAATATATAGTGGGAATTATAATTTCTATTTGTAAAACTCTAGAGAGAGATCAATTAAATTTAAAGCATGTTAAAAATTTAATTGATACTAAATCATGTTATAGTGATGTTTCATTAGAGATTTTAATATGGATTAGTAAAAATTATCACTGTCCTATTGGTAATTTGTTTTTTTCTGTTTTACCAAACATTTTACATAAAGATTATATTATAAAAGATCAGATTTTTTATCAATGGACTATTACAAATACAGGAAAAGAAAAAAATTTACTTACTTTAAAAAATAAGAAACAAGAATTTAATGCTTTATTGATTTTAAAAAAACATAGTATTTTAAACTCTGAATTAAAAAAATATAATTTATCTAGAAGAATTTTAAAAAATTTACAGATAAAAGGTTTATGTCAATTAAATGTTCTTCATCCAGAATCTTTTATTAAAAAACCTTTTTTTCAAATGAAAAAAAAACTTTTTTTAAATAAAAAACATACAATTTTTATTAGCAAAATATTGAAGAAAAAAAAATTTTCATGTTGGTTATATACTAAAAAAAGTTTATATGAAAAAATTAAATTTTATTTGAATTTTGTTCAATTAATATTAAATCAAAAATTGCAATTGTTAATATTAGTGCCGTATATTAAACATATACATGTAATTATATTTTTTTTAAAAAAATTTTTTGATGTTGGTATCGATATTATTCATTCAAATTTAACACATACTCAGTATTTCAAGAACTGGATAAAAATAAAAAATAGAGAAAGTTCTATTATTGTTGGTACGAAAAAAAGTGTTTTTTTGCCTTTTTTTAAATTAGGTGCTATTCTTATTTTTGAAGAACATAACTTAAATTATAAGAATACAGAAAAATGTAGATATCATGTTAAAGATATAGCAATATTAAGAGCATATAAAGAAAAAATACCTATAATTTTAGATTCAGAAACTCCTTCATTAAAAACTTTACATAATATTTTATGTAGAAAATATTTTAATATAAATATTAAAAAATATGATTATTCAGTACAATTTCATAAAAATATTATCAATCTTAAACGAGAAAAAGTAAAACTTGGTCTTTCTCTTTCTTTGATTAATCAGATTATTCAACATTGTAAGACAGGACAGGCGTTATTAATTTTTAATAAAAAAAGTTTTTTTTTCTTTGTGTTAAAGTGCAGTCAATGTCAATGGATATTTACATGTCATAATTGTAAAACTTATTTTGAATCTAACGAGTATAAAAATATTTTATTTTGTAAATTTTGTTTAATAAAAATTAAAAAACCATTATTTTGTTATAAATGTTATTCTTTATCTTTAATGGTAATAAATTTAAGTATAGAAAAATTAAAAAATATGCTACAGGATATTTTTCCTGATAAAAAAATATTTTTTTTGTTAAATAAAAACCACATAAAGAAAGAAATGTTTGATAAAACTTGTTTTGATTTTTTATTTTCTACTCCTTGTGTTATTTTTTCAACAGAAGAAATTGTTCAAAATTATTATTTTCCATATGTAACGCTAATTAGTTTACTTTGTATTGATAATTATTTTTTTTCTTTTGAATTTCGGAATATGGAATATTTTTTACAATTGTACTTTAATTTGATTCAATTAACTAAGTATAAAAAAAATTTACCTACAATTTCAGTACAAACATCATATTTAGAAAAGTCAATTTTAAATAATTTATCTGATAATAAGTATCACTTTTTTGCTAATGAAATATTATTAATAAGAAAAAAATTTCTTTTACCACCTTGGTGTTGTCAAATTATGATTTATTGTGAAAATGTAAATCCTGAAAAAAATATTATTTTTTTACAATTAATCAAAAATATGTTAAAAAAAAAATCTAATAAATATAATATTATTTTGTGGTTTTTTGGTCCAAATCCAGTTTTTTCATTAAAAACAAAAAAAATAATTTACCAATTACTAATTCAATCTTTGTCTCGTATGCAACTTAATAAGTTATTAAACGAATGTATACAAACAATAAATTTATTTTCTATTTCTAAAACAATAAAATGGTTTGTAGATATTGAACCTAATTAACATCTTAAATTATTTTTAATAAAGAAATATTTTTAAAAATTATATTTTATCAGAATAAGTTATATGAAAAGTATTTTTGATATTAACTTAAAAAAAGGTTTTTTAATGAGTCATTTTAATTTAATTAATACATTATATGATAGAGGTTTAATTTCTCATATTACGCATAAAGATAATTTACAAAAACTTCTTCAAAGTAATTTTATATCACTGTATTGTGGTTTTGATCCTACAGAAGAAAGTTTACATGTAGGTCATCTTTTACCTTTAATTGTACTGAAAAGATTTCAAATGTTAGGACATAAACCTATTGTATTAATAGGAGGAGCTACAAGTTTAATTGGAGATCCTAGTTTTAAACAAAAAGAGAGAGAATTTTACTGTAGTAAGAATATTGATATTTGGACAAAAAAAATTAGTAAACAAATTTCTTGTTTTTTAGATTTTAATTGTGGTCGAAATAGTGCTTTGTTATTAAATAACAATAAATGGTTTAAAAAAATCAATATTTTATCGTTTTTACGTGAAATTGGGAAATATTTTTCAATTAACACGATGATTAATCGTTCATCAGTTAAACAACGTATATCAAGACCAGATCAAGGTATTTCATTTACAGAATTTTCTTATAATTTATTACAAGCATATGATTTTTTTCTTTTAAATCAAATGCACGAAGTAAACTTACAAATTGGAGGAGCGGATCAGTGGGGTAATATTTCCGCAGGAATGCATTTAATAAATCGTAAATCTAAGAAAGAAGTGTATGGTTTGACAGTACCACTTCTTACTCAGTCTAATGGGGTTAAATTCGGTAAAACAGAATCAGGAACAATTTGGTTAGATGCTAATAAAACTAGCCCCTATAAATTTTATCAATTTTGGATGAATATAGAAGATAAAAATATTTATAATTTTTTAAAAATGTTTACTTTCATCAGTTTATCAGAAATTAAAAAAAAAGAAGAACAAAAATATATTGATAATAAAATTATTGAAGACAAAACTGATCTTGCAAAAAATATTACTCGTTTTATACATGGTGAAGAAAAATTATTAGCAGTGGAAAGAATTACAGAATTTCTTTTTTTAAAAGGTCTCCAAAATATTACAGAATCTGATCTTCAACAGTTAAAGCAAGATGGTATTCCCGCAATCAAGGTAGAAAAAAAAATAAAAGATTTACAAGAAGCATTAGTATTAGCTTCATTAGCTACTTCTAGAACACAAGCTAAAAATATGATTTTTGCAAATGCTATATCTATTAATACTCAAAAAATTAAAATCAACCATCTATTTAAAAATCAAGATAAATTATTTGGAAAATTTACTTTATTATCTAGAGGAAAAAAAAATCACTGTTTGATTTGCTGGTAAGTTTTTTAACTAATAGAAAAACTTTCACCACAACCACAAAATCTTTCTATTTTAGGATTAGTAAATTTAAATATTTTATTAATATTATTTTTTACAAAATCTATTTCAATTCCCTCTAAAAGAGACATTTCATTAGAATAAACACAAATAAAAATGTTTTGATAAAAAAAAGTGATTTCTTTTTTATTTTTTTCTTTTTTTGATTCTGATTTTTTAATTAATGTCATAGTATAACGAAATCCTGCACATCCAGATTTTTTGATACTTAATCTTATTCCTTTATTATCAGAATGTGATTCTATTAAAAATAAAATTTGTTTTATTGCATTTTTAGTAATTGAAATTCCTTTCCATTCATTTTTTTTCGGAACGTAAGTGTTAATATTATATTTTTTCATAATTTTTTTCGTTTTAAAAAAATATTAGTTAAAAACCTTTTCAGGGTTAATTTAATTGTATAAATTTGTATATTCAATAATGTTATTTTTATTAATTATTTTACAAAATTTAATGTTATAATTTTTTTACAGAAATTTTTGTGTCTCATTAAATTAAATTAATTTTTACAAAAATCATTTATAATGTAAAAATATTGAGGTAAAGTAATTATATGCAAAATCCAAAAGAAAAAATAGATTTATCGCAATCTATTTTATCACTAATATTTATTTTTGCTATGAGCGTAATAAGCTTTTTAGTAATCCATCCATTTATATTAGGCTTTTCTTGGGCTAGCATGATTGTAATTGCCACTTGGCCACTGATGTTAAAGATACAAAATATTTTATGGGGTAAACGTTTATTTGCAGTATTAAGTATGATTATTATTTTGCTTTTATTATTTATAATTCCAGTTTTTTTTGTAGTAAATAGTTTGATTGCAACGAGTATACCTTTAATTCATTGGTTTAGCTCCAATACTTTAGAATTTCCAGAGCTTATTTGGCTTCAAGATATTCCTTTAATTGGTAAAAAAATATTTATTAGTTATCAAGAATTATTAGAGGGCGATGGAGGTGAGCTAATTCGAGAAATTAAACCTTACATGGGACGTACAACTGAGTTTTTTATTAGTCAAGCTAAAAATTGTGGCTTGTTTTTTATGCATTTAATATTAATGTTATTTTTTAGTATTATTTTATATTGGAATGGTGAAAAAGCAAGTAATGCTATACGTCGTTTTGCATTACGTCTCAGTTTAAAAAACGGAGATGCTATTATTTTACTGGCAGTACAAGCAGTAAGAGCAGTTGCATTAGGTGTAGCAGTCACTGCTTTAATTCAAGCTGTTTTATCTGGCATAGGATTATTAATTTCTGGGGTTCCATATTGGGCATTATTAATGATAATTATTGTTTTTTCTTGCTTAATACAATTAGGTCCCTTACCAATTCTAGTACCTTCAATTATATGGCTTTATTGGAACAATAGTACGACTTGGGGTACAATACTATTAATTTGGAGTTGTCTTGTTTTTATATTAGATCATATATTGAGACCTTTTTTTATACGTATGGGTGCTGATTTTCCTATTTTACTAATTTTATCTGGAGTTATTGGTGGTTTATTAGCGTTTGGAATGATAGGTGTGTTTGTTGGACCTGTAGTATTGGTAATATTTTATCGTTTAATAATATCATGGATTTATGGTATTTCCATTGCTTCTTTTTTAAAGAACCCATCTTCTTTAAAAGAAAAACATTAATACTAATCATATTAGACAACGTCAATATATTTAATTAAATATAGTCATAAAATATGATAATATAAATAACAGTTTAATTGTATATAATAATTTTTAATCAAACAACTAATATATTTATGTTATTTACAGTTTACTAATTAGAACTTTTTTTCTTAAAAATTTAAAAAATTTTCTATAGATGATATTTATAAAATATTAGAAATTTCAATGTATAATTATTTAGTTTTTTATAATTTTTTATCACATCTTGTTATTCTTTCTAGAAAAAATTCATTTAGAGAAAAAAATGAAAAAAACAGATGAACTACGTACAATACGCATTGATCCATTAGTAACGCCATCTGAATTAGCAAAACAATATTCTATTACTTCAGATATCATGGACAACGTCATTACAACTAGACAAAATATTGCTCGTATTATGACTGGAAAAGATTCTCGATTACTAGTTATAATAGGTCCATGCTCAGTCCATGATCCTATTGCAGCAGTAGAATACGCACATCGATTGTATGAATTACGTGTCAAATATAAAGATCGTCTTGAAATTATAATGCGTACATATTTTGAAAAACCGAGAACAGTTGTTGGATGGAAGGGATTAATTTCAGATCCAGATTTAAATGGTAGTTTTCGAGTAAATCACGGTTTAGCAGTAGCTCGTAAGTTATTGTTAGATATTAATGCCTTAGGAATGCCTGCAGCAACAGAATTTCTTGATATGGTAATAGGGCAATTTATTGCTGATTTAATCAGTTGGGGTGCTATTGGTGCTAGAACGACAGAAAGTCAAATTCATAGAGAAATGGCTTCCGCTCTTTCATGTCCAGTAGGGTTTAAAAATGGTACAGATGGAAACATACGCATTGCAATTGATGCAATTCGTGCAGCAAGGGTACGTCATTTGTTTTTAGCCCCTAATAAAGATGGCCAAATGACAATTAATCATACTAGTGGTAATCCATATGGACATATCATTATGCGTGGTGGTAGCACTCCTAATTATCATGCTGATGATATTAAGTCTGCAGTAAAATATTTACGTGAATTCAATTTATCAGAATACTTAATGATTGATTTTAGTCATGGCAATTGTTTAAAGGAACATCTTCGCCAAAAAGATGTTGCCAAATCTGTTTCATATCAAATTTCTCATGGTTCTAAATCTATATTTGGAGTTATGATTGAAAGTTTCTTACAAGAAGGTTTTCAAACAGTAATCGATAATCAACCATTAGTTTATGGACAATCAATTACTGATCCTTGTTTAAATTGGGAAGATAGCACTTTAATTATTAAACAATTAGCAGATGCTGTAGACACTCGTTTTTAGCTGATATGCTAGTCAAAAATATTTGACTAGCATATTTTTTATACAAAAATTTTTTATATGAAAATAAATGGTATCATAAACATTTATTTCTTTAAATCATGAACAATTAAAATTTTTATTAAGGATTTAAGAATGCCTGTAGTGAAATTTTGTGATGGAAGTCATCAAGTATACGAGCATTCAGTTTCGTTGATAGATATTATCAAAAATAAAAACCCTAACATAATCAAATCTCTTTTTGCAATTTCTGTTAATAATAACTTTTCACATTTAAACACTTTAATAACAGAAGATTCTTATATAGAATTCATCAACCAGAAACATCATAAAGCTGTAAATTTAATTCGATATTCTTGTATACATTTACTAAATTACGCAGTTAAAAACATCTGGCCGACTGCCAAAATCGCGGAAAGTAATATTTCAAAAAATGGTTTTTATTCTGATATAGATTTAGATGATAAAATTTCAGAAAATGATTTGATTTTATTAGAAAATCATATGAAAAAACTTGTGAATAAAAAATATGATATTTTTAATAAAAAAGTCTCTTTTACTGAGGCGATCAAAATATTTCAACAACGTTCTGAAAAATATAGAATATTATGCATTAATAAAAAAATTAATTTTAACAAGAATATTTCTTTATATTATCACGAAAATTATGTAGATATTGATATAGGAATGCAAATTTTTAACATAAAATTTTGCAAATATTTTAAGTTAAACAAACTTGGAGGTGTGTACTGGAAAGGAGATAGTAAAAATAAAATGTTAAAACGCATTTATGGTACAGCTTGGTCTCACAAAAAAGAGTTAGATGAACATTTAAGTTATGTAAATGAATTAGAAAAAAGAGACCATAGAAAAATCGGAAAATTTTTAGATATGTACCATATGCAAGAAGAGTCTCCAGGTATGATTTTTTGGCATCATAATGGTTGGATTGTTTTTAATGAATTACGTAATTTTGTTCGAGTAAAATTAAAATATTATCAATATAAAGAAGTTAAAACTCCGTTATTAATGGATAAAATTGTGTGGGAAAAAAGTGGACACTGGGACAATTATAAAAATTCAATGTTTACCACATTATCAGAACATCGAGAATATTGTATTAAACCCATGAATTGTCCAGGACATGTTCAAATCTTCAATAGCACATTAAAGTCTTATCGAGATTTACCTATTCGTATGGCAGAATTTGGCAGTTGTCATCGTAATGAATCTTCCGGTTCTTTACATGGTCTTATGAGAGTCCGAAATTTTACTCAAGATGACGCACATATATTTTGTACCCGAGAACAAGTACGTTCTGAGATAAATGATTGTATTAAAATGATATATGATTTATATAGTATTTTTGATTTTAATAAAATCTTAGTAAAACTGTCAACAAGACCAAAGAAACGTATTGGTAACGATGTAATTTGGGATCAAGCAGAAAAAGATTTATCTGATATGCTAATTGAAAATCATTTATCATTTGAATATCAATCAGGTGAAGGTGCTTTTTATGGACCTAAAATTGAATTTATTTTACAAGATTCTTTAAAAAGAAATTGGCAATGTGGAACAATTCAACTTGATTTTTATCTTCCTATACGTTTAAATGCATTTTATATTAATGAAAATAATGAACGTAAAGAACCAGTAATCATTCATAGAGCTATATTAGGTTCGATAGAACGATTCATTGGAATATTAATTGAAGAATGCTCAGGTAATTTACCAACTTGGTTGTCTCCAGTACAGATTGTTATTATTAGCGTTTCTGATATTAGTATAGAATATGTTAAAAAGTTATCTAAGAAATTTCTTGATGTTAATATTCGTATAGAATCTGATTTAAGGAATGAAAAAGTCGGTTTTAAAATTCGTGAACATACATTACGTCGGATTCCTTATATATTAGTTTGTGGGGAAAAAGAAATGAAATTTAATAAAATTTCTGTGAGAAATAGAAATGGTCATAATTTTAATATGATTGATAGTAATATTTTTATTAAAAAATTACAAAAAGAAATTTTGATGCGTAATTTTTATCAAATGGAGGAATAAGGTATTAAAGGTGGAAAACGAATTCAATTAACACGTCCGAATCGTATCAATAATGAAATACGCGCGACTAAAGTGCGTCTTACAGGAATTGAAGGCGATCCAGTTGGTATTGTTAATTTACGTGATGCTTTAAAAAAATCAGAAGAATTAGGACTAGATTTAGTCGAAATTAGTCCAAATGCTGCACCACCAGTTTGTCGTATTATGGATTATGGAAAATTCCTTTACGAAAAAAGTAAATCTTCTAAAGAGCAAAAGAAAAAACAAAAAGTGATTCAAATAAAAGAGATAAAATTTCGTCCTGGAACAGATAAAAGTGATTATCAAGTTAAATTACGAAATTTAATACGTTTCTTAGAAGATGGTGATAAAGTTAAAATAACTTTACGATTTAGAGGTCGTGAAATGGCACATCAAAAAATAGGAGTGAATGTTCTGAATAGAGTGAAAAATGATTTAAGTGAATTAGCAATAGTTGAATCATTTCCGTCTAAAATTGAAAGTCGTCAAATGATAATGATTTTAGCACCGAAGAAAAAATAGTATTTTTTTGTATACAAAAACATACAACTTGTTTGTAATCAGCTTTATATTTGTCTTTTTATCATTTAAATAAAATATCTTATGCCAAAAATTAAAACTTTAAAAAGTGCAGCAAAAAGATTCAAAAAAACTGCATCTGGTGAATTTAAGCGTAAACAAGCTAATTTACGTCATATTTTAACAAAAAAAACGACAGCAAAAAAACGTCATTTACGTCCTAAGATTTTAGTAGCTAAAGGAGATATAAAAAAAGTAAAATCTTTTTTACCATATGCGTAAATTTATTTGATTTTTTTGAGATTTTACGGAAAGGAGAACATAAATGGCTCGTGTAAAACGTGGTGTGACTTCTCATGCTCGTCATAAAAAAATATTAAAACAAGCCAAAGGTTATTATGGAGCACGTTCTCGTGTATACAGAGTAGCCTATCAAGCAGTAATAAAAGCTGGACAATATGCTTATCGTGATAGACGTCAAAGAAAAAGACAGTTTCGTCAATTATGGATTTCACGTATTAACGCAGCTGTTCGTCAAAGTCAGATGTCTTATAGTAAATTTATGTATGGTTTAAAAAAAGCATCAATTAAAATAGACCGAAAAATTTTATCTGATATTGCTATATTTGATATATTTTCATTTAACGAACTAGTAAAAAAATCCAAAGAAGCTTTTTTATAAATAATATATTTCAAAGTTTTTTTAGAGGGGAATGTTTATCTCCCCTCCTCGAAAAAAGATATTGTTACAAAACATATTATTTAATTAATATTTTTAAATCTATATTGATTAAAAAAATATTAGTTAAAAAAAAGCTTCCTTTATGGAAGCTTTTTTACTATCACATTGAATATATTATCAAAATAAAATTACAATAAGAACATTAAGATGTTAAATTTAAAAAAATTATTAAATAGTATTGAAATCAATATAAAGAATTCTACAAATAAAGAAGAATTAGATAAAGTGAGAATCAAATATTTAGGAAAAAAAGGTATTTTAACTTCTTATATGAAACATTTAAAATATTTTTCTTCAGAAGAAAAGAAAAAATATTGCTTTACTATTAATCAAATAAAACAAAAAGTCATTTTTCATATTAACGCAAAAAATAAAATATTAGATAAAATTATATTAAATCAACGTATCAAAAAAGAAAAAATTGATGTCTCTCTCCCCGGTCGTCGTATTGAACATGGTTCTTTACATCCTATAACACATACTATTAGTTGTATAAAACATTTTTTTTTAAAGATAGGTTTTCAATCTGTTAATAGTCCTGAAATAGAAGATGAATATCATAATTTTGATGCTTTAAATATTCCTAAAAATCATCCAGCTAGAGATAGTCATGATACTTTTTGGTTTGATAGTAATAGACTATTGCGAACTCAAACTTCCAATATGCAAATTCGTATTATGAAAAAAGAAAAACCCCCTATTAGATTGATTTTTCCTGGAAAAGTGTATCGTAACGATCATGATCATACACATACACCTATGTTTCATCAAGTAGAAGGATTAATAGTTGATAAAAACATAAATTTTGCAAATTTAAAATGGATTATTTACAATTTTTTGTATGATTTTTTTAAAACTAAAATTTCTATTCAGTTTCGACCATCATATTTTCCTTTTACCACGCCTTCTGCAGAAGTAGATATTATAGATGATAAAGGAAAAGCATTAGAAATACTCGGGTGTGGTATGGTACATCCTATTGTTTTAAAAAATGTAAATATTAATTCTAATATATATTCTGCTTGTGCCTTTGGAATAGGAATTGAAAGAATTGCAATGTTACGTTATGGAATTACTGACATTCGCTGTTTTTTTGAAAATGATGTAAGATTTTTAAAACAATTCCAGTATAATTGGTGAGGTAAAATGAAATTTAGTGAAACATGGTTACGTGAATGGATAAATATAAAAATTGATAGTAATATTTTATACAATCAAATTTCTAGTTCTGGTATAGAAATAGAATATGTAAAAAAATTTGAACCGATTTTTAATGGTATCATAGTTGGTAAAGTTATTGAATGTAGAACGCATGAAAAATTAAATAACTTGAAAATAATAAAAGTAGATGTAGGCACTACTAATATACTAAATATCGTTTGTGGAGCATCTAATTGTCGTTATGGTATTAAAGTAGCGGTGGCGCTTGTTGGCTCTAGTTTACCTAAAAATATAAAAATTGAAAAAAAAATTTTACACGGAGAAATATCTGAAGGGATGTTATGTTCTTTTTTTGAATTAGGTATGTTTTATACTGATAAAATTATTGAGTTACCTCAAGATATATCTATAGGATCTAATGTTAATGATCATTTATTATTGAAAGATAATATTATTAAAATCTCTACTACTTCTAATCGTCCAGATGGATTAAGTATTTTAGGATTATCACGTAATATTGCTGCTTTGAATAATGTTAAAATGTCACCTTTACAATATAAATCTATTTCTCTACAAACTCAAAAAAAAATTGATATTTACGTTAAGTCTAAAAGAGAGTCTATCAACTATTTTGGAAGAGTTATTGAAGATATCAATATTAATGTTGAAACTCCATTTTGGATAAAAAAGAAATTATTTTTTTCCGATATTTTATTAGTAGATGTTATTACAGATATTATTCATTATATTTTAATTGAGATTGCTCAACCTTTAAATGTATTAGATTTTAATAAAATTGATGATTTTATCGTAATTCGGCATGCTAATAACAAAGAAAATATTTTTTTGAAAGATAATACTAAATTACATTTAAATGAAAAATGTTTAGTGATCTCTGATAAAAATAAAATATTATCTATTCCTGGAAATATTAATTCTTATATTGCAGATATTAATAAAAATACTAAAAATATATTTTTAAGTTCTCTTTATGTTAATAAAAAATCAATTTCTTATATTATAAGAAATATAAAATCTAATCAAATATTAGAATATTATAATTATGGTATTGACGTATCTCTTCAAAAATATGCTATTGAATATGCAACTGATTTAATTTTAAAAATATGTGGTGGTAAACCGGGTCCTATTGTTGAAATTAATCATTTGACTATGAATTCATTTTCATTTAACAAACATATAAGATTGTATTATGAAAATTTAAATAAAAAAGTAGGATGCTTAATCGATAGTAAAGTTGTTACAAACATTTTATATAATCTTGATTATCAAATCATTTGTGAGAAAAAATACTGTGATGTTATCCCACCAAAATGGCGATTTGATATATTGATTGAAGAAGACGTAATAGGTGATCTACTGCGAATATATAGATATGATAATATTCCATTAAAACCATTAAAAGAATCTTTAAATTTTAGAAAACAAACTGATTTAACCGATTTTTTATTAGATAGATTTTCTATTATTTTAATTAATAAAGGTTATAATGAAATTATTACTTATGGTTTTATTGATCCTAAAATACATGAATTGATGTTTTTAAACAAAAAAAAATTGTTATTATCAAATCCTATTTCTCAAGACATGTCATGTATGCGTATATCTCTATGGCCTGGTTTGCTTAAAACTCTTTCTTATAATAAAAATCGTCAGCAAAAAAATATTCGTTTTTTTGAAACTGGACTTTGTTTTTCGATAAAAGAAGAAAAAGAACTTGGTGTTCAACAGGAAATGTTTTTAGCAGCTATCATTAGTGGTGATTATACTAAAGAAAATTGGTGTTGTAAAAAAAGATCAGTGGATTTTTATGATTTAAAAGGTGATTTAGAATGTATATTAGAATCTATTATTGAATTAGATGATGTACAATTTAAACATGAAATTATACCTGGTTTACATCCAGAGCAAAGTGCATCAATATATTTTAACAATAGTTGTATTGGTAGTATCGGTGCAGTAGATCCAAGATTAGAAAAAAAATTAAATGTCAACAGTTCTACATTTTTATTTGAAATATCATTAAATAATTTTTCAAAAATTAAATCATCATTAAAAATTGAAAAAATTTCAAAATTTCCCACTAGTCGACGTGATCTTGCAATATTAATATCGAAAGATATCGCTGTTTCTGAGATTATTAATGCATGTAAAAAATTTTTTATTAATAAGAAAGTGGAAATAAATTTATTTGATATATATTCTGGACCAGAACTTTTTAATCAGACTCAAAGTTTAGGTATCAGCTTTGTCTTTCAAAATATGAAAAAAAATTTAAAAGAAAATGAAATTAATTTAATGATACATGATTGTATAGGACTCTTAAAAAGAAAATTTCAAGTTATTTTAAGGAAATAAATTAATGGTACTTACAAAAGCTGAAATTTCAGAAAATTTATTTGAAAAATTACAATTAAGTAAACAAGATTCAAAAAAATTTGTAGAGTTTTTTTTCGAAGAAGTTAGACTTTCATTAGAAAAAGGAGAAGATGTTAAATTATCTGGGTTTGGAAATTTTGAAGTAAAAGATAAAAAAGAACGTCCTGGTAGAAATCCTAAAACAGGTGAAGTAGTTTTAATTACCGCTAGACGAGTAGTTACTTTCAAAGCCGGTCAAAAATTAAAAAATAGAGTTCAAAATTATTTAACAAAAAAAAACAGTAGTACTTATTCTTAATAAAATGATTTTATTTTTTTAAAAGAATTAAATAATGAAACTTTCTGATTTTTATTTTAATTTACCAAAATCACTGATATCTTTCTACCCTTATTTTAATCGAAGCGAATGTCGTTTAATGCTTGTAAATGGACACACTGGAACAATATCTCATAAACGTTTTTTTAACATTATTGATGAAATCAATCCAGGTGATTTAATTATTTTAAATGATACTAAGGTTATGCCAGCTCGATTTTTCGGATATAAAGAAAGTGGCGGTAAAATTGAATGTTTAGTTGAACGAATATTAAGTGATCAAACAATTTTAGTCACTATCAAAAATAGTAAATACATTAAGGTTGGAACTCATATTTTTTTAGGTCCTAACAATCAAATTAAAAGTTCTATTATAGAATATAAAAATTCTTTTTTTAAAATTCTATTTCATAAAAATAACTTTACCTGTATTGATATTATCAACCGTTTTGGGCAAATTCCATTACCCCCTTATATTAAAAGATCTATAAGTACATTAGATATAAATTTATATCAAACAGTATATAACAAAAAAACAGGATCTGTTGCAGCACCTACTGCTGGATTACATTTTAATGTTCAATTATTAGAAAATTTAGACAAAAAAGGTGTAAATATAGAATATTTAACACTTCATATAGGTTCCGGTACTTTTCAACCTATCAGAACAATGACGATCAAAGATCATGTGATGCATTCGGAATTAGTTGAAGTCTCTTCTTTATTGATTAAAAAAATTCAATCATGTAAAAAAAAAGGTGGTCGTATTATTGCAGTAGGAACAAGTACATTACGTGCTTTAGAAAGTGCATATAATTCACTTGAATGGAATAATGTAAAGACATTTATAGGAGAGACAAGTATTTTTATATATCCTGGTTACAAACATAATGTAGTTGATGCTTTGATTACTAATTTTCATGTTCCTGAATCTACATTAATTATGTTAGTTGCTTCATTTTTAGGATATCAGAATACAATAAATGCTTATCATGAAGCTATAAAAAAAAAATATAGGTTTTTTAGTTATGGAGATGCAATGTATATTACTTATAATAAATTAGCTCCATATGAAAAGATTTTATCTTAAAATATAATACGAAAAATGGAAAAACAATGAATTTTCAAATTTATCATGAAGATGTAAATGCTAGACATGGTGCGTTCACTTTTAAAGGGAACATCATAGAAACACCTGTTTTTATGCCAGTTGGAACTTATGGATCGGTAAAGAGTATTAGTACAGAAGAAATTAAAAATACTGGAAGTGAAATTATTTTAGCTAATTCTTTTCATCTATATTTACGTCCTGGTGAAGAAATTATAAAATTGCATAATGGTTTACATAACTTTATGAATTGGTCAGGTCCTATTCTTACTGATTCTGGTGGATTCCAGGTTTTTAGTCTTTCAAAATTTGCAAAAGTAAATGAAAAAGGAGTTATCTTTAAAAATTATTTTAATGGTAAACATTTTCTTCTTACTCCAGAAAAGTCTATGGAGATTCAAACAAATTTAAAATCTAATATTGTTATGATTTTTGATCAATGTATTAAATATAATAATAATTGGGACAAGACAAAAGATGCTATGGAAAGATCTTTAAAATGGGCCAAACAAAGTCGTTTATATTTTGATGAATATAAAAATAAAAATCTACTATTTGGGATTATTCATGGAGGAATATATCCAGATTTACGTGATATTTCTCTTCGAGAATTAATAAAAATAGATTTTGATGGATATGCTTTAGGTGGTTTAGCAGTTGGTGAATCAAAAAAAGAAATGTATAAAATATTAGAGCACATTTGTCCTCAAATACCTAAAAATAAACCAAGATATTTGATGGGAGTAGGGAAACCAGAAGATTTAATTGAAGGAGTAAGTCGAGGAATAGACATGTTTGATTGTGTAATACCAACGCGAAATGCCAGAAATGGACATTTATTTGTAACAAATGGTATAATAAGAATAAGAAACAAAAAATATAAAAAAGATTTATCTACACTAGACAAGTCTTGTAGCTGTTATACTTGTCAAAATTATACTAGATCATATTTGCATCATCTAGATTCTTGTAATGAAATATTAGGAGTTCGTTTAAATACAATACATAATTTACATTATTATCAAAATTTAATGTTGAATATTAGAACTGCAATACAGAATAATAAATTTAAAGATTTTGTATTTGATTTTTATAGTAAAAAAAATTATTAATTGATATATAAAGAGGATTTTAAAATGAATTTTTTTACACAAAATGCTAATACTATTGCCAGTGTATCTTCGGAAAGTAATTCATATTCTTTAGTTATTATGTTTATAATATTTTTGTTAATTTTTTATTTTATGCTCTTTCGCCCTCAGCAAAAGAAAGATAAAGAACATAAAAACCTTATAAATTCCCTTTCTCAAGGAGATGAAATTATTACCACGAGTGGTTTATTAGGACGAATAATTAGAATTACAAAAAATGGATATATTTTACTTCAATTAAACGATACTACAGAAGTTTTTATTAAATGTGAATTTGTAGCATCATCCTTACCTAAAGGTACTTTAAAATCTTTATGATATATAAATTTTCATACAATAAAAAATTTTTTATTATATAAATATTTAATATAAATAAGAAAAATTTGTGATTTTTGAAAAAATATGTATTATTCTTTGTAATAAAATTAATCTATTTTTTCGTATTTCTAAATTATTATGGTTTATCTTAACGTTATCAAAAAAATGTTGTATAGGTTTTTCAAATTCTGTTAATTTTAATAAAATTTCTTTATATTTTTTTTCTAAAAATAAATTTTTTGTGTTGATTTTAAAATTTTCTATTTGATTGAATAATGTAATTTCTTCTGGTTGTTTTATAAGTTTAATATTAATTTCTCCAAATATATTTTTATGTTCTTTTTCTATAATATGCGATATTCTTTTGATAGATAAAAGAATTGATTTTGAATCATCTAACTTATAAAAATTAGATAAATCTTTTATTTTTTTATCAATATTTATTATTTGTGTGTGTTTACATGATAAAACTGATTTAATAATATTTTTATTATATTTTTTTTCTTCATACCAATTAAATAATCTAATCATAAAAAAATTGATTATTTTATTATATACAAGTGAATTATTAATAAGATTTTTATCATATAAAGAAAGACTTTTTTTAATCAAACGCTTTAAATCTAATAAAATATGTTTTTTTAAAATAATACGCAATATTCCTATAGATAAACGTCTTAATCCAAAAGGATCTTTGTTTGCAGTTGGAATATTACCATTGTAAAACATTCCTGATAATGTATCAATTTTATCAGCAATAGATAATGAACAACCAATAAGAGTGGATGGTAATTTATCCCCAGAAAAAGATGGTAAGTACTGTTCTTTTAAAGAAATTGCAATATCTTTTTTTTCTTTATCTTCTAAAGCATAATACATACCTACAGTTCCTTGTAAATTTGGAAATTCACATACTATATTAGTCACTAAATCACATTTTGATAGCAGTGCTGCTCGTATAGAATCTTTCTTATTACTACCACTATAATTTGATATCCATTTCATAAGTGATTGAATACGCATTGTTTTTTCATACATAGAACCTAAATTAGTTTGAAATAAAATTTTTTTTAGAAATACAAGATGATTTTCTAATTTGATTTTTCTATCATTTTGGAAAAAAAAATCAGCATCTGAAAGTCGTGCATGCATGACTCTTTCATAACCTAAAACAATTTTTTTAGAATTTTCTATACAAGTGTTGCAAATAAAAATAAAATATTGAAAAATATTATTTTTTTTATTATATATTGGAAAACATTTTTGCTGTTTTTCTAAAATATGTATTAATATTTTTTTTGGTAATTTTAAAAATTTTTTATCAAAAGTCGCTAAAAATGCCCTAGGTGATTCGACTAAATTAGTCACCTCTTTAATTAAAGAATCACTATTTTTTATATCACCTTTTATTTCTGTTGCTATTGAATTGATTTGTTGTATAATACTTTTTTTTCGAGATTCATAATCTGCAATAATATTATATTTTTTAAAAAGAATTTCGGGATAATCTTTTGCATGATTAATTTTTATTTTTTCTTCTTTATAAGAAAGATGATTTTGCAAAAAACGATCAGATGTTATATTAAAAATTTTCCCTAGAACAATGTTTTTATCTAATAAAATAACAATATTGCGAATAGGTCGAGAAAATTTATTGTTATTAATTTCCCATCTCATAGATTTTTTAATAATAATTTTTTTTAAAGATAATTCAATAATTTTAGGAAGTAGGAATTCAATGTTTTCTTGCTTTTTTATTATTTGATATGATAACCATTCACCTTTTTCGTTTTTAAAACGACTTATTTGATTAATTTGAATATCATAAGATTTTATCCAACGAGAAGCTATTTCTGTAAATTCGCCATTTTTATCATATGCATGTTTTATAGATGGACCTCTTTTATTTATTGTGGATATTTTTTGCGTTACATCGATATCTAAAATTTGTAATGCAAGTCTTCTTGGAGTAAAAAATTGTTTGATCATTTTATATGAAATATCATAAAACTTTAATTCTTTTGTAAAATTTCGATAAAAATCTGAATATATTTCATGAAGAAATCTAGAAGGCAGTTCTTCAGTTCCAATTTCAATTAATAGTATTTTTTTCTTCATTTTTTTCTCTGTTTTTTTTGCATAAAGGAAAACCTAGTTTTTTTCTTAAATTTAAATATTCTATTGCAATTTGTGCAGTTAATTTTCGAATCCTTAAAATATAATTTTGACGTTCATTAGAAGAAATAGCTTTCCTTGCATCTAATAAGTTAAATATATGATTTGCTTGTAATGTTTTTTCATAGGATACTAATAATAATGGTTTTTTTAAATTCATTAATTTTTTTGCTTCTAGTTCATATTTTTCAAAGGAACTAAATAAAAAGTTAATATCAGAATACTGAAAATTATATGCTGACTGTTCAATTTCATTATCTTTAAAAATATCACCATAAGTTATTTTTTTGTATTTATTTTCTTGCCAAATAAGATCATAGACGTTTGATGTATTTTGTATATGCATAGCAATTCTTTCTAATCCATATGTTATTTCTACAGTCACAGGATTACATTCTAAGCCACCTACTTGCTGAAAATAAGTAAATTGTGTTATTTCCATTCCGTTTAGCCACACTTCCCAACCAATTCCCCAAGCTCCTAAAGTAGGATTTTCCCAATTATCTTCGACAAAGCGTATATCGTTCAGTTTTTCATGGATATTAAGTAGATTAAGTGATTTAAGATAAATATTTTGAATGTTTTTTGGAGGTGGTTTAATAATTACTTGAAATTGATAATAATGTTGTAAACGATTAGGGTTTTTCGCATATCTTCCATCGGAAGGACGACGACAAGATTGTATATATGCAGCGTTAATTGGTTCTGGACCAATTGTTCCTAAAAAAGTTATATTATGAAAAGTACCAGCTCCTATTGGTATATCTAATGGTTGAAAAATGATACATTTTTGTTGTATCCAGTATTTTGTTAAATTTTGAATAAGATTGTGAAAAGTATTATGATGATTTTTCATTGGATGTCCAGCAAAAAATAAAGATATATTTTTATCTTGTTTTATTATATCTAATAATAGATTTTCTTTTTTTTTTGTATTAAAATCTATATTAATAATTTTTATATATTTTATACATTTAAAATGCATAATATGTATTATACTTTAAAAAGTAAGAAAACAAGATGATAATTTTTAGTAAAGAAGCTCATATTGCTTATAATGTTTTGTTAAAAAAAAAATTAGAAAATTCTATCTTAAAAGAATACAATGATATAAATGAAAAAGAAAGAGAATTATTAATTTCTAAATATATACGTAAAATTATGATTTTATTAAACTTAGATGTAAAAAACGAAAGTTTAAAAAATACACCAAATCGTATATCAAAAATGTATATTAATGAAATATTTTCAGGTTTAAATTATAAAAATTTTCCTAAAATAACATTTATAGACAACGTAATAAATTCTAATGAAATGATTTTAGTTAAAAATATCATTTTATTTAGTACATGTGAACATCATTTAATTACTATTAATGGACAAGCTACTATTGCATATATCCCCCAAAAAAAAATTATAGGTCTATCTAAAATAAATAGAATTGTTCAATTCTATTCTAAAAGACCGCAGATACAAGAGCGTTTAACAAAACAAATATTGTTTGTCTTACAAGCCTTATTAGAAACTAATAGCGTTGCAGTTGTTATAAATATGGAACATTTTTGCGTCAAAGCACGTGGAGTGTGTGATGTTAATAGTCGTACTATTACGTCTTCTTTTGAAGGTTTATTTAAATCTGATAAACATCTTCGTAATGAATTTTTTTTACATCAAAATATTACCTAATAAAGTAAATATATTCAATTAATTTTGATTGATTAAAATGTATTTTCTCAGTAAAATATTATTTTAATTTAAAAAATTTATTTTGATTTATTTTTTTATATAATTTTGTAATTTTTTATAAAAGAATACAAATATTTTTTTAAGAGATGATGAAAATATGAAATATATTGGTGCACATATTAGTTCTTCTGGTGGCATAGAAAAAGTGATTTTTCGTGCTTTTCAAATAAAAGCAACTGCTTTTTCTTTTTTTACTAGAAATCAACGCCAATGGTTTTCCCCTCCACTATCTGAAAAAAAAATAAATCAGTTTAAAAGATATTGCATTAAATATCAATTTACACCTCAACAAATTTTACCCCATAGCAGTTATTTGATTAATTTAGGTCATCCTAATAATGTGTTATTAGAAAAATCTAGATTATCTTTTATAAATGAATTAATTCGTTGTGATCAGCTTGGTCTGAAATTTTTAAATTTTCATCCTGGTAGTCATTTAAATATAATTACTGAGATTAATTGTTTAAAAAGAATATCTGAATCAATAAATATAGCTTTACAAAAAACAAAAAATGTTATTGCAGTGATAGAAAATACTGCAGGACAAGGAACTAATGTTGGATATTGTTTCGAACATATATCTAAAATTATTAAGGATATCGAAGATAAATCTCGTATTGGAGTATGTCTTGATACTTGTCATTTATTTGCTTCAGGATATGATTTACGTACTGTAAAAAATTGTAAAAATACATTTCAGAAATTTTATGAATTTATAGGTCTTGAATATTTAAAAGGTATTCATTTAAATGATTCTAAGAAAATGTTTAACAGCCGTATTGATCGACATGAAAATTTAGGATTAGGAAATATAGGAAAATTAGCTTTTACATGGATTGTACAAAATAAAGATTTTTATCATCTTCCTATGATATTAGAAACAATTAATTCTAAAATCTGGGAACAAGAAATTTCTTGGCTAAGATCACAAACAATAAATTAAACTTTTTTCTTTTACAAGAGGTTAAAATATGTTAGTAATTAATGCAGAAAAAAGATTGAATACAGGCAAAAGTTTTAGTAGAAAATTGCGTCTTTATAACAAATTTCCAGGAGTTTTATACGGATTAAAAAAATCTGTAATTTTACTTACATTAGATCATAATACTGTTTTTAATTTACAAAAGAAAACAAATTTTTATAAGAAGAACTTATTATTACTTATTCAAGATAAAAAATATCAGGTTAAAGTTCAAGCTATTCAAAGACATTCTTTTAAGTTAAAATTATTACATATTGATTTTCTATGTGTTTAAGAATAAATTTTATTAAATACCTTGGGATAATATAGTTATAAAAGTGCTTTTTAAAATAAGCATTGTAGGATGAAACTGTATAGCGATTAAACTAAAAACTCCAAAAAAAACAGTTATTACAGCTATCCAACCAGTCTTCTTTTTCGTTAAAAAAGAACTAGTATGAATTTTATATTTTTTCATTTTCCACCATTTTGATACTGACCATACTGCAATCCATATTAAAATAGAAATAATTAATAAAAACCATTTAAAGTAATCGCTTTGTGGATTTTGAGGCATATTTATAGTAATTCCTGTAATGATGCCTGGGAAAAAATAAACTGGAGGCCATAATATACATCCAATTATGCTAGGACATATAAAATTTTTCAAAGGTAGTTTTAACATACCAGATACCATTGGTATTAAAGGTCTAGTTGGTCCTATAAAACGACCAAGAATAATTGCTATTATACTATGCCTGTGTAGTACAGATTTAGTTTTATTAAATAATTTTTGATTATTTTTTAAGTATCTAAAATTAGATAGCCAGTTTTTAAAATATAAACCAATGTAATATGAAATCCAATCTCCTAGTAAACATCCAATTGTACCGGCAATCCAAGCAGGATAAAATGATAACTGTCCACTACCTATGAATGTTCCTAATGTTGTCATTAAAATAATTCCTGGAATTAAGAGTCCCACTAAAGCAAGAGATTCTAAAAAGGAAATTGTACCTACTGCTATCAATGAATAAGTTAAAGATTGTGTAATAAAATTTTCTAACCAGGATTCCATAAGTCCTCGTTTTTTAAAGTTTTTTAACATTTAAGTATTTTAAATAGATATTTGATACTTTATATTTTTTTTAAAATAACCTCAAGAAAAATTTTTAAAAATTTTGACTACTTATTTAGAAAAAAGTAATATATTATTTTTATAATTGCTTAATACAGAAACTGTTTTAGTATTAATAAAATACATTAAAAGAATAATTATGATTAAATTTTGGGTTTTCTTATTTTTATGCATCATTAATAGTACATTTTACGTATTAGCTGATGATGGTGAAATAGATGAAATTAAAGTTATTGTTAATGATCAAATACTATTAAATAGTGATATTGATAACATAATGTTTATGCTAGAAAAAGAAGGTAAAAATGTTATAACACCTTTGAAAAGTAATTTTTTAAAGGAAAGAGTAATTGAAAAATTAATTGTTAATAACTTAATTTTACAACAAGCAAATAAAATGAATATTTCAATAACTAAAAAACAAATTAACGATGTAATTAAAAATATTGCTTTCAAAAAAAACATGAGTGTGAATGAATTCAAAAATCAAATTATATTAAATGATAATATTTCTTATGAAAATTACTTGAAAAATATTGAAAATATGTTAAAAACTAAATTAGTACAAAATTATGAACTTCATAAACGTATTCATATACCTGAAAAAAAAGTAAATTTTGTATTTAAAAAAATCATTAACAAAAATAAAACTTTAAAAAAAATAAATTTAAACTATATTTTTTTACCCTTTTTGAAAAAAAAATCTGATATTTTTTTTACGAATAAAAAAAAATTATCAGAAGAAATTTTTAAAAAACTAAATAGTGGTTATAGTTTTGATAAGTTATGTAACGAATCTAAAATATATAACAGTGATTTGTTATTTAAAAAAAACTTTTGGATAAAACTGAACACTTTACAAAAAAATTTTTCTAAAACTTTAGAGATTTTCAAAAAAAAACAAGTTTTAGGTCCTTTTTTAAAAAATAATGGATTTTATATTTTTCAAGTTGATGATATTTTAAATAATCAAGAAAATATTTTAACTGAATTTTATATTCAGCACTGTTTAATAAAGAATTCTATTATCTTAAATGATGTAGAAATAAAAAATAATACTTTTAATATATATAATAACATCAAAAATAGAGTTTATAGTTTTGATTATGCTGTCAAAAAATTTTCTGATGATATTGATTCGTCAAATAAACAAGGTGATTTAGGATGGATTTCAAACGACTCTTTAGACACAAATTTTCAAAAAGAGTTATTATTATTAAAAGAAAATGAAATTAGTCAACCGATTAAATCTCAAATGGGTTGGCATATCATTAGATTATTAAAAAAACGTAAAATAGATCAATTTTATAATTTACAAAAACATCAATCTTATGATTTTATATTACATCGAAAAATGTTTTTAGAAAAATATAATTGGATACAAGATCTTAAAAATTCTTCTTATATAAAAATTATACAACCATAAAAAATATTATTTTTGACATTTGAATCTACTTATCTGTAAATTAAAAGTAATCAATTATTTTATAAATTAAATAAAAAAGTATCATGAATGATTGTAAAAAAACTATATAAATATCATCCTCTGAAAAAATATGGACAAAACTTTCTTATAAATAAGAAAATAGCAAGAGAAATTATTCAAAAAATCAATCCTCAGTACCAACAAAAATTAGTAGAAATTGGACCAGGATTGGGTGCATTGACAAAACCAATATGTGAATTTTTAGAAAAATTAATTGTTATTGAAATTGATGCTAATTTGTTAAATTTATTAAAAGAACGTTCATTTTACTCAAAGTTAAGAATTTTTTGTAATAATGCTTTAAATTTTAATTATATGAGTTTATTAGACAAAAATTGTCAATTAATTCGTATTTTTGGGAATTTACCATACAATATTTCTACTTCTTTAATTATTTTTTTATTTCAATATATTAAAATTATTCAAGATATGCATTTTATGCTCCAAAAAGAAGTAGCTAAACGATTAGTCGCTTCTCCTGGCAATAAATATTACAGTCGTTTAAGCATCATATCTCAATATTATTGCAATGTTAAATTATTATTGAATGTTAATTCAGAAGAATTTTGGCCGAAACCAAAAGTTGATTCTGTTTTTGTGAATTTTACCCCACATTTAAATTCTCCTTATTATGTTCACGATGTAAGCGTTCTTAGTTTTATTACAAATATAGCATTTCAAAATAGAAGAAAAATGTTACGTCACAGTTTAAATAAACTATTTTCTGAAAAAAAATTAATTCAATTAGACATTAATCCAAGATTAAGAGCAGAAAATATTTCTATTTTAGAATACTGTAAATTATCTAACTATTTGTATAAAAAAAATATTGCAAGAAAAACATGAACATTAAATATGTTTTGAATTTTTAGTATATAAATTTAGAGAGAAAACATAATATATATGAGTACTTATTTTATTAGTGATATTCATGGTTGTTATAAAGAATTTAAGATTTTATTAGAAAAATCTTCTTTTGATTATAAAACAGATTATTTATGGGTAGCAGGAGATTCAGTATCTCGAGGTCCTGATTCTCTTAAAGTCTTAAGATATCTTTATTCATTATCATTAAAAAATAGAGTACAAATGGTACTCGGAAATCATGATTTAAATTTAATTGCGGTACACGCTGGTATTAAGAAAAACAAAGAAGAAAATTATTTTGATGAAATCCTTTCTTCTCATGATAGTGATAAATTAATAAACTGGTTACGTAGTCAAAATCTTATAAAGGTAGATAAAAATCGTAAAATCATTATGTCACATGCCGGAATTAGTCCGCAGTGGGACATTCCGACTGCAGAAATATATGCATTTCAAATTAAAAAATTTTTATCACATAGTAATTATGCTTTATTTTTAGAATCTATGTATGATAATACAGTGAATTTTTGGGACTTACATTTAAATCAATTAGATAAATTACGATATAGTATGAATTCATTGACTAGAATGCGATACTGTTATCCTGATGGTCGATTAAATATGTTTTATAAACAATCTCCTAATTTAGTTAAATACCCTTTACAACCATGGTTTGTTATGCAACATAATATTTCCAAAGATTATTCTGTATTTTTTGGCCATTGGTCTACTTTAAAATCCATTGATATACCTAAACCTTTTATTTCTTTAGATTCTGGTTGTTGTTGGGGTGAAGAACTGACTTTATTTCGGTGGGAAGATAAAAAAGTGTTTTTTCAAAAAAGTCTATTAAAATAATCAGATATTTTTTATCTAGATAAAATTTCAAATATACAATTATAAGGATTTTCTTTGTTTTTTATGAAAGTTTTTTTGAATAATACCTTCCAATATGGAAATGTTTGATATTTAGGAAAGTAAGTATCTCCAATAAGATTAATATCTATATGAGTTAAGTATAATTTGTTAGCATAAAATAACATATTTTTATATATTTGAGCTCCTCCGATAATCATAATTTCTTTATCATGTTGCGCAGAAATAATAGCATTGGATATTGAATTTGCCCATATGACATTTTTTTTTTGAATTTTTTTCTTACTAACCACTATATTATGACGCATTGATAGAGGTTTATTAATTGATTCCCAAGTTAAACGCCCCATAATAACATTTTTATTAATTGTATTTTTTCTAAACCATTTTAAATCTTCTGGCATATGCCAAGGTATTTTATTATTATATCCAATAACTAAATTATTGGATATAGCAGCTATTAGACTTATATTTATTTTCATAAAAACATTCTTATATATATTATAAATATGTTTTACAACATATTTATAAATTTTTAAATTGCTAAAACAATTTTTGTTAATTTATTGTATTATATTTTTTTATGCATTTCTTGCAGAGACATAAAGTTTTTGATTGGGTTTTCATTTAGAGCTATAACTGTTGCGAATGCACCATTTATCGTTGTATCATAGTGAACATTGTATTGTAATGCACTACTACATATTAATTTAGCATCTTTAATACCTTGTTGAGAAGAGGTAGTATTGACAATATACGAATATTCTCTGTTTTTTAAACGATCTTGTATGTGAGGACGTCCTTCATGGACTTTATTTACCAATCTAGATTGAATTCCAGATTTTTTTAATATCATAGATGTCCCTTTAGTAGCATCTATTTCAAAACCTAATTTTTTTAATTTGACAGCTAAATTTATAATGTTATTTTTATCGTTATCCCTGACTGAGAGAAGAACACGACCAGTTTTTTTCATATTAGTATGTGCACCAATCATAGCCTTAGAAAATGCTTCAGAAAAATTTTTACCAATGCCCATTACTTCTCCTGTTGAACGCATTTCTGGACCTAATATAGGATCTACGCCTTGAAATTTATCAAAAGGTAAAATAGCTTCTTTTACTGAAAAATATGGTGGAATAATTTCTTTTGTAAAACCTTGTTCTAATAATGTTTTTCCATACATAACTCTTACAGAGATTTTTGCCAATGCCAGACCTGTAGCTTTTGATACAAATGGAACAGTTCTAGCAGCTCTGGGATTAACTTCAATAATATATATTTTGCTATTTTTAATAGCAAATTGTACGTTCATTAAGCCTTTTACAGAAAGTTCAAAAGCTAATTTAGTAACTTGATATCTAATTTCATTTTGAATTTTATTGTTTAAAGTATATACAGGTAAAGAACATGCAGAATCTCCAGAATGCACTCCTGCTTGTTCAACATGTTCCATAATACCTCCAATCAATACCGTTTTACCGTCGCAAATAGCATCTACATCAACTTCTGTAGCATGATCTAGATATTGATCCAATAAAATAGGAGTAGTATTTTTTGTATTTAAAATTGTTTTAAAGTAGTTTTTTAAACTATTTTCTTCGTAAACAATTTCCATTGCTCTACCACCAAGCACATAAGATGGTCTTACCATAATTGGATAACCAATAATGTTCGCTTTTTTACATGCTTCTTTAAAATTTAATGCAATTGCATTTAAGGGTTGTCGCAATTTTAATTTATTAACCGTTTTTTGAAATCGATCACGATCTTCTGCATTGTCAATAGAATCTGGACTAGTTCCAATGATAGGTATGCCTGATTTTTCAAATTGACGAGCTAATTTCAATGGTGTTTGACCTCCATATTGAATAATAACACCTTGAGGATTTTCTATCCTGACTATTTCTAAAACATTTTCTAACGTAATTGGTTCAAAATAAAGTCTATCTGAAACATCATAATCAGTAGATACTGTTTCTGGATTACAATTAATCATAATAGCTTCAAACCCATCTTCTCTTAAAGCTTGTGCAGCATGTACGCAACAATAATCAAATTCTATACCTTGTCCTATTCTATTTGGACCTCCACCTAATATAATAATTTTTTTAGTATTTTCTGTGGGATAAGATTCACATTCATCTTCCCATGTGGAATACATATATGCTGTTTCTGTAGAGAATTCAGCCGAACATGTATCAATTCTTTTATATACAGGATGTAAATTTAATTTGTAGCGCAAATCTCTTATTTCAGATTCTTTTTGATTTGTTAGTGTTGCAATACGTTGATCAGAAAACCCTTTACGTTTAATAAAATAAAAGAAATCATATGTTAAACCTAAAAATCCATTTTTTTTGATTCTTTTTTCTAACAAAATAATTTCTTTAATTTGAATAAGAAACCATGGATCAATGGATGTTAATTCGAAAATGTCTTTTACAGACATACCTAAACGGAATGCATCACCGATATACCAAAGGCGTTCAGAACCAGCGTCTTTTAATTCATGTCTTACTTGTATTAAACATTCTGGATTAAAAGAAGAAATTTTGGTATCAAATCCACTAGCACCTATTTCTAAACCGCGAATTGCCTTTTGTATAGATTCTTGAAAAGTACGTCCTATTGCCATAACTTCGCCTACAGATTTCATTTGAGTAGTAAGTCTATCGTTACAACCTGGAAATTTTTCAAAATTAAATCTAGGAATTTTTGTTACTATATAATCGATTGATGGTTCAAAAGAAGCAGTAGTATTAGTTCCTGTGATATCGTTAGCTAATTCATCTAACGTATATCCAACAGCTAGTTTTGCAGCTATTTTAGCAATTGGAAATCCAGTAGCTTTAGATGCTAATGCAGAAGATCGAGAAACTCTAGGATTCATTTCAATAACGATCATTCGACCATTTTTTGGATTAATAGCGAATTGTACATTGGAACCACCAGTTTCTACACCAATTTCTCTCAAAATTGACATAGAAGCATTTCTCATAATTTGATATTCTTTATCAGTCAAAGTTTGTGCAGGTGCCACAGTAATCGAATCACCTGTATGAATTCCCATAGGATCTAGATTTTCAATAGAGCATACAATAATACAATTATCATTTCTATCTCGTACAACTTCCATTTCATATTCTTTCCAACCTATTAGAGATTCATCAATTAAAAGTTCTTTATTAGGAGAGAGTTTAAGACCCCTTTCACAAATTTCTTCAAATTCTTCAAGATTATACGCAATTCCTCCGCCACTGCCTCCCATAGTGAAAGAAGGGCGAATAATACATGGAAATCCTACATCATGTAAAATTGAAAACGCTTTTTTCATATTATTCGCAATACCACATTTCGCTGTTTCTAATTTTAGTTTTTTGATTGATTGTTCGAATAATTTTCTATTTTCAGCTTTTTTAATTGCACCAATTGTTGCGCCAATAATTTTTATGTTAAATTTATTTAAAACTCCTTTTTTATCTAATTCTAAAGCACAATTCAAAGCAGTTTGACCTCCCATAGTTGGTAATAATGCATCTGGTTTTTCTTTTTTAATAATTTGTTCTATCACTTTCCAGTGAATAGGTTCAATATATGTAGAGTCAGCCATGCATGGGTCTGTCATAATAGTAGCAGGATTAGAATTTACAAGAATAATTCTATATCCTTCTTCTTTTAATGCTTTACAAGCTTGTGCTCCAGAATAGTCAAATTCACATGCTTGTCCAATGACTATTGGACCTGCACCAAGAATTAAAATTGATTTTATATCAGTAGATTTAGGCATTTTTTTTTCCCTAATGAATTACTGAGTTATAGTTTTTTGATAAATAATTAATTGAATAAAACGATCAAATAAAGAAGAAGCATCATGTGGTCCAGGACTAGCTTCTGGGTGTCCTTGAAAACTAAAGGAAAATTTATTAGTTAACGCTAGTCCTTGTAATGTTCCATCAAAAAGAGAAGTGTGTGTGATTTCTATATTTTTAGGTATATTTTTTATATCTACAGTAAAATTATGATTTTGAGATGTAATAATAACGCGATTAGTTTTTATTTCTTTTACAGGATGATTGCCTCCGTGATGTCCAAATTTCATTTTGGTAATTTTGGCTCCGCTGGCTAATGCGAGTAATTGATGTCCTAAACATATTCCAAACATTGGAATATTATTTTTCAGAAAATACTGAATAGCATTAATAGCATAAATACAAGGCCTTGGATCACCTGGTCCATTAGATAAAAAAATTCCGTCTGGAGATAGATTCATTACAATTCTAGGATCGGTAGTAGCAGGAACAACTGTCAAATAACAATTTCTATCTACAAGCATACGTAATATATTTCTTTTTACTCCAAAGTCATATACAACGATATGAAATAAAGCTTTTTCTTTTTGAATCGAAAAAAATTTTTTTTTATTAAAATTAAAACTACCTTCGTACCAATTGTAAATAAATTTAGTAGACACTTCTTTTGCTAAATCTAAACCTTGTAAACTTAAACAGTTATAAGCTGTTTTTTGTGCTATAGAATAATTTTCTTCTTTATCTTCTATAATGCATCCATTTTGCGAACCTTTGGTGCGTAAAATGCGAGTTAACTTTCTTGTATCAATATCTGATATTGCAATAATATTATTATCTTTTAAATATGAAGAAAGATTTTTTGTATTTCTATAGTTACTTGCAATTGCAGATAAATCACGAATAATTAATCCCTTAGCATGAATTTTATCTGATTCTTCATCGTTAGAATTTGTTCCGACATTACCAATATGAGGGTGAGTTAATGTTATGATTTGATGAGAATAAGAAGGATCAGTAATAATTTCTTGATAACCAGTTATTGATGTGTTAAAAACAACTTCACCTACAGTTATTCCTGTTGCTCCAATAGCTTGTCCGTGAAATTTAGTTCCATCTTCTAAAACCAGTACTGCCGATTGGTTCAAAACACCCTCCATTAAGAAAATAATTATTAAATTTTTTATATATTTTATATTAACTAAAATTAATATTTTTGTCTATTCTGATGTATACAAAACATTTTTTACATGTAAAATAATTATTAAAATTGTTTAAGACGATAATACATCCATCATATTAAATAAACCGTTTTGTTTTTCATGAACCCAGATGGCAGATTTTATAGCACCTTTAGCAAAAGATGCTCTATTAAAAGCGGTATGAGTTATTTTAATTTCTTCACCATCGCTAGAAAACATCACTGTATGTTTACCCACAATATCACCTGCACGAATAATAGAAAATCCAATTTTTTCCTGTTTTCTAATCCCGGTTATACCTTTTTTATAATATATAGAATGTTTATTTAAATCCCATTGCATTACTTTAGATATTACATTTCCTATTTCTAATGCAGTACCTGAAGGGGCATCGATTTTATTTCTATGATGATATTCAATAATATTAATGTCAGAATTTTTTCCTATAATTTCACTAGTTTTTTTAATTAATTTAAATAATAAATTTATTCCTATGCTAAAATTTGAAGAAAGAACTATACTAATATTTTTAGAATATTTTTCTATAATATTATATTCTTCTTTGGAAAATCCAGTGGTGCCAATAACAATATTTTTTTTAAATTTATGACAATACTCTAAATATTTGAATGTACCGTTAGGTCTCGTAAAATCAATGAGGACATCAAAATCATTTTTTTGTATATTAAGTTCGTCGCTTATTATGACACCTATTTTCCCTATTCCAATAACTTCTCCAACATCTTGTTTGATAAGTTTATGATCTTTTTTTATTAATGCTGCTGTTAAACATGTATTGTGATTTTTTTCGATTTCTTTAATAAGTTCTTGACCCATACGACCTGTCGCACCAGTTACTGCAATACGAGTTTTTTTATTCATTATTTTTTTCCATTTTATTCTTATATGTTTGGATTTTTAATAATTTTTGTGGAATTTTAAAAAAATTTTTTTCTTCAAATCCTATTGTTTTAACTGATTGATTAGCTCCGAGTGTTTGTAAATATTGGACAACCTCTTTTACTAGTATTTCTGGAGCTGAAGCACCTGCAGTAATACCAATAGAGTGAATATTTTTTAACCATTTTGTTTTAATATCAACAAAAGAATTAATTAGTTTTGTCAATATACCAGCTTCTCTTCCTAACTCTGCAAGACGATTAGAATTGGAAGAATTTTTTGAACCTATTACAAATATTATATCACTTATTTTAGATAGTTCACGAATTGCTTTTTGACGATTGGTTGTGGCATAACATATATCTTCTTTATTGGGAGCACAAATTTTTGGAAATTTGTTTTTTAAACAAGAAATAATATGTTGTGTTTTTGTGACTGATAGAGTTGTTTGAGTCACAAAATTTAATTTGTCAGTATTTTTGATACTTAATTTATTTACATCTTGTGTGGATTGTACTAAGTATATTTTCCCATTTTTATTATCGTATTGTCCCAACGTACCTTCAACTTCAGGATGTCCTTTATGACCAATAAGAATTGTTTCTATTCCCTTTTTGCTATATTCTGATACTTCTTTATGCACTTTAGTTACTAATGGACAAGTAGCATTTAGAATAATTAAATTTTTCTTTATTGCTTCTTTTTTAATTTGTTTTGACACACCATGAGCTGAAAAAACAACTATTGAATAGTTTGGAATTTGTGAAATTTTTTCAACAAAAATTACACCTTTTCTACGTAATCTTTTGATTACATATTCGTTATGCACTAATTCATGTTTAACATAAATTTTTTTTTTATATATTTTTAAAGCGTTTTCGACTATTAAAATAGCTCTTTTAACACCTGCGCAAAATCCTCTAGGATTAGCTAATATAATATTCATTTTTATATTTTTCTCTAAAATAAAAATTTTTATAGATTTCTAATTAGATAACAACTATTTTCAATTTCAATAACTCATTTTCATGTTTAATGATTAATACGTATTAAAAGAATAATTCCAATAAAAATACTACAATCAGCTATATTAAATGTAGCAAAATGCCAATTATTAATATGTATATCAATAAAATCTATCACAAAACCATAAAAAATTCTGTCTATTAGATTTCCTATTGCTCCTGCAATAATTAAAGAATAAGCTATGATTTTCTTAGTTTTTATTGTTTTGGATTTTACGATAATTCTTATTATCACTAATATAGTAAAACTACTTATAATTAGTAAAAACCATTTTTGCCATATTTTTTGATCGGATAAAAAACTAAATGCTGCACCGTAATTATGAACATGAAAAAAATTTAAAATTGAAAAAATTTCTTTTTTTTCATTGTTTCTTATGTGATTTATTATCCAATTTTTGCTAAATAAATCGATTAATACTATCAAGATTATTATAATGAAATGAATCCATTGGTGTATTTTTTTTAAACATTGATTTTTTTTCATATGAAAACACGTTTTTCACCTTTTCCTATTGTATTTAAAATACAACGATTGCAAATTTCATTTTCTAACTGATTTTTAAAATCATGAAAATAGTGCCAGCAACGTGGACATTTTTTACCGGTAATTTTTTCTAAAAAAATTTTTAAAAAAGAAATATTTGTACTTTTTTTCGTATTTTTAGGTGCAGTTTCATATGGTTTTACTTTTGCTTCAGACGTTAAAAATATAAATTTTAATTCTTGATCTAAAATTTTTAATTTATTCAATAATTCATGTGAAACATATAATGTTAGAGATATTTCCAAGGAATTATTAATAGTTTTATTTTTTATTAATTCTTCTAGAAATTTATTTATTTCATGTTTAATATTAATTATTTCTTCCCAAAATTTACAGTTGAACATATCTGCATTATTCAAATAAAATAATTTATCAAACCATTCTTCTGTGAATACATATTGAGCTTTATTTTTTGGTAAGTAATTCCATATTTCATGAGCAGTAAAAGATAATATTGGTGCTATCCATCGAACAAGTGCATGAATAATATAATATATAGTTGTTTGACAACTTCGTCGTTCTTGACTATTTTTTTTCAAAGTGTATTGTCTATCTTTAATGATATCAAGATAAAATGATCCCATTTCCATTGAACAAAAATACATTATTCTCTGTACGACTGCATGAAAGTTATATTTTTTATAAAAATCAATAATTTCTTCTTGTACAGTTTTAGTATGGCTTATAGCCCATTTATCTAAATAAACCATATTATTTTTCGATATTATATCTTTTTCAGGATCAAAGTCATTAATATTAGCTAACA
This sequence comes from Buchnera aphidicola (Diuraphis noxia), assembly GCF_001700895.1. Classification (NCBI taxonomy): domain Bacteria; kingdom Pseudomonadati; phylum Pseudomonadota; class Gammaproteobacteria; order Enterobacterales; family Erwiniaceae; genus Buchnera; species Buchnera aphidicola. Next base: position 157,252 of record NZ_CP013259.1, read on the forward strand.
TAAATCTTGCAGTATTTCTAATTCTACGATATGTATTTGATGTAATTGTTAATATTTCATTAGAAATTGAAATATCATTAGAATAATTAGAAGAAGCTACCCATAACCTTAAAATATCTGCTCCTAATTTATTAGTTATGTTATTAGGACTAATAGTATTTCCTATGGATTTAGACATTTTTTGTCCCTTTCCATCCACTACAAATCCATGAGTTAACACTTCAGAATATGGCGCTTTTCCATTAATTAACATCGATATTATAAGTGAAGACATAAACCAACCTCGATGTTGATCTGAACCTTCTAAATACATATCAGCATGATTTTTTTTATATTTTTTATTTTTATATTGTATGGAAGTATGTGTATTACCAGACTCAAACCATACATCCAAAACATCTAAGATGTGATCATATGATTTATAGTCTTCTTCTAGAATTTCCTTTAAGTCTATCTTCCAACATATTTTTAATCCTTCTTTTTCTACTTTTTTTGCTATTTTTTCTATTAAAAAATGATTTTTAGGATGAATTTCTTTTGTTTTTTTATGTACAAAAATTGACATTGGTACTCCCCATTTTCTTTGTCTAGAAATGCACCAATCAGGTCGTTTCTTAATCATTTCACTTATTCTTGCTTGTCCCCATGTAGGTATCCAAAATACGTTTTTAATTGCTTTTAAAGATTTATCACGGAGTTGGTTATGATCTATTTTGATAAACCATTGTGGAGTAGCTCTATATATAACTGGACTTTTATGTCGCCAACAATGTGGGTAGTTGTGTTTTAACACTTCATGATGTAATAAAAAATTATTTTTAGATAATATTTTTATAATAATTGAATTTGCTTTAAAAATATTCATCCCATCTAGTTTTGGATGAATATTAGAGATATAGTTGCCATTATAATCTACTAAATTACTTGTTTTAATATTATATTTTTGACTAACTTTATAATCATCTGGTCCATGATCAGGTGCTGTATGAACTGCTCCTGTTCCAGTTTCACATGTTACATGTTCTCCTAAAATAACAGGTAAAAAAACATTTTTTAAAAATGGATGTAAAAAAATTATATTTTCTAAATTGTTCCCTGTTATAGAACTTATTATTGTCCATTTTTTTATTTTTAATTTATTTAATACGTTATTAACTAATTCTTGTGCAATAATTAAAATATATTTTTCAGTTTGAATTAATTGATATTGAAAATTTGGATTAATTGAAATAGCTTTACTAGATGGTAGAGTCCATGGTGTTGTTGTCCAAATAGGAAAATATATGTCTTTTTTACCTAATTTTTTGATATTAAATATATTTTCTATTATTGATGTATTTTGATTTTTAAATGCAACTATAATGGAATCTGATTGTTTTTTAGAATATTCAATTTCTGCTTCAGATAAAGAAGAAGAACATTCAAGACACCAATGAATAGGCTTAAAATCTTGATATAAATATTTTTTTTTAATAATTTGAGACAATGTTCGAATTATATTGGCTTCATTTTTAAAATCCATTGTGAGATGAGGATTTTCCCAATCACCTATTATTCCAAGTCTAATAAAATCTTTTTTTTGTTTTTTAACTTGATTTTTTGCATATTTTCTACATTTTTCTTGAAATTCTGAAATAGATGTTTCTATATTATTAGAAATAATTTTTTCTACTTTTTGTTCAATAGGTAAACCATGGCAGTCCCAAGACGGAATATAAGGAGCATCAAATCCTGATATATTTTTAGATTTTATAATAATATCTTTTAAAATTTTATTGACAGCATGTCCAATATGAATATTTCCATTAGCATATGGCGGACCATCATGTAAAAAAAATATTTTTTTTCCCTTTTTTTTTATTCTAATTAGTTCATATAGATTATTTTCATTCCAATTTTTTAAAATTTCCGGTTCTTTCTTTGAAAGATTGCCTTTCATAGAAAATTTTGTTTTAGGTAGATTTAGTGTTTTTTTATAATCATTCATGATATTTTCTTTTTTTTATAAATGATAAGAAATATTAAAATATTGTTTTGCTTTTTTAATATCATTTTCAATTTGATTTTTAAGTTTTTGTATTGAAGGGAAAAATAGTTCGTTTCTTATTTTTTTTAAAATGATTACTTCTATATATTTTCCGTATAAATCTATTTTTATATTAAACAAATAAACTTCAAGAACTCTGTTGTTTTGTACTTGAGAAAAACTGGGTTTGATTCCAATATTACATATTCCTAATAATGTTTTATTTAAAAAACAATTCACTTTTACTACATATACTCCATTGCTTAATAAAAAACTTTTGTTTAGAAGTATATTTGCTGTAGGATAACCTATTTTTTTTCCTATAGATTTACCGTGCACTACTTTACCATAAATACTGAATAAACGACCTAAAAACTTAGATGCTAGTGTTATATTATTTGCAGATAACACTTCTCTAATTTTAGTACTGCTAATTTTGATATTATTTTTATAAACAGGTTGTACTTGTATAATTTTAAATGAAAATTTCTTGCTTAGTTTTTCTAGCATATCAATGTTTCCAGATCTTTGACATCCAAATCTAAAATCATTTCCTATGATTATAAATTTTATATGTAGTTTATTTATTAGTATCTTTGTGATAAAATCTTTTGCAGTTAGTGATTGAAAAAATTTATTAAATTTAATACATAAAATATAATCAATATTATAAGACATAATATGTTTGATTTTTTCTCGAAATCTTGTAATTCTTATTGGCGCATTTTTATTCTTTAAAAACTCTAACGGTTGAGGTTCAAATAGTATTATTATGCTTGGTATATTATATTTTTCCCCTATTTTATATACACGAAGAAATAATTTTTGATGTCCTAAATGTATTCCATCAAAATTTCCAATTGTAACAACTGCATTAGCATGAATTTCTTTAAGATTATGAATTCCTCTTATGATGTTCATTTTTAAACTAACCTTTGAAAATGTAGTGGTTTGAATTGTTAAAAAAGATATTTTTTAAAAAAGCGATTTTTAGATGTAAATTATCGCTTATTGAAATATTTTTTTAATTAATTTGATAAAAATATTTTTAGTATATTGATATCGCTTATATGTTGAAATAAAGATGTAATTTGTTAAAAATTTTAGGAGGTTAAATTTGGCAAATATCAAAGCTGCTAAAAAAGATGTCATAACATCTGAAAAACGTCGAAAAAACAATACTAGTCGACGTTCAATGATTCGTACTTATATCAAAAAAGTACGATTAGCTATTATCTCAGGACAAAAAGAAATAGCTCAGAAAGCATTTAAAAAAATGCAGCCTATTGTAGATTCCCACGTGAATAAGGGTTTAATACATAAAAACAAAGCTGCACGTTATAAATCTACTTTATACTTACAGATTTCTAAAATGCGTTAAAGTTAAGTATTTCGATAGTATTGCCTCTAATTGTATTTTAAGAAGCAATACTTTAACTTTAATAACAAGTTTTATTTTGTTAAATCATCAAAAAATCTTTTTACTCCATCAAAAAATCTTTTTGAACGTGGACTATTTTTTTCACCACGAAAACCATTGAAACTTGTTCCTAACTCAAATAAAAGATTTTTTTGTTTTGCATTCAGATTAACGGGTGTTTCTACTACAACTCGACATAACAAATCACCTTTGTTTCTATTTTGTACAGATTGCACTCCTCTTCCTTTAATACGAAAGAGTTTTCCTGATTGTGTTTCAGATGGAATCTTTAATTTAACTCTTCCGTCTAAAGTAGGGACTTCTATCTCTCCGCCTAAAGCGGCCATGCTAAAATTTATTGGTACTTCACAGTATAAATTATTTTCCTCTCTTTCAAAAATAGGATGCTTTTTAACTGTAATTTGAACATAAAGATCACCTGGTTCTGCACCATTGATACCAGATTCTCCTTCTTTATTTAAACGAATTCGATCATTGGTATCGATTCCAGGTGGAATTTTTACAAGTAATGTTTTATATGTTTCCACTCTTCCTTGTCCATGACATGAACGACAAGGATCTTGAATTATTTTTCCCTTTCCATAACATGTAGTACAAGATTGTTGTACAGTAAAAAATCCTTTTCTAATATGTATTTGACCTTTTCCATGGCATGTATGACATGATCGAGGTTTTGTGCCAATTCTAGATCCACTTCCATAACATATTTTGCAAGTTTGTAAAGTGGGAATACGAATTTCTTTTTTTGTTCCTTTGACTGCTTCTTCTAATAAAATTTCCATATTATAACATAAATCAGATCCTTTTTTAGCTCTTTGATTTCTGTTTCCTCCAAATATATCTCCAAAAACATCTCCAAAAATATCTCCAAAATCTGAAGAGCTAGTAAATGTACTATATGTACTATTTCCAGCATTATTATGATCGAAAGCAGAATGTCCATATTGATCATATGCAGTTCTTTTTTCTTCGTTGATTAATATTTCATATGCTTCTTTTACTTCCTTAAATTTATTTTCTGCAGTTTTATCTCCCTGATTACGATCAGGATGATATTTCATTGCTAATTTTTTGTATGCTTTTTTAATTTCACGTTCTTCCGCAGATCTTGAAATTCCTAAAACTTCATAATAGTCTTTTTTTGCCATTCTTGCTTGCTCTGTTTGAGTTTAAAATAATGCACGGGCGTAGAGGAATTTTCTACGCCCGTGCTAGTTTAAATTCTATTATAATTATCCCTATGTTTTATTTTTTAGGATCTTTGATTTCTTCAAATTCAGCATCTACGACATTTTCGTCTTTTTTGTTAGATGGGTTGTTTTTATTATGTGAATTTTCTTCAGATTTTTTTTGATTTATTTCGTTTAGCTTTGATGATTTTTTTAAAAGAATTTGTATTTTTTCTTCAATGTCAGATTTATTTTCTCCTTTTAATGATTTTTCTAAATCATCTAAAGCACATTTAATTTCATTTTTATCTTTTTCTTCAAGGATATTTTTATTTTTATCTAATTGTTTTTTTGTAGTATGAATTAATTGATCAGCGTGATTTCTTGTTTGAATTAATTCTTCGAATTTTTGATCAGCTTCAGAATTAGCTTCAGCATCATCTATCATTTTTTTAATTTCTTCTTCTTTCAGCCCAGAAGATGCTTTAATGGTAATTTTTTGTTCTTTTCCTGTTTTTTTATCTTTTGCAGAAACATGTAATATTCCATCAGAATCGATATCAAATGTTACTTCAATTTGTGCTGTTCCTCTAGGTGCTGGTTCAATTCCATCTAAATTAAATTGTCCTAACGATTTATTATCTAATGATTTTTTACGCTCACCTTGTAATACGTGTATGGTTACTGCTGATTGATTATCCTCTGCTGTTGAAAAAACTTGACTATGTTTAGTAGGAATAGTAGTATTTTTCTTTATAAGTGGAGTCATTATCCCACCCATTGTTTCAATACCTAATGATAATGGAGTGACATCAAGTAATAAAACATCTTTAACCTCTCCAGATAGCACACCCCCTTGAACAGCAGCACCTACTGCAACAGCTTCATCTGGATTTACATCTTTTCTAGGTTCTTTTCCAAAAAAATTTGCGACTTTGGTTTGAACCATTGGCATTCTTGTTTGACCACCTACTAAGATTACATCATTCACGTCTGAAATTGAAAGTCCTGCATCTTTTAACGCAACCTTTACTGGTTCAATAGAACGTATTATTAAATCTTCTACTAAAGATTCTAATTTTGATCTAGTAACTTTAATATTTAAATGTTTAGGACCGTTAGAGTCTGCTGTAATATATGGGAGATTGACATCTGTTTGTTGTGCAGATGATAGTTCTATTTTTGCTTTTTCTGCAGATTCTTTTAACCGTTGCATAGCTAAAGGATCATTCCTTAAATCTATACCTTGTTCTTTTTTAAATTCTGTGACTAGGTAATTAATTAATCTACTATCAAAATCTTCGCCTCCAAGATGAGTATCTCCATTTGTCGCAAGGACTTCGAACGTTTTTTCTTTGTCAACGTCATCAATTTCAATAATAGATATATCAAACGTCCCACCGCCTAAATCATAAACAGCAATTGTTCTATTTCCTTGCCCTTTATCTAAACCGTAAGCGAGTGCAGCAGCTGTAGGCTCATTAATAATTCTTTTTACTTCTAATCCTGCTATTCTTCCTGCATCTTTAGTAGCTTGACGTTGAGCATCATTAAAATAAGCAGGAACTGTTATGACTGCTTCTGTTATTTTCTCTCCTAAGTAGTCTTCTGCAGTTTTTTTCATTTTTTTTAAAACTTCTGCTGAAATTTGAGGAGGAGCTATTTTTTCTTTTTTTATATTAATCCATGCATCACCGTTATCAGAATTGATAATTTTATACGGCATTATTTTTATATCACGTTGAACTTCATCATCTTGAAATTTTCTACCAATTAAACGTTTTATTGCAAATAATGTATTTTTTGGATTTGTAATAGCTTGACGTTTAGCTGGTTGTCCGACTAAAACTTCTCCCTCTTGAGTATATGCAATGATTGAAGGTGTTGTACGGTCACCTTCTGCATTTTCTAAAACACGAGGTTTGTTGCCATCCATAATGGCAACACAAGAGTTGGTTGTTCCCAAGTCAATACCAATAATTTTACCCATGAAAATTTCTCCTATAATAGCTTGATAAATTGGGTTTTCAACCTTTATGCAACCATTTTTTTGGCTTTTAATAAACTAATAAAATAGTATTTTTATTGCATGTTAGCTTTAAAGTTGAATGATTATTAAATGGGGTCTCTTTTTCTGCCATCAAGGGTTTAGGTTAAAAAAAACTAAAGTTTTTTATAATAAAATATGAACTGTTTTGGAATTTTTTATTTATTAAAAATCATATTTTTATTAATATATTTCATATTATAATATTTTTTTATTGTATACTTTACTTATAATTATAATAAAAACTTTTTCTATAAAAAACATGGAAATCACAATGGAATATTTATCTTTTTTTATTTTTATAATGTTCTCTTTTGGATTTTGTTTTTTTATGCTTCTATTAAGTTATATGTTAGGTGGTAGATCTACATCTAGATATAAGAACACACCTTTTGAATCAGGTATTTCTTCTATAGGAAATACTTTTCTTCATTGCTCTGCAAAATTTCATTTAATTGCGATTTTTTTTGTTATTTTTGATGTTGAGGCATTATATTTATATGCATGGTCTGTCAGTATTACTGAGTCTGGATGGGTTGGATTTGAAGAAGCTTTTATGTTTATAATGTCTATTATATTAGGATTAATTTATTTAATTCGTACAAAAGCACTAAATTGGATATCTTAAAAAATTTACATATTTAACATTTAAACGAGAGAAAAATGAATTATACTTTAACTAGAGCAGAAAATCATAAACGCAACGTCAATTTTCCTAGAAAAAATACTACTTCTGTCGAAGATCCTGTAAAGCAATATATTAAAAAAAATATATTTATGGGTAAAATCACTCAATTGATACATACAATAGTTAATTGGGGAAGAAAGAATTCTTTATGGCCTTATAATTTTGGACTGTCATGCTGTTATGTTGAAATGGTATCTGCTTTTACTTCTGTTCATGATGTTGCTCGTTTTGGATCTGAAGTATTAAGAGCTTCTCCAAGACAAGCTGATGTTATGGTGATTGCTGGTACACCATTTATCAAAATGGCACCTGTGATTCAAAGATTATATGATCAAATGTTAGAGCCAAAATGGGTTATTTCTATGGGATCTTGTGCTAATTCGGGTGGAATGTATGATATTTATTCTGTTGTGCAAGGTGTAGATAAATTTTTACCCGTAGATATTTATATTCCTGGTTGTCCACCTCGTCCTGAAGCGTATATTCAAGGTTTAATGTTATTACAAAAATTAATTAAAGAAGAAAGAAGGCCGTTATCTTGGATTATTGGAGAACAAGGTATATATAATAAAAAAATGGTTTCTGAAAAAGAAAAAAGAAGAAATAAAAGAATTAATGTAATTAACCTTCCTACTTCTGAAAATATTTCATGATATACTTGATCTTGTTAAGATAAGAGTAACGAGCAATATATGATAAATTTAAATCGAAAAGAAAAAAAATTTTTATTTAAAAATGTTTTCAAAAACAGTTCAAATGATTCAATAGTAAAAAATTTATTTCGTGCATTTGGTCAGCAATGTTTTATTGAACAAATCACTATCACTGGTTTTCCTATATTATGGATTGATAAAATATTTTTATTAAAAATAGGTGAATTTTTATATAATTTATCTAAACCTTATACTATGCTTTATGATTTACATGGTATTGATGAGCGTTTGCGATTAAATCGAGAAAATTTACCCCCTGCAGATTTTTCTGTTTTTTATCATTTAATATCTATTGAACGAAATTCTGATGTTATGTTAAAAGTTCCATTACTAGAACAAGATTTAATTTTACCGACATTTACTAATTTATTTCCAAATGCTAATTGGTATGAACGTGAAACATGGGATATGTTTGGTATTGTTTTTGATAAACATCCTAATTTAACTCGCATTATTATGCCAAGTACGTGGATAGGACATCCATTAAGAAAAAATTATTCCGCAAGAGCAACTGAATATGAACCGTATTTTTTAAATGAAAAAAAAGAAGATTTTGAAATGGAAGGATTGAAGTTTAATCCTGAATTATGGGGAATGAAACGTAAACACAATAACGTAGAGTTTATGTTTTTAAATTTAGGTCCTAATCATCCTTCTGCTCATGGGGCTTTTAGAATTGTTTTACAACTAGATGGTGAACATATTGTAGATTGTGTACCAGATATTGGATATCATCATCGTGGAGCTGAAAAAATGGCAGAGCGTCAATCATGGCATAGTTATATTCCTTATACTGATCGAATTGAGTATCTTGGAGGCTGTGTAAATGAAATGCCTTATGTATTAGCTGTCGAAAAATTAGCTAATATTATAGTTCCAGAAAAAGTTGAAGTGATACGAGTAATGATGTCAGAATTATTTCGAATAAATAGTCATTTACTATATATTTCTACATTTATCCAAGATGTTGGTTGTATGACACCTGTTTTTTTTGCGTTTACTGATCGTCAAAAAATATATGATTTAATTGAAGCAATTACAGGTGCTCGTATGCATCCTGCTTGGTTTCGTATTGGAGGAGTTGCTAATGATTTACCAAATGGTTGGAATATTTTATTAAAAGAATTTCTTCATTGGATGCCAAAAAGATTAAAGTATTATATCAAAATTTCGTTACAAAATAGTATTTTAATCAATCGTTCTAAAGGAATTGCTGAATATAATAAAACAGAAGCTTTGAAATGGGGTGTGACAGGAGCAGGATTACGTGCTACAGGATTAGATTTTGATGTGCGAAAATGGCGACCATATTCTGGATATCAAAACTATGAGTTTGATGTTCCGATAGGAAAAGGTATTAGTGATTGTTATTCAAGAGTAATGATTAAAGTAGAAGAAATCTATCAAAGTCTTATTATTTTAAGACAATGTTTGAATAATATGCCAGAAGGTCCATTTAAAGCTGAACATCCTTTAACCACACCACCTGATAAGCTATCTGTTTTGCAAAATATAGATACTATGATCAATCATTTTTTACAGGTTTCTTGGGGACCAGTTATTCCAAAAAATGAAAGTTTTCAAATGATTGAAGCAACGAAGGGAATTAATAGTTATTATTTAATTAGTGATGGTGGTACGATGAGTTATCGTACAAGAATACGTACACCTAGTTTTCCACATTTACAACAAATACCTTCAGTAATTCGTGGAAGTTTAATATCAGATCTAATTGCATATTTAGGTAGTATAGATTTTGTTATGTCTGACGTGGATAGATAATTATGTATAAAAAAAAAGTAAATTTCGGAAAATTAGTATAAAATTTCAACTAACTAAAGAAGAAGTACAAGAAATAGAAAGTCAAAAAAAATATTATGAAAATTATAGAGCTATTTCTATAGAAGCATTAAAAATTGTTCAAAAAAAAAGAGGATGGGTTTCTGATCAAGCGATTTATGCCATTTCTGAAATACTTCAAATGAATCCTAGTGAAATCGAAGGGATTGCTACTTTTTATAGTCAAATTTTTCGCCAACCTGTAGGTCGTAATATCATTCGTTATTGTGATAGTGTTGTTTGTTTTTTAACAGGTTATGAAATTATAAAAACAACATTAGAAAATTCTTTAAAAATAAAAACTGGAGAAACAAGTAAAGATAATCGGTTTACTTTATTACCAGTTTGTTGTTTAGGAAACTGTGATAAAGCTCCAACTCTTATGATTAATGAAGACACATACTCTTTCTTAAATGCTGAATCTATTAAACATTTATTGGAATTATACAAATGAATCAAACTATTCGTTCTGCTGAAACACACCCCTTAACTTGGCGATTAAGACATGATCAAAAAACTATTTGGATAAAAGAATATTGCAAAAAAAATGGTTATGCATCTTTAAAAAAAGTATTAAAAAATATGTCTTCTAAAGAAGTTATTCAGACAATACAAGAATCAGGTTTAAAAGGAAGAGGAGGAGCAGGTTTTTCTACTGGTTTAAAGTGGAGTTTAATGTTTAAAAATACATTTTCTTCAGATCATCGTTATTTAATATGTAATGCAGATGAAATGGAACCAGGTACTTACAAAGATAGATTGTTGATGGAAAAACTTCCTCATCAATTAATTGAAGGAATAATATTATCTTCATATGCATTAAATGTTTCTCGTGCTTATATTTTTTTAAGAGGAGAATATATTTCTGCTGAAAATATTTTAAAAACTGCTATAGAAGAAGCAAAAACTTTTGGTTATCTTGGTAATAATATTTTAGGAAGTGCATTCAATATTGAATTAGTTTTACATACTGGAGCAGGTCGATATATTTGTGGAGAAGAAACTGCTTTAATTAATTCATTAGAAGGTCGCAGAGCTAATCCTCGATCTAAACCTCCATTTCCAGCCGTATTTGGTTTATGGGGAAAACCTACTTGTGTAAACAATGTTGAAACATTATCTAATATTCCAGCGATTTTATTGTATGGTGTTAATTGGTATAAAAGTTTATCTAAAAGTATTGATAGTGGAACTAAATTAATGGGTTTTTCAGGAAAAGTAAAAAACCCTGGTGTTTGGGAATTACCTTTTGGCATAAGTGCACGTGAAATATTAGAAAAATATGCTGGTGGCATGCAGAATGGATTTTTTTTAAAAGCTTGGCAACCTGGAGGTGCCAGTACGGATTTTTTAATTGACAAACATTTAGATTTACCAATGGATTTTCAAAATATTAGTAAAGCAGGTAGTCGTTTAGGGACAGCTCTTTGTATGGCCGTAGACAATAAAACTAATATGGTTTCATTGGTATATAATTTAGAAAAGTTTTTTTCTCGTGAATCATGTGGTTTATGTACTCCTTGTAGAGATGGATTACCATGGATTGTGAAGATACTAAAAAGTTTAAAAAAATCTGAAGGATATAAAAATGATGTAAATATTTTAGAACGATTATGTAAAAATTTGGGTCCAGGAAAAACATTTTGCGCTCATGCACCTGGAGCAATCGAACCTTTACAAAGTGCTATAAAATATTTTCGTTCTGAATTTGAAGCTGGAATTAATATGAAAAATGTACAGTTTAATAAAAAAATTCCAGGAATACAGTCTAATGTTCTTTAACATTAATAATCAACATTTTAAAAAATCAGTATTTTTTTATTTAATTTGTATAAAATTATTTTAAGAAAATTTTCTTTAAATATCAGTTTTGGAATTATTCTCTTATGGCTAGAATTTATGTAGATAGTAAAACATATGATGTTGATGAATCAGAAAATTTACTTCAAGCGTGTTTATCAGTAGGTATTGATATTCCCTATTTTTGTTGGCACCCTTTAATGGGAAGTTTAGGAGCCTGTCGTCAATGTGCTGTAACACAATATAATGATTTTGAAGATTGTAAAGGTCGATTGATTATGTCGTGTATGACTCCTGTAATAGATGGAATGATAATTTCTGTTAATGATATAGAATCAAAAACTTTTAGAAGTTCTATAATAGAACTTTTATTAACTAATCATCCACATGATTGCCCGATATGTGAAGAAGGTGGTCATTGTCACTTACAAGATATGGCTGTAATGACAAAACATAATGTTCGTAATTTTAGGTTTAAAAAAAGAACATATAAAAATCAATATTTAGGATCGTTTATTAAGCATGAAATGAATAGGTGTATTGCTTGTTATCGTTGTGTTAGATATTATAATGATTATGCGGATGGAACGGATTTTGGTGTGTATGGTTGTAATAATAACCTCTATTTCGGTCGTATAGAAAATGGGGGTTTAGAGAATGAACATTCAGGGAATTTAATAGAGTTATGTCCTACTGGAGTTTTTACAGATAACACTCATTCTAAAAAATATAATCGTAAATGGGATATGCAATATGCTCCAGGCATTTGTCACAATTGTAGCGTTGGTTGTAATATTAGCATTGGAGAACGTTATGGTGAAATTCGTCGAATAGAAAATAGATATCATCAAAATATCAATCATTATTTAATTTGTGATCTCGGTAGATTTGGTTATTCTCATACTAGTTTAAGCAAACGTCCAAAAAAACCCGTTTATGTAAACAGTGATAATTCTATGATATTAAATTTTCAAGAAGCAATAGAATTAGGTGCTTTGTTTTTTGAAAAATATAGTCGTGTAATTGGAGTGGGATCTTCTAGATCAAGTATAGAAAATAATTTCGCATTACAAGAATTAGTGGGAAAATCAAATTTTTCTCATGGAATGACGAAAAAAGAAGAAAAATGCATTACAATAATTTTAGATTGTTTGAAAAATAGTGGTTTATATAGTCCTAATTTAAAAGAAATTGAAAGCTATGATGTAATTTTAGTTTTAGGAGAAGATTTAACACAAACATCCCCTCGAGTTGCGCTTGCAATACGTCAAGCAATGAAAAAAAAAGCACATGATATGGCAAATTTACATCAGATTCCTAAATGGAATAGTACTCCTATTTCGCAAATTGTAGAACATCATAAAAATTCTTTATATATTATTCATACTCATGAAACTAAATTAGATGATGTTGCTGAATGGTCTTATTTTGCATCGATTCATGAACAAGTGAATTTTTCATATGCTATTGCGTGTGAGTTAGATGAAAAGTTACCAAAATTATCAAATTTAAGTGTTGTTTTAAAAGAAAAAGTTTCAACTATTGCAAATAGATTACTTTCGTCAAAAAAAGCATTAATTATTTCTGGTTCGCATTCTTTTAGTAGTTCTATTATAAAATCTGCGATAAATATCGCTACGTCTATTAAAACACGAAATATTAATCATCATGTTGGTTTAGCTTTTTTAACATCTTCTTGTAATTCTTTAGGGCTAAGTTTAATTGGAGGTATCTCTATAGATACTGTCTTAAAACAGTTCAAAGAAAAGAAAGTAGATGCAGTGATTTTTATGGAGTACGATATATATCGTTTTTTATCTAAATATGATTGTGATTTTGTGTTCAAGAACAAAAAAAAAATAATTACAATAGATCATCAGCATACTGAGACTTATGAAAAATCTGGATTAAAATTACCGGCAACTAACTTTACAGAAACTTCTGGAACTATAGTAAACTTTGAAGCAAGAGCACAAAGATTTTTTCAAGTGTATGATCCTATGTTCTATGATAACAGAAATTGTCTTCATGAAAGTTGGAAATGGTTACATTATATTAAATCAAAGATAAATAAGACAGAAATATCTTGGTTTAATTTAGATGATGTGATAAATGCATGTATTGAAAAATATCCAATTTTTAAAAAAATTAAAAACAATGAAAAAAATGCTAATTTTCGCATTCATGGTCAAAAAATTTCTCGTTCTCCTAATAGGTCTAGTGGAAGAACTGCTTTACGTGCCGATATTAATATTCATGAACCTGAACAACCTAAAGATATCAACACTATGTTTTCTTTTTCTATGGAAGGATATAATCAACCTCACAAATGTATATCTCATATCCCATTTGCTTGGTTTCCTGGATGGAATTCACCTCAAGCGTGGAATAAGTTTCAAGACAAAATAGGAAAGTCTCTAATATCTGGTAATTCAGGAACACATCTGTTTAAAAAAAATAAAATAATAAAAAATTTTTCCTTTATTCCAATCCTAAAAAATTTTATGAAAGAAAAATATTGGTATATAATTCCTTATTATCATATTTATGGAAATGAAGAATTAACTCAATATTCATTGATTATACAGGAAAATATTCCTGAAGCATATGCCTTAATTAGTTTAGTAGATAGTATTAAATTAGGTTTGAATAAAGATTCAACATTACAATTTCATTGTTTAAAACAAAATTATCGTTTAAAGATACGGATTTCTAAGCATTTATCTTCAAAACAGATCGGCTTACCTGTAGGAAGAAAAAGTTTTCCTATTTCTCTTATTGGTCAAAAAGTTCAATTGTAACAGGAATTTATTAAATGATTTCGTTTAAAACAAATGTATTTGAAATATTTTTTTGTTTTTCAAAAGTTATTTGTATTTTGTTTTTAGTAATATTTTCTGCAGCTATGTTAAGTATTATTGAACGTAGACTATTAGGTTTCTTTCAAAATAGACATGGTCCTAATCGAGTAGGTTGGATGGGTAGTTTACAACTTTTCGCTGATATGATTAAAATTTTATTTAAAGAAGATTGGACCCCTCCCTTTAGTAGAAAATTTATTTTTAATTTATCGCCAATCATTTCTTTTGTTGCTTTATTGTTCGTTGTTCCAATTATTCCGTTTACGTCTAATTTAATTATCATTGATTTAAACATAGGTATTTTGTTTTTTTTGATGATGGCTAGTTTATCTGTTTATTCTGTATTGTTTGCTGGTTGGTCTAGTAATAATAAATATTCTTTATTAGGTGCAATGCGTGCTTGTGTTCAAACTTTAAGTTATGAAGTATTTTTGGGTTTATCTTTAATGGGTGTAGTAGCACAATCAGGATCTTTTAAAATTTTAGATATCATTAATTATCAAAAAAATATGTGGAATGTATTTCCACAGTTTTTTGGTTTTTTAAATTTTTTTATAGCAGGATTGGCTGTATGTCATCGACATCCGTTTGATCAGCCAGAATCTGAACAAGAATTAGCGGATGGTTATCATATTGAATATTCTGGAATGAAATTTGGTTTATTTTTTATTGGAGAATATATTTCTATTATTGTGATTTCATTATTAATAGTGACAATATTTTTTGGGGGTTGGTTTGGACCTTGGGTTGATAGTTATATATGGTTGTTTTTAAAAACAGTATTGTTTATTTTTATTTTTATTTTAATACGAGCGTCTTTGCCGAGACCAAGATATGATCAAATGTTGTCATTTGGATGGAAATTTTGTTTGCCGTTAACGTTATTAAATTTGTTATTAACTGCTTTTTTTATATTATTATAATTTTTTAAGAGAATTTTTTATTTATGACATTAAAAAATATTATTTTTGGATTTTTCACTCAGATAAGAAGTATTTTAATGATTGGTTTGAATATTTTTTCTAGATCTGAAACTAGATTATATCCTGAAAAAAAAGTATCTCTTTCTCCTCGTTACAGAGGACGTATTATATTAACTCGAAATACAGATGGAAAGGAACGTTGTGTTGCTTGTAATCTATGTGCTGCAGTATGTCCAGTAGATTGTATTTCTTTACAAAAATCTGAAAAAATAGATGGTCGTTGGTATCCAGAATTTTTTAGAATCAATTTTTCTCGATGTATATTTTGTGGTTTATGTGAAGAAGCATGTCCTACAGCAGCTATTCAGTTAACTACTGATTTTGAATTATCTGATTTTAAAAGAAAAGATTTGATATATGAAAAAAAAGATTTATTAATTTCAGGTCCAGGTAAATATCCAGATTATAACTTTTATAAGTTTTGTGGTGTGTCTATAAAAGATAAAGAAATAAATAAATTACATTCTGAATCTGAACCTGTTGATGTAAAGAATTTATTACCATAGGGAAATTTTTTATGGAATATGGTTTTTATATATGTTCGTTTATAGCTATAATGTCTACTTTTTTCACAATAATTCAAAAAAATGCAGTATATTCTTTATTTTATTTGATTATATCTCTTTTATCTATATCTGGTATTTTTTTTTCGATTGGAGCATTATTTGCCGGAGCTTTAGAAGTTATTATTTACGCGGGGGCTATTATAGTTTTATTTGTGTTTGTGATTATGACTCTTAATTTTGAAAATGAACATAATATCAAATCAAAAAAAATTTTTACCCCAATTTTTTGGATCTTATCTGGTATTTTATCGTTGACATTCTTTTTATTAATGAGTTATGCAATATTTTCTTTAAAAAATCAAAAAATAGAAAGATTGGTGATTGATGCAAAAATAGTAGGTATTAGTTTATTTGGTCCTTATGTGTTATTAGTTGAGGTCTCTTCGCTTCTTTTACTTGCTGCTTTAATTGTAGTGTTTCATATAAGTGGTAAAAAAAAACATATTAAGTAAAAATATTATTAATTAATTTTGAAGGAATGATAATGCATGATTTCTTTATTTCACGGATTATTTCTATCATTAGTATTATTTGTTTTAGGTTTAACATCTTTGATGATTAGACGTAACATATTCTTTATATTAATTAGTTTAGAAATAATGATAAATGCTGTTGCATTAGCATTAGTTTTTGTAGGAAATTACTGGCAACAATCAGATGGTCAAATAATGTATATATTTGCTATTACATTAGCTGCATCAGAGGCTAGTATAGCACTAGCATTATTGCTTCAATTTTATAGACGTCAAAAAATATTAAATATTGATATTTTAAGTGAGATGCGTGGATGAACATTATTTTATTAATAATACTTTCCCCGTTAATTGGGTTTTTATTGTTATCCTGTTCACAAGGTAGAATTTCTAACAGAAAGACTTCTTGTATAGCTATATCTTCAGTATTTATATCATTTTTTATTACTGTGTTTTATGGAAAGAATCTGATTAAAAATATTAATCATAATTTTACTCAAAAATTATATAATTGGGTCTCTATTGATGAATTTAAAATCGATTTTAGCATTTTTTTAGATGAATTATCTTTAAATATGTTACTTATGATTACAGGTATTGGTTTTTTAATACATATTTTTTCTTCTTGGTATATGAAAAACAAAGAAGGTTATTCACGTTTTTTTGCTTATACAAATCTATTTATAGCTAGTATGTCAGTATTAGTGTTAGCTGATAATTTTTTATTAATGTATTTAGGATGGGAAGGTGTTAGTGTCTGTTCTTATTTATTAATTGGATTTTATTATACTAAAACTTACAATAATTATTGTGCTTTAAAAGCTTTTATTTTAACTCGTATTTCTGATATTTTTTTAATAATTGGAATATTTTTAGTATATCAAGAATACGGTACTTTTAATTTTCAAGAAATTAAATTCTTATCAACGTTTTTACAGATAGAAAACGGTTATAATTTAAATTGCATTGCTGTTTTTTTATTAATAGGTGTGATTGGTAAATCTGCGCAAATTCCATTGCATACTTGGTTATCAGATGCAATGGTTGGTCCGACTCCTGTTTCAGCTTTAATACATGCGGCTACTATGGTAACTGCTGGAGTCTATTTAATAGCACGAACACATTTTTTATTTTTATTAGCTCCAAATATATTATATTGGATGAGTTTTATCGGAACGTTAACTATATTAGTTTCTAGCTTTTCCGCTTTATGTCAAAATGATTTGAAACGTATTTTAGCTTATTCTACGATGAGTCAAATAGGTTACATGTTTTTAGCTTTAGGAGTTAAAGCTTGGGGTGCAGCTATTACACATTTGATCATGCATGCAGTGTTTAAAGCATTATTGTTTTTATCCGCAGGATCATTAATTTTATCATGTAATGAAAAAAATATTTTTAAATTAGGTGGCTTGCGAAAAAAATTTCCTTTTTTGTATTTTAGTTTTATAGTAGGAGGCGCATCTTTAAGTTCTGTGCCTTTAGTTACCTCTGGATTTTATAGTAAAGGAGATATCTTATTTCATGTTTTAAAAAGTGGATATAATAATTTATTTTTAATTTCTTTATTTTGTTCCTTTCTAACTGCTTTATACACATTTAGAATGATTTTTGTAATTTTTCATGGACCTAGTTATAATCAAGTTACTCTTTATAAAGGATTTTCACATAATGCACCTTTATTAATTCTTTTATTTTTTTCTACATTTTTTGGAACCTACATATGTCCTTCATTTTTTCATGTGTTTCCATTATTTAATATTTCGACAGATGATAAATTTATATTAGAAATTATATGTAGTCTATTGTCTCTTGCTGGAATATATTTATCCTATTATTTTTGGATTAAAAATCCGGGTTTTATTGATCGTTTATGTAAAATTAAATATTTAAATAACATACATAGTTGTTTATTAGAAGGGTATTATTTTGATTGGTTGTACAATTTATCTGTTGTAAATTTGTATTTGCGTATTTCAAAAATATTATCTTGTGATCCTATAGGTCGAGTTTCTTATTTTTTTATCAAAATAACATATATTTTAAACTTTTATTTATTAAAAAGTAGCAGTGGTTATTTAAGGTTTTATATAGTTTCAATGATATTAGGTATTAATTCAATATTTATGTTGATTTTAATTTATTGGTTTTATTTTTAAATAAACTTTATTTTTTTATGATAAATAATAATCAGTTTCATTTATTCAATACTTATAGTAGATAATAGGAAAATACGTGTAATGTTACTTTCTTTATTAATTATAATTCCATTTTTTAGTAGTTTATTTGCTTTTTTTTCTTATAAATTACATAAGAATATACCGCGTTGGATTGCTTTGAGTGGAATATTATTAACTTTATTAGTTGCTATTCAGATTTTTTTACAAAAACATTATTTTTTTATTGAAAATTCTAATTTTCATAATTGGAGTTCTGAATTTCAAATACCTTGGATACCGACATTAGGTATTGAATTTAATATTGCAATTGACGGTTTTTCTATTGTAATGTTAATTTTTTCTTGCATTTTATCTTTCATTGCTATTTTATGTTCATGGAATGAAATAAAAAATCACCAAGGATTTTTTTATTTTAATTTTATGCTAGTTTTAACTGCAACTATTGGGATTTTTATTGCTATTGATCTTTTTTTGTTTTTCTTTTTTTGGGAAATAGTTTTAATTCCCATGTATTTTTTAATATCTTTATGGGGTAATGCACCTCAAAGAGACAAAAAGCATTTCACAGAAAATAAGTTTTTTATATATGGACAAATTTCTGGTTTAATATTACTTGCATCTATTTTGTTATTAGTTTTTACTTATTATGAAAATACTCATGTTTTGACTTTTAATTATAATATATTACTGACACAATCAATTAATAAACATATAGAATACTTAGTTATGTTGGGTTTTTTTATAGCGTTTGCAATAAAAATGCCTATTGTCCCATTTCATAGTTGGTTACCTAATGTTCATTCTAAATCTACATATTGTGGTTCAGTAGAAATTATAGGTTTGTTATTAAAAACTGCTCCTTATGCTATTTTGAGATATAATTTAGTACTTTTCCCTTATTCAACAGAAATATTTACTTCTATAGCCATGTTTTTAGGTCTGATTAGTATGTTTTATGGAGCTTTTCTTGCTTTTTCTCAAAGTAACTTGAAAAAACTAATTGCGTATTCATCTATTTCTCATATGGGATTGATTTTAATTGGTATTTATAGTAATAGTGCAATTGCACTTCAAGGAGTAATAATTCAGATATTATCAAATAGTGTATCTACTACAGCTTTATGTATTTTATCTGGTCAACTTTATAAACGTATAAAAACTCAAGATATTTCTCAAATGAGTGGTATATGGTCGTTTGTTTATTGGATACCTGGTTTTGCTTTATTTTTTTCTTTAGCAAATCTAGGAATTCCTGGAACAGGGAATTTTATTGGTGAATTTCTAATTTTATCTGGAATATTTTCTAATTTTCCATATATATGTATATTTGCAGTCATAGGTATTGTTTTTTCTTCTATTTACTCCTTAAGTATGATTCAAAGAATTTTTTATGGTTCTGATAAAAAAAAATTAACTGTTGATTTTACAACTAAACAAGAATTATCGATAATGTTAGCGTTGGTTCTTATGTTAATTTTTTTGGGAACGAATCCGCAAAAAATTATAAATATTTCATATAGTTTTATACATAGTATTCAAAAAAAATAACACTTCTATCCTAAAAATAAGGTTATAATGAGTAATGATGATAAATTTAGAACAATTAATCGTATTCTTACCTTTTTTTATTATTATTTCTACTTTAGCAATCGTTATACTTTCTATTTCTTATAATAGAAATCATTTTTTTACTTCTATATTTGTTATAATTAGTTTTACACTTGTGTTTTTTTCATTATTTTTTTTAATTAAAACAGTTCCTATAGATGTAGTTAATTTGTTTCGTATTGATAAATATTCTATTTTTTATATAGGAATGATTCTTATTTGTAGTATTAGCACATGTATTTTTGCCTATCCGTCTTTAATTAAATATCCGTATAATAAAGAAGAATTTTATTTATTAATATTAATTTCAACATTAGGGGCTATACTGTCAGTAGTTTCTAATCACATGGCTTCTTTGTTTATTAACATTGAAGTTACCTCGATACCAATATTTGGTTTAATTGCTTATTTTAATAATAAAAAAAACTCTTTAGAAGCTGTATTTAAATATGTAATTTTATCTAGTGTTGCATCTAGTTTTTTATTATTTGGTATTGCATGGGTTTATTCTATTTCTGGAAATTTAAGTTTGATATCTATTAATGAAACATTGAATGTTATATCTTTAAATGAAAGATTAATTCTTTTTTTCGGTGTTGTAATGATATTAATGTCTTTGTTTTTTAAATTGTCAATTGTACCGTTTCATTTATGGACTCCTGATGTTTATCAAGGAACTTCTTCAGTAGTATTGTCGTTTTTCTCAACCGTTGGAAAAATTTCTACTTTTTGTGTTTTATTGCATTTTTTATCTAAAATTTCTAGTTTAAATGATAATATATTTTATAATATATTGTTATTCATTATTGTTTGTTCTATGTTAGTTGGAAATTTAATGGCGCTTTTCCAAAACAATATTAAAAGATTTTTTGGATATTCTTCAATTTCACAGATAGGTTATTTATTTATAGTTTTATTAGCATCAAAAGATAATTACTTATTATCTTTAGAGGCGAGTTCTATATATCTATGTGGTTATTGTTTTAGCAATATAGCATATTTTGGTGTAATTAATTTAATTACTAATTACCATAAAAACAATCAAGCTAATTTAATATCTTCATATACAGGTTTCTTTTGGAATCAACCAATTTTATCAAGTATATTGACACTTGTTTTGCTTTCTTTATCTGGTTTTCCAATGACCTTAGGATTTATTGGAAAATTTTATATTTTATCAATTATTGTAAAAGAACATTTGTGGATAGTGGGTATTTCTTTTTTAATAAGTACTTTGTTAGGTTTTTATTGTTATTTGAGATTTATTATCACCTTATATGTATATCCATCAAAAACAATGTTAGAAAACAATTTAAAAATATCTAATAATTACTTGTATAATCCTTCAAAATTAGTAATATTTTGTTCAGGTATTGTATTGTTAATATTTGGTATTTATCCAAATCCTTTAATTAATTATATCAAATCCTTTTTATACTTTTAAAAATGTTATTCTTAAATACATAAGATGTATTTATTCATTTATATTTATTATGTTTATATTATTAGGATTTGTTACGATTTTAATATCAATAGTATTTATAAAAAATACTCTTTTAAAATATTTAATTTTATGAACTTTCTTAGTCTAAAAATGCTATTATATTTTGCAATATATTTATTAAAAATAAAATTTTTTATAGTATTTTATTTTCAATTTTTATTAATCATTTTAAAAAGTGTTTTGATAGAACTATCTAAAAAAATTTATATTTTATGATTTGATCACTTAATTAAAATTATTAAAAATATTAATAATAAAAAATTTTTTTGTATTAAAAAAATTTAGTATTTTTGAAATTAATATTTAACTAACTATTTTTTTTAAATTCAACTTATTAAAAATTATTTTTCATATAAAAACATTCATAAAAACATTAAGTTTAATTTTTATACAAAAACTAAAAATCATATGATTAACAAAAAAAAATCTTTATCTGCGTGGTTAAAGTATTTAGAAATATCAAATAAAAAAAAGATTAATTTGAATGAATTAAAATTGATAGCTGAAAAATTAGATTTATTAAATTTTAAATCTTTTGTTTTTACTGTAGCTGGAACGAATGGAAAAGGTACAACTTGTGCAATATTAGAAAAATTATTTTTAGATTCAGGTTACCAAGTTGGACTATATACTTCACCTCATCTGATAAGTTATTTAGAAAGAGTTCGAATCAATGGGGCTACTCTTAGTGCTGAAGAACACATAGCTTCTTTCGAAGAAGTAGATTATATAAGAAAAACAACTATTTTGACTTATTTTGAATTCATCACTCTTTCAGCATTGATTTTATTTAAAAGATATTCATTAGATATTATAATATTAGAAGTAGGATTAGGAGGGAGATTAGATGCCACTAATATTGTAGATCCTAATTTATCTATCATTACTAATATAAGATTAGATCATACTAAGATATTAGGTAAAAATCGTTCACTTATTGCACGTGAAAAATCTGGAATTTTTAGAAAAAATATAATTTCTGTAATTGGCGAAACTGACATTCCAGATTCCATGAATAAAATAGCTCAAAAAAAAAAGCAATATTAAAAAAAATTAATCTTGATTATTATTTTTGGAAAGAAAACTATTATCGTTGGAATTTTATTCATTCAAATGTTCAATTATATAATTTACCTGTAGTTAACACTCCTTTATCCAATGTTGCTATTGCTCTATCAGCAATATATTATACAGATTTTAAAATTAATGAAAAAATTATAAATGAATCAATTCTTACTGTTCAATTACCAGGTAGATTTCAAGTTATCTCTTCTTCACCAAATATTATTCTTGATGTGGCTCACAATCCAGATGCTGCATTATATTTATCAGAAAAAATAGACGAAATGTTTATAAAAGGGAAAATATATGCAGTAATAGGTATGTTTCGAGATAAAGATATTTCAGGAACTGTTTTTCCTTTAAAAACAAAAATTGATTATTGGTATGCCTCTCCTTTAAAAAACTCTCGAACTGCAACTATAGATCAATTACAAAACACTTTGCCTATAAATAATACATTTTTTTCGAATAGTATTGATGAAACTTATAAAAAGTTACGTAAATTAGTAAAAAAAGAAGATGTTATTTTAGTATTTGGTTCTTTTGTGACTGTTGCGGAATTTATTATAGCAAGTAATATACAAAATCATATAATTTTAGGAAACACATGTTTATAATTGATTACATAATAATTTGTATTATTTTGATCTCTTTTATGATTGGATTTTATCGTGGTTTTCATAAAGAATGTATTACCTTTTTGTTTTGGTTATTTAATTTTTATTTTTTTAATAGTTATCATTATTTTATTTCTTTTTATAAAAATTCTTTACAATATACTTTTTTTAAAAAAAAATTTTAATTATTATGACATTCGTTGTTTTGTTTTGTTTTAAACAACTATTCAATTATTGTTTAACAAAAATAATAAAAAATAATCATCTCTCTTTTTTAAACTTTTTTTTAGGAGGTTTATTTGGAATATTTCGTGGTGTCATATTAGTATGTTGTGTTCTATTTTGTTTTAAATATATGAATCTAGATAATTTTGAAGATTATGTAAAATATTCTATTTTTATTTCTTTTTTTTCTAAAATTTTTATTTATTTATTTGATTTTTTTAATCGTGTTTAAAACTAAGCACATTGCTTATATGAGTATAAGAATTATATTGTGCTTAGTATTAACAACATTTAAAAAATTTTGTAAAAAATAAAATATCACAAGTTTAATGTTCAAACATTGCTGAAATAGATTCTTCGTTACTAATTCTTCTGATGGCTTCCGCTAGCATTCCTGATAAAGTTAACGTACGTACATTAGGTAATAATTCAATATTGGTTGATAACGGTATCGTATCACATACGACAACTTCATCAATAACAGAAGTTTTTAAATTTATTGAAGCATTTCCAGAAAAAATAGGATGAGTTGCATAAGCAAATACCCTTTTAGCTCCTCTTTCCTTAAGAGCTTCTGCAGCTTTACAAAGAGTACCTCCTGTGTCAATCATATCATCAACTAAAATGCAATCACGATTTGCAACATCTCCAATAATATGCATAATTTGAGAGATATTGGCACGAGGTCTTCTTTTATCTATAATTGCCATATCAGTATCATAAAGTAGTTTGGCAATTGCTCTAGCTCTTACGACTCCTCCAATGTCAGGTGAAACTACAATAGGATTTTTTAATTCTCTTTGGAGCATATCTTCTAAAAGAATTAAACTACCAAAAACATTATCTACAGGTACATCGAAAAAACCTTGTATTTGTTCTGCATGAAGATCTACTGTTAATACTCGATCTACTCCAATACTAGATAGAAAATCAGCCACTACTTTTGCTGTTATTGGTACTCGTGCTGACCTTACTCGACGATCTTGACGAGCATATCCGAAATATGGTATTACTGCAGTAATTCTACCGGCAGAAGCTCGTCTTAAAGCATCTATCATCACAACTAACTCCATTATATTGTCATTAGTAGGCGAACATGTAGATTGAATAATAAAAACATCTCCGCCTCTTACATTTTCATTAATTTGAACACTAATTTCACCATCACTAAATCGACCTACAGAAGCATTTCCTAAATTAATATATAATCGATCTGCAATAAATTTCGCTAGTTTTGGAATAGAATTTCCTGCAAACAGTTTCATATCAGGCATAAAAAACCTTATTTTTCTGTGATATATTTTAAATGAACGGTATTTTTTTATATTATTATCATATTTTTAAAGTTTAATAACAAAATGATGAAAAAAATATTTTTTCGAATTAATAAGATATATTTTTTCTTTTATAAATGAGACTGTGTAATGGTGAAATATTCGTCCCTTTTACTATGATTTTTTTTGTATTTTTAGGTAATAATAAAAACGCTTTTTTAGCTGATTGTTTATTTTGAAACTCAGAAAAAATACAGGATCCAGTACCTGTTATTCGTGAAGGTGCATATTTAGATAATTTTAAAATTAATTTTTTTATTTTAGTAAATTTTTTTGTGACGATATACTCTAAATCATTAGTAAAATTTAATTTTAGTAATTGTTTTATAGATTGTTTAGATTTTCTTTTTGTTAAACAAGGGCTTGAAAATACATCTTTTGTTAAGATTTTTATATCAGGATATACAAGTAAATACCATTTTTCTTTTTTTTTAATTGGATATAATATTTCTCCTATTCCTTCACCTATAGCAGTATTTCCCATAACAAAAAAAGGTACATCTGCCCCTATCTCAAGACCAAATAAAGCAAGTTCTTTTAAGGTAAATTGTGTATTCCATAACTTGTTTAAAACAATTAAAACAGTTGCAGCATTAGAAGATCCACCTCCTAGTCCGCTACCAATTGGTATTTTTTTATTTAAAAATATTGTAGCACCCAAATTATAAGAGTTAGTTTTTTTGTATAGTAATGCTTTTTTTTTTAATAAATTAGCTGCAATAATAATAGTATTTTTTATATTAATAAGAGATTTTTTTTTGGTAAATAACTTAATTGTACCTTTTTGATTAGGGATTATTTTTAATGTATCACTGTAATCAAGAAATTGAAATAATGTTTGTATATAATGATATCCATCGGGACGTATGCCAGTTATATATAAAAAACGATTAATTTTTGCGGGAGATGGCCAGGTATAAATCATTTATTTTTTTATTAAAATAAATTTCAAGTTATTTTTGTTAAAAATACAATAAAAACATTAAAAATGATATAATAATTTTAATAAATGTAGATATTTCAATTTTACAGTTTTTTTGAATTATTAAATAAAAAATATATTTTTTATATACAATATGTTAATAAATGGAAAAAATTATGAATGATTCTATTTTAAATAAATTAAAATCTTTACGAAATCGTTTTAAAGAAATTGAAATTTTACTTACTCAAAAACATATTATCTCTAATCAAGAAAGCTTAAAGAGTTTATCTCAAGAATATTTAAAGCTTTCTAAAGTGGTTAAATGTTTTATGAAATGGGAAAAATTAGAACTTGATATTGAAAATATTTACTCTTTATGTGAAGATACAGAAATACAAGAACTAGCAGAAAAAGAATTAATTTTATATAATAAAAAAAAGAAAATTTTAGAAAGAAAAATTAATAAATTATTAATTCCTCAAGATCCTAATGACGAACGCAGTTGTTTTATTGAAATTAGAGCGGCTACAGGAGGAGATGAATCTTCAATTTTTTCTAGTGAATTATTTCGTATGTATACTAAATATGCTGAATCTTGTGATTGGAAAGTTGACATAATGAGTGCTAGTGAGAATGAAAAAGGAGGATTTAAAGAAATAATTGCGAAAATTACAGGAAAAGGTGTATGTGGTCGTTTAAAATTTGAATCTGGTGGTCATCGTGTACAAAGAGTGCCAGAAACAGAATCACAAGGTAGAATTCATACCTCTACTTGCACTGTTGCTATTATGCCAGTCGTACCAAAAACTGAAATGGAAGAAATTCATATGTCTGATTTAAAAATTGATACTTTTCGTTCTTCTGGAGCTGGAGGACAACATGTCAATACGACTGATTCTGCTATTCGAATTACTCATATTCCTACTGGTCATGTTGTTGAATGTCAAGATGAACGATCGCAACATAAAAATAAAGCTAAAGCTTTATCTATTTTATCTGCGCGTGTGCACGCAGAAAAATTACGAAAAACTCATGAAGAAAATGCTTGTATGAGAAAAATTTTATTAGGAAGTGGTGAACGATCAGATAGAAATAGAACATATAATTTTCCTCAAAATAGAATTACAGACCATAGAATTAATCTCACTATATATAAACTAAATGAAGTATTACAAGGAAAATTAGAATTGCTTATCGAACCAATTATACAAGAATATCAAGCGGATTTTCTTTCGTCTTTATCAAAATCTAAATTATGAATATTAAAAATTGGTTAAAACAATCTATTGAAAAATTATCTTTGTGTGATAATCCTAAATATGAAGCTGAATTGTTATTAAGATATGTATCAGGTTGTACTCATAGTTTTATTTTGACTTCTGATACGATAAAATTAAATAGACAAAAATATCAATATTTAAATTATTTAGTTTATCGTAGATCTTTAGGAGAACCTTTAGCTTATATAACGAAAGAAAAAGAATTTTGGTCTTTATCTTTAAGTGTTTCATATGATACTCTTATTCCCAGGCCTGATACAGAAATTTTAGTGGAACAGGTAATATCTAAGATCCAAAAACGACATGCTTTAATTCTTGATTTAGGTACTGGATGTGGAGCTATCGCTTTATCATTAGCTAATACTTGTTCTCATTGGAGAGTTATTGGTGTTGATAAATCAAAAAAAGCTCTTAAAATAGCTCAAATTAATGCATGTAAATTAAATTTAAAAAATGTTTCTTTTTTTTTTAGTAATTGGTTTTCACATATAACTAGTAAATTTCATGTAATTGTAAGCAATCCACCATATATTGGTAAAAAAGATATCAAATATTTAAAGAAAGATATTTTTTTTGAACCTTATATGGCTTTAATATCAAAAAAAAATGGACTATCAGATATCGAAATTATTATAAAAAAAGCAAAGTTTTATTTATTTTCTAAAGGTTTATTGTTTATAGAACATGGATGGCAACAAAAATTAAAAGTACAAAAATTATTTAAAAAACATAATTTTTTTGAAATAAAATCCTATCAAGATTATGGGGGAAATGATCGTCTTACAATCGGAAAAAAAAAATGATAAATAAAATTTTATATATTTCTACGAATTCTTAATATCAACAATCTTGTAATCATAATAAAAGAAAACAATATTATACATTACTATAAAATATATATATAATTATATTATCACTTATGCAATTTAAACTTTTAATTTTTTACAAACATTACGATTATTGAACATATGAAATCTTTTTCTAATATCAATTTTTCTAAAATATCGCTTTTTGAATCTATCATTGCTGTTTCTCAAGTTATTCGATCAGATTTTCCGGCACATGCTGTGATCTCTGAATTAAAAACTAGAATAAAGGAAGCAGAATCCTATATTTCATCTGAATGTACACCAAATAGACAACTAAAAAAATTATTAGAATTATTCTATATTCACTGGAAATTTGGTGGTGCAAGTGGCATTTACAAACTTTCAGATACACTGTGGATTGATAATGTACTAAAAACACGTCAAGGTACAGCAGTGTCTTTAGGCATTGTATTTTTACATATTGCACAAGCATTAAAATTACCATTAAATCCTGTTATATTTCCTACTCAGCTTATTTTAAGAGCAGATTGGATTAATAAGAAAAAATGGTTAATTAATCCGTTTAACGGCGACATATTAGATCAACATACATTAGAAGTATGGTTAAAAGGTAACATTAGTCCTACTGCAGAATTATATGAAAATGATTTATATAAAGCTGAATCTATTACTGTTGTTCGAAAAATGTTGGATATATTAAAATCTGCTCTAATGGAAGAAAAAAAAATGGAATTAGCATTAAATGTAACTAATGTACTTTTAGAAATCGATCCAAATGATCCATATGAAATTCGTGATCGAGGATTAATATATGCACAGTTAGAATGCAATCATGTCGCTTTAACAGATTTAATTTATTTTGTAGAACATTGTCCTGAAGATCCAATTAGTGAAATTATTAAAGTTCAAATTCATTCTATTGAACAAAAAAAAATGATATTACATTAAAATATTTTATGTGTTAAAATATTATTGGTTTATTTCTTTTATGCAATGTATTTAAATATAATTTTTCAATAATTTCTTTACTAGAAATATCTATTTTTTTTCCTTCTAAATAAGAATCGATGTCGTCATATTTGACTCCTAAAACAGATTCGTCTTCTCTTTGTGGATGTTCATCTTCAAGGTCCGCAGTTGGTTTTTTTAAATAAAGATGACTAGGACATCTTAGTTGCTTTAATAAAAGAACACCTTGTCGTTTGTTTAATGTAGAAATAGGATTTATATCTGTTCCGTTATCTCCATATTTTGTAAAAAAACCACTAATAATTTCTGA
The DNA here is from genome assembly GCF_001700895.1 of Buchnera aphidicola (Diuraphis noxia). Lineage (NCBI taxonomy): Bacteria > Pseudomonadati > Pseudomonadota > Gammaproteobacteria > Enterobacterales > Erwiniaceae > Buchnera > Buchnera aphidicola. The sequence continues at coordinate 186,702 of NZ_CP013259.1, forward strand.
TGCATGTCCTGTTCCTACTACTAAACCATTTTTTACTGCAGCGATACTATATTGTACGATCATTCTTTCTCTTGATTTTATATTTCCTTTTATATGATCTGAAATAATAATTCCAGAGTTTTTTAAAGCTTGTTCATTACTTAAAACTGCATTTTTAATATTTATATTTAGGACACAATCCGGATTTATAAAATTGATTGCATCTTGACAATCTTTTTCATCTTTTTGTATACCATATGGTAAACGTAATGCAATAAATTGATAATTTGTATTTTTTGTCTTTTTTCTTAATTGCTCAATACTAATTTGACATAATTTTCCAGTTAATGTGGAGTCTTGTCCTCCACTAATACCAAGTATTAAAGTTTTTAAATGAATATTGTTAAGTAAATATTTTTTTAAAAAATTAATACGATTTTTAATTTCTATTTCTGGTATAATTATTGCTTTTACTTTTAATAATTTAATAATTTTTTTTTGCATATTCACATTTTTATCCTAATTCTCCTCTTATTAAGAGGATAAATTTATTATTTTTTGATAAATTAAACTTTTTTTAAACACACACTATTATACTAAATAATGGATAAAAAATTGAAAAATTTTATTTTTGTGTTAAATTGTGGAAGTTCTTCTATAAAATTCGCAATATTAAATCCTGATAGTAAAAAAACATATCTTTCTGGTTTAGTAGAATATTTATTTTTACCAGATACATGTATTACATGGAAATATTTAGATAAAAAATATAAACAAATTATAGGTTCAAATATCAATCATAAATTTGCATTAGATTTTATTATAGAAAAAATTTTACTAAAACAAAAAGATATTTTAAAAAATATTGTTGGAATAGGGCATAGAGTAGTACATGGAGGAATCAAAATAAAAAAATCCGTGTTAATAGATGAAAACGTACTGACACATATTCAAGATGCTGCGTTATTTGCTCCGTTACATAACCCGGCTAATTTAATTGGTATTAAAATAGTTATGGAAAAATATCCCATTTTGTCTAAGAAAAATGTAGCAGTTTTTGATACATCTTTTTATAAAGACATGCCCGAAACTTCTTTTTTATATGCGATTCCTTATAATTTTTATGAAAAATATAGGATTAGACGCTATGGAGCTCATGGTATTAGTCATAATTATGTGGCTCGTGAAGCTTGCACTGTTCTAAATAAAAAATTTCATTCCTTGAATATTATAACTTGTCATTTAGGAAATGGATCTTCAATTTCAGGAATTTGTAACGGTGTATGTGTAGATACTTCTATGGGTTTCACTCCTTTAGAAGGATTAGTAATGGGAACAAGAAGTGGAGATATTGATCCTTCTATTATTTTTTTTATGCATAAACAATTAAATATGAGCATTAATGAAATTGAAGAAGTGTTAACTAAAAAATCTGGTTTATTAGGTTTAAGCGGAGTTAGTAATGATTTTCGTTATTTTGAAAAAAATTATCATTTAAAAAAAGAAGCTAAAAGATCTGTAGATATTTTTTGTCATAGACTAGCTAAATATATTGCAGCTTATACATCTTTAATGGAAAATCGTTTAGATGCTGTTGTTTTTACTGGCGGTATTGGAGAAAATGTCCCCTTAGTTAGAAAATTAACTTTTTCTAAGCTATTACTATTAGGTTTTAAGATCAATTCGGAACTTAATTTATCTATGATAGGAGGAAAATCTGGATTAATTACTGAAGTATATTCTCGTCCAGTATTTGTTATCTCAACAAATGAAGAATTATTAATAGCTCAAGAAACCTTAAATATAATTAAAACATAACAATTATGTTTTTAGTTTTTTTATATTGCAATATTATATTAGGATGATTATGTCACGTATTATAATGTTAATTCCTTTAGATAAAGACGTTGGTTTAACTACTATTAGTTTAAGTTTAATATATTTTTTTAAAACAAAAATATTTGATAATAATTCACAAGAATCTATATTATATTTTTCTTGTTTAAATAATTCAAAAAATAATACATCTTTAATTATTAATAAATATTTTTCAAATATTGTAGATATTTTAGACGATATAAACTTTTCTAACAAAATTTTTTATTCTGCAGAATATCTTTTTTTATTAGATAAAATGATTGAAAATATTTATCACAAAAAATCTTTGTATAAGTTAATTTTAATTGAAGGTTTAAAACATCATTTAAATTTTCATTCTGAACAAATAAATTATGATATTGCTCAAAATTTAAGTGCAGAAGTGGTTTTTTTAGTTAATTTAAAAAATGATTCTTCTGATAGTTTTAAAAAAAAAGAACAAGAAATTCAACTATTTTTAAAAAGAAAAAAATTTAAAAATGTTTTAGGTGTAATTTTTAATAAAGTGAATTCCCCTTTTATTAAAAAGGAATATAATTTTATTGAAAAATCAATAATACTAAAAAACGAAAAAGAAAATGAAAAAGGTTTCATAGATCAAAAAATAATATCTAAAAATATTTTCTTTCCAGTTTTAGCTTTTATACCTTGGAATAAAAATATTAAACAAATATATTTAAAGAGTATTTTCAATTTTTTAAATATTTCATTTCTTAACATATCAAAGACAGATGAATCTATTGTTCAAGAAATAATAATATTTGATGAAAGTGTTAATAATATGATAGAAAAACAATATTTTAATACTTTGATAATAGTTTCTTTTAGTCGTATCAATAGCTTTATAAAACTATTTAATTTAAATTTTGATAGAAAAAAAATTATTGGAATTATATTAACAGATGTACAATTAAAATCGAAAAAAAGTATCATAGATTGTTGTAAATGTTTAATTAAAAGAAATATTAATGTTGCTTTTACTACAAAAAATACTATGATGATCTTATGTCAGTTACAAAAATTTAACTTCAATCTTACTGTTCAAAATAAAATTTATATTGATATTTTGCAAAGATATATTTCTAGTTTTTTTTCTAATGAGTTTTTAAAATCGGTAAAAAAACAAGATGATTATAAGATAAAATATTCTCCAAAAGAATTTTGTTATAATTTAAGATTATTATCTAGACAAAATAATAAACGTATCATATTACCTGAGTCATATGAAATTAGAATATTGAAAGCTGTTGTGGAATGTCAAAAAAATAATATTGCTCAATGTGTATTATTAGGCGATCAACAAAAAATTTTTCATATAGCAAATAAAAATAATATTGATTTAAATTCAAATACTGAAATAATTAATCCTAATTTAATCAGAAATAAATATGTTAGTCGATTCTTAGAATTAAGAAAGAAAAAACATATAGATAAAATTTTTGCACAAAAACAATTAAAAGATAATATTATTTTAGCTACTTTGATGCTTGAAAATAATGAAGTAGATGGATTAGTTTGTGGATCCGTTAATACGACAGCTAATACTATACTTCCAGCATTACAATTAATTAAAACTCAAGATAACACTTCGTTGGTATCATCTATTTTTCTTATGTTATTACCAAATAAAGTTTTAATATATTCTGATTGTGCTATTAATATAAATCCAACTTCAGAAGAATTAGCGGAAATTGCTATAAATTCTTCTAATTTCTTAAAAATCTTTAAAATTAAACCTCGTATAGCCATGTTATCTTATTCTACTGGTTATTCAGGACATGGATCTACAGTAGAAAAAGTCAGACAAGCGACTTGTATCATTAAAAACAGACAACCTAATTTGATAATCGATGGTCCAATTCAGTATGATGCAGCAATTTCAAAAACTGTTTTTAAATTAAAAGCGCCTCATTCACCTATCGAAGGTTCTGCTAATATATTTATATTTCCTGACTTGAATTCTGGCAACATAGCTTATAAAGCTGTACAAAGGTCTGCAAATATACTGTCTATTGGTCCTATATTGCAAGGATTAAGAAAACCAGTAAATGATTTATCACGAGGTGCTTCAGTACAAGATATAATTTATACTATTGCTTTGACTTCAATTCAGTCTCTATAAAGTATGTATTATTATTTTTAAATTTTAATTGTGATATCCCCGTGAGGTTGACAACAACAAGGGAAAATATCTTTATTTGTCAATAAAGCAGCCATAGGCTGTTTTATTGAATAAATTATATTCCCTTTTATTAATTCAATGCGACACATTCCACAATAACCGGATCGACATTGGTATGCTATACCAATATTATTTAATTCTAATATCATCAATAATGAAACGTTTTTTTTATATAGAATTTTTTTTTAATATTTATTATTCTAATCACAGATTTATTTATTTTATAGTTGAAATTTTTTAAATTCATTATCAGAAACCTCTGAATCAATTTGTCCAACAAGATATGAACTGATTTCTGTTTCTTGGGGTGCAGTTTGTATATTATCCGAAGTTAACCAAGAATTAATCCAAGGAATAGGATTAGATTTTTTTTGAAAAAGCATTTTAAAACCTATAGCATGCATACGTATATTAGTAATATATTCTATATATTGACAAATTATATCTTTATTTAATCCGAGCATAGAACCATTTTGAAATAAATATTCAGCCCATTTTTTTTCTTGTTCAGCTGCTGAAATAAATATATTTTTAGCTTCTTCTTTACATTGTAAAATGATATTTTTCATTTCTTCGTCGTTTTCTATGTTACTTAAAATATTTAAAATATGCTGAGTCCCTGTTAAATGTAATGCTTCGTCTCGTGCTATTAGTCGTATGATTTTCGCATTTCCTTCCATTAATTCTCTTTCTGCAAATGCAAACGAACATGCAAAGCTAACATAAAATCTAATTGCTTCTAATACATTGACACTGATTAAACATAAATATAACTTTTTCTTTAATAAACTTAAAGTAATATTAATTTTTTTTTGATTAACTGAATGAATTCCTTCACCTAATAAGTGCCAATAGCTTGTCAGTTGTATCAATTCGTCATAGTATATAGAAATATTTTGAGCTCGATCATTAATATGCTTATTTGAAATAATATCATCAAATATTAAAGATGGAGAATTGACAATGTTTCTAATTATATGCGTATAAGAACGTGAGTGAATGGTTTCTGAAAATGACCAAGTTTCAACCCATGTTTCTAATTCAGGAATAGAAATAATAGGTAAAAAAGCTATATTAGGACTTCTTCCTTGAATAGAATCTAATAATGTTTGATATTTTAAATTACTAATAAAAATATGTTGTTCATGTTCAGGTAAATTTTGAAAGTCTATTCTATCTCGAGACAAATCTATTTCTTCTGGTCTCCAAAAAAACGATAATTGTTTTTCAATTAATTTTTCAAAAATATTATATTTTTGTTGATCATATCTCGCAATGTTTACAGATTGTCCAAAAAACATAGGCTCTTTCAGTTGATTATTGTTTTTTTTTGAAAAAATTGTATAAGACATATTGTTATACCTGATAATTAATTTTTTTCTTTAAAAAATATTTTTTAAATATATACAAATTGTTTGATGTTATATAACACATGCACCACTTTCACAAATATTATTTATTACAGACTCAGATATAACGTTTTGATCATCTTTAGAACCATCGTGCACATTTTGATAATACAATGTTTTTAAACCAAGTTTATAAGATAAAAGTAAATCATGTAAAAGTTGTTTCATTGGAATTTTATCATTTACAAATCTTTTTGGATCATAGTGAGTATTTACGGATATAGATTGATCAATGAATTTTTGCATAATACCAGCTAATTCTAAATAACCTATATTATTCGGTATATCCCAAAGTAATTCGTATTGTAATTTTAATTTTTTATACTCCGGAACTACTTGTCGTAAAATTCCATCTTTTGAAACTTTAATACTGACAAATCCTCTGGGTGGTTCAATACCATTAGTTGCATTAGATATTTGAGAAGATGTTTCTGATGGCATTAAAGCAGACAACGTTGAATTTCTCAAACCATATTTTTTAATTTTTTTACGTAATGTAATCCAATCTAGATGTAGTGGTTCATTGCATATTTTATCAATATATTTTTTATATGTATCAATAGGAAATTTTCCTAAATAATAATTTGTTTGATGAAATAAAGCACATGCTCCTTTTTCCTTAGCTAATTGACATGAAGCGTCTAATAAATAGTATTGCATAGCTTCAAAAGTTTTATGAGTTAAATTTTTTGCGCTGCCATCTGAATATCGTACTTTATTTTTCGCTAAATAATACGCAAAATTTATTACACCAATACCTAAAGATCGTCTAGAAACAGATGATTTTTTTGCTGCTAGTATAGGATAATTTTGATAGTCTAATATTTCATCAAGAGCTCGTACAGATAATATAGATAATTCTTTAAATTCATCTAGATTTTGAATTGTTCCTAAATTAAAAGCTGATAATGTACATAGTGCAATTTCTCCATTTTTATCGTATATATTTTGTAGAGATGTAGTAGGTAATGTAATTTCTAAGCATAAATTGGATTGTTTGATCGGAGATAATTTTGGATTAAATGCACTATGTGAATTACAATGATCTACATTTTGTATATAGATTCGTCCAGTAGATGTTCTTTCTTGCATTATTAAAGAAAATAAATCTAATGCTTTAATTCTTTTTTTTCTTATTTTTTTATTTTTTTCGTATTCTATATACATTTTTTTAAATTTTTTTTGATCTGAAAAAAATGTTTCATATAATCCAGGAACATCAGAAGGACTGAATAATGTAATATTTTTCCCTAATAATAATCTTTTATACATTAATTGATTGATTTGAACTGTATAATCGAGATGACGTACTCTATTTTCTTCAATACCTCTATTATTTTTTAAAACTAATAAACTTTCAACTTCAAAATGCCATATTGGATAAAAAATAGTTGCTGCTCCTCCTCTAACACCTCCCTGAGAACAAGATTTTACAGCACTTTGAAAATATTTATAAAAAGGAATACAACCAGTATGAAAAGCTTCTCCATTCCTAATTGGACTTCCTATGGCGCGAATTTTACCAGCATTAATGCCAATTCCTGCACGTTGCGAAACATATTTTACAATAGAACTAGTTGTGGCATTAATAGAATCAAGATTATCATCACATTCAATTAAAACACAAGAACTAAATTGCCGAGTAGGTGTTCTTACACCTGACATAATTGGAGTAGGTAATGAAATTTTAAACGTTGAAATTGCGTCATAAAAACGTTTAATATAATCCATACGAGTATCCTTTGGATACTTAGAAAATAAGCATGCAGAAATTAAGATATATAAAAATTGCGCACTTTCATATATTTTTCCAGTAGTTCTATTTTGTATTAAATATTTACCTTCTAGTTGTTTTACGGCAGCATATGAAAAATTCATATCTCGACAATGATCAATAAAGGAATTCATATGTAAATACTCTTCATAAGAATAATATTTCAATAAATTTTCATCATATTTTCCTAAGTAAACCATGTTTTTTACATGTTCGTATAACATAGGTGGTTCAAATTTACCATAAGCTTTTTTTCTAAGATGAAAAATAGCTAGTCTTGCAGACATATATTGATAATCTGGTGTATTTTGTGAAATTAAATCTGCTGCAGCTTTAATAATAGTTTCATGAATATTAATAGTAGTCATGTTATTATAAAATTGAATACGCGAACGTAATTCAACTTGAGAAACAGATACGTTATCTAACCCTTTAGCTGCCCAATTTAGCACTTTATGAATTTTATCTAAATTGATTTTTTCTTTATTTCCGTTGCGTTTAGTAACAAACAGACTATTTTCCATGTTAATTTTTACTTATTATAAAAGAATGTAAAAAGATATATGTTTAAAGTTTTTTATACGTTTAATATTCAAGTAAATATACTTTTTTTATATAGATTCTACGATTTTTTGTAAAGCAACAACTTTTTCGTTTTTTGATGTTCTGATTAATATTACACCTTGTGTATTTCTTCCTAATACACCTACTTCAGATACTCGTATTCTGACTAGTGTACCTGCATCAGTAATCATGATAATTTGATTTTTTTCTAAAACTTGTATTGCTCCAATAATTTTTCCATTTTTTTTTGTAATTTTTATCGCTATTACACCTTGTGTGGCACGTGATTTGATTGGAAAATCAGTGATTTTTGTCCGTTTTCCATAACCATTTTTTGTTGCTATTAAAATACTACCTTTATTTTTTGGAACAATCAAAGACACTACCTTGTCATTTGGTTTTATTTTAATACCTTTTACTCCTGAAGCAGTTCTGCCCATAGTTCTGACACTATTTTCTAAAAATTGAACTACTTTACCATTTTGTGTGAATAACATAATATTGTTATTCCCATCAGTTAAAGAAACTCCTATAAGTTCATCATTAGAATGTAAATTAATTGCAATAATTCCTGAAAATCTAGGTTTTTTAAATTGACTTAAAGAGCTTTTTTTTACTATTCCCCGAGCAGTGGCCATAAAAATATTCAGATTATCTTTATATTCATATACGGGCAATATAGCTGTAATTCTTTCTTTTTTGCTTAAAGGTAATAAATTAACTATTGGTTTACCTTTCGCATGTCTACTCGATTCTGGTAATTGATAAACTTTTATTGAATATAAAATACCTCTGCTTGAAAAGCATAATATAGTATCATGTGTATTTGCTATTACTAAACTTTCTATAAAATCTTCTTCTTTTATTTTTACAGCTGATTTTCCTTTTCCACCACGTCTTTGAGCATTGTAATCAGAAATGGGCTGATATTTTACATATCCTGAATGCGATAGTGTAACTACAACATCTTCTTGATTAATTAAATCTTCAATATTTATATCAGTATGATTTTCAATGATTTTTGTTCTTCTTTTGTCACCAAAATTTTTTTGTATTAATAATAATTCCTCTTTAATAACTTCAAGCATAGAATTTTTATTTTCAAGAATATTTTGTAGTTGTTTAGAATATTTTATTAACTCATTGTATTCTGTAATGATTTTATTTTTTTCTAAGGTAGTTAATTTATGTAAACGTAAATCTAAAATAGCTTGTACTTGTTTTTCACTAAAAAAATATTGATGTTTTTTTTCAAAAAGAGAAAAAGTATTAATGTTTTGATATTTCCATTTTTTTTTGATTATTAAGTTTTTTGCTTCTATGAAATTATTCGATTTTTTTATTATTTCAATAATTGAATTAATATTGATTAAAGCAATATTTAATCCTTCTAAAATATGAATGCGATTACGTGCTTTTTCCAATTCGAAAAGACTACGTCTTGTAATTATTTCTTGTCGATGAGATAAAAAATTTTTTAAAATTTCTTTTAAAGATAAAGTTTTTGGTTGTCCTTGACATAAAGCAACCATGTTAATTCCAAAAGAAATTTCTAGTTGTGTTAAAGAATATAATTGATTTAAAATTATTTCAGACATGGTTTCTTTTTTTATTTCAATGACAATCCTCATTCCATCTTTATCTGATTCATCACGTAATGCAGTAATACCATCAATACGTTTATCTTTTACCAACTCTGCTATTTTTTCAATTAATCGTGCTTTATTGACTTGATAGGGTATTTCATTAAAAATAATAGATTCTTTTTTACTTTTTTTGTTTTGTTCAATAATATTTTTTGCTCGAATATAAATTTTTCCTTTTCCTGTTCGGTAAGCTTCTTCAATTCCTAATTTTCCATTGATTATACCGGCAGTTGGAAAATCTGGACCTGGAATATATTTTATTAATTCGCTTAAGGTAATATCATTGTTATTTATATATGCCAAACATCCATTAATTACTTCATATAAGTTATGAGGTGGTATATTTGTCGCCATACCTACAGCAATACCTGATGAACCATTAATTAAAAGATTGGGTATTCGTGCTGGAAGAATTTCTGGTATATTTTCTGTTTCGTCATAATTTGGAATATATTCAACAGTGTTTTTTTCTAAATCTTCTAATAACTCGTGAGAGATCTTAGACATGCGAATTTCTGTATATCGCATTGCTGCTGCTGAATCTCCATCTATGGAACCAAAATTACCTTGTCCATCTATAAGCATATACCGTAATGAAAATTTTTGAGCCATTCTTACTATTGCATCATATACAGCTGAATCTCCATGAGGATGATATTTTCCTATAACATCACCTACTATTCTCGCAGATTTTTTATATGCTTTATTCCAATCATTGTTTAATATATACATTGCAAAAAGTATTCTTCTATGCACTGGTTTTAAACCATCTCGAACATCAGGCAATGCTCGACCAACTATTACAGACATAGCATAGTCTAAGTAAGAGCTTTTTAACTCTTTTTCAATATCAACCTGTATGATTTCTCGTGCAGGATATTTCATAAAACTATTATCTCTTTATATGTGAACATAATCAAATTAAGTACAAAAGTATAACATAATTAATCTATTAGATGCATAGAAAGAAAATATTGTCATTAGTGATAAATTTTTAAAAAATAAATTATGTAAAATAAAATTTTTTTTATATTGTTTATTTTTAATGAAAGTATTAATATAAAATATAATCACAATTTTTTGTTAAATAAACTAACAACGAATTGTCAATTCTATAATAATTTATTTAGTTCATTAATTTGACTTTAAAACGAGATCTTATATGAAAGATGAAGAAAAAAATTTAATAAAAAATTTGTTTCATCGTTTAAAAAACACTGAACTCAATTCTTTTGAAAGAGATAATTCAGCCGACGAATTAATTCAAAAACTAGTAAAACAACAACCATTTTCTTCTTATTATATGGTGCAAACAATATTGATCCAGGAAACTGCCATAAATAAAATGAATTCAAAAATTGAAGAATTAAAAAAGAGGATTGAAATATTAAAAACGAAAGAATCTAATAAAAAACCAAGTTTCTTATCAAATTTTTTTAAAAATAGACCTGATTCTCAAAAATTATCTCATGATAACAATATATGGAAACATAATGATAGTCATTTGCAATCTCAGACTTCTAATCCTGTAACACAATCATCACCTATAATAACGGCTAATAGAAATAGTGGATTTCTTAGCAATGCATTACAAACAGCAACAGGTGTTGCCGGCGGTATGATTTTAGGAAATATGTTAATGAATGTTTTTAATCATGCTAATCCGGAAGAAGAAGTTTTTGATACTATTAAAAATAATAATACATCTTTACAACATCATGACAATAATGATATACCAGACAATATTAATCATGATAACTTAGTAAGTTATGAGCAAACTCAACAAGAATTTAATCCAAATACATCTAACTTAGATACTGTTAATAATGATGTTGAAACTACAGATTATGAAGAGATGAATCATGATGACGAGAATTTTCTTTAAAATATTAATATATTAGAATTCATAATTCTAGGTATTTTTTTGTTAAAAATAAAGCCAGCATAAAATATTTTTTGCTGACTTTAATTTTTTTAATATTTTTTACTTAAATATTCAGAAACACCTTGTATAGAAGGTGTCATTCCATTCTCACCGTTTTTCCAATTAGCAGGGCATACTTCACCATTTTTATTATGAAAATCTATAGCATCAACCATACGTATTATTTCTTTGATATTTCTTCCAAATGGCAGATCGTTGACAACTTGATGACGTATAATCCAGTTTGCATCAATTAAAAATGAAGCTCTTAACGCTACACCAAGAACAGGATGTTCAATACCATAAAGTTTCTGAATATTTCGTTTAATATCAGATACCATAGGGAAATTAATTTTTCCAATTCCACCATTTTTAGGTAACGTATTTTTCCAAGCTTGATGAACAAAAACACTATCAATTGAAACACCAACAATTTTTGTATTTCTTTTTTTCAATTCTAGGTAAATATTATTAAATTCTATAATTTCAGATGGACATACAAAGGTAAAATCCATAGGCCAGAAAAATAATATTAATGATTGTTGATTAGCATATTTTTTCAGATCAAATGTTTCAATAATTTGATTATTTTTTAGAATTGCTGGGGCTATAAAATTTGGAGCTTCTTTTGTAACTAAAACCATTTTTTTTCCTATAATTTTTTTTGAATAAAAAGAATGTGTTGTTTAAAAAAACTATTTCAACAATAAAAAAAATATTTTTAAAAAACAAGTTTTATTTATAAAAAAACATTAGAGAGAAGTTAACAATGAATGAAAAATTATCTTGGAAAGATCTTTTATCTCAAGAAAAAAAAAATATTTTATTAACATAATAAAATTCTTGAAAAAAGAACGTTTAAGAAAAACGATTTATCCTCAACAAAAAGAGATCTTTAATGCTTTTTTATTAACTCCATTTCATAATATTAAGGTTGTGATTTTAGGTCAAGATCCATACTTTTCTAAAAATCAAGCACATGGTTTGTCTTTTTCTGTTCCTTATGGTTGTATTATACCACCTTCTTTACGAAATATATATAAAGAGTTAAATAGTGATTTTAAAAAAAATTATTTATTTAATCATGGGTGTCTTAATAATTGGGCTACACAAGGTGTTTTTTTATTAAATACAAGTTTAACGGTGGAGTCAAATAAACCAAGATCTCATGTTAATATAGGATGGAATATTTTTACTGATAGAGTTATTTCTATGATTAGTTTATATAAACGCTCTATAGTTTTTTTGCTTTGGGGCAATGATGCACAAAAAAAAATCAATTTGATAAATACTAAAAATCATTATATTTTAAAAACGTCTCATCCTTCTCCATTATCAGCTTATCGTGGATTCTTTGGTTGTAAACATTTTTCTTTAACTAATAAAATTTTAAATAAAGAAAAAAAACAACCGATTAATTGGTTTGTAATTTAAAAATAGAAAAAAATTTTAGAATTTTTTCTATTCTTAAATAATATAAAATTTTTTTATGTGATTTTTTTTAAAATAAAACATTATTCTTTAGAAATTATTACTTTGGCTTTTCGTAATATTGTTTTGTTTAAACTAAATCCCTTTTTATCTACAAAAATAATATGATTAGGCGGTGTTGTATTAGATTTTTCTAAGCGAATTGCATCATGAATATTAGGATTAAAAAGTTCTTTTTCCTGTCCTTCGATTTTTACATCTAAATTGAACAACGTATTTAAAAAAGATTTTAACGTCAATTGAATTCCTTCTATTAATGGTTCATTTTTACTGTCTAATTTATTAGATAATTGTACAATACTTTCAAGAGAATCGATTATAGGAATGATTGTTTTTAAAAATTTTTCTATTTGTTCTTTTTTTATTGTATTTATTGTTTCTGTTGTATTTTTTTTTATATTTTCTATATGTGCTAATTTTCGCAATTCAATTTCATTTATTTTTTTTTCATTTTTTAATATTTGAGACTTTAAGTTATGAATTTTTTTATTATCATTTTCTATGTTTTCTTTTTCTTCTTCTGCTATATTAGCATTTAAATTATTTGTTTGATTATCCATAAAGTTTACCAATTTAAATATTATTAATCACTAATTGATTATAAGGTTTATAATTAATCTTTCAAGGTCATTTATTGTTATATTATAATATAATATACATTATTTTTGTTAGGAATTTTTGTCTAATGAAGCAATATTTCACTTATATTGGTATTGTTGGATATCCCCGTCATGAGAGTGCATTAATAACACATAAGATACTTTATAAGTGGTTAGTAAAAAATGGTTATAAAGTTTTTATTGAATGTACTGTTGCTAGAGCATTAAATTTAAATAACGCTGATACTGCTACATTAATAGAAATTGGTCAATCTTGTGATTTAGCAATTGTTATAGGAGGAGATGGAAATTTATTATGTGCAGCACGTGTGTTATCTATTTATAATATTAAAATTATTGGGATTAATCGTGGTAATTTAGGTTTTCTGACTGATTTAAATCCTGATACCGGTTTAAAAAAGTTATCGGAAGTATTATCTGGAAATTATTTTTTAGAAAATCGTTTTTTATTAGATGCGCAAGTATGTCAAAAAAAAAATATTTCTAAATCTAGTATAGCAATAAATGAAGTAGTTTTGCATACGAAACATTTAGCTCATATGATAGAATTTGAAGTTTACATTGATGATAAATTTTCTTTTTCACAACGTGCAGACGGACTAATTATTTCAACGCCCACTGGTTCTACTGGTTATTCATTATCGGCAGGTGGTCCAATTATAGCTACATCTTTAGATGCTATGGTTTTAGTTCCGATGTTTCCTCATACCTTATCTGCTCGTCCATTAGTGATACACAGTGACAGTATCATTTGTTTAAAATTTTCTAAAGTAGAAACTAATTTAAAAATCAGTTGTGATAGTCAAATAGTTTTAACTATTAAAAAAGGTGAATGTGTTTTTATTCGTCGAAGTAGTTTTTATTTAAGACTTGTACATCCTAAAAGTTACAATTATTTTCAAACGTTAACTTCAAAATTAAATTGGTCTAAAAAGTTTTTTTAAAATATTTTATATATATTACAGAAAAGAATTTTTTTTTACATATTAAATTGTAATAGGGTATTATAATGAGACATTATAAAATAATACTATTTATTCTTATTTTTTTTTCTGGTTGTTCATTGTTAGAGAGAAGTGAAGAGCATTTGAATTGTTCAAACAAGATTTATTTTAATCAAAATTATTTAAATAAAAATTATATTGGAATGACAAAAAAACAAATCATTTATATGTTTGGAATTCCAATTATTTCTGATTCTTTTGAAGACGTTTATCATTATTATTTTTGTAATGAAACAGATAGAAATGTTTTTCATAAAATAATATTAAGTTTATACTTTCAAGGTAACAAAGTGATAAGTTTTAAGTTTGATGAAATCTAATATGTCTCAAAAAAATATAATTTTTGGAGCTGGCGGGATTTGAACCCGCGTCCAAAATGTCTACAAAAATAAAGTACTACATGCTTAGTTTTTTATTTTTTAGATTCGTATCCCAATTTGAAAAAACCCATTTTGGGTATATAGCTTGAAAATTATGACGTGTCATCGTCAAGCTCGATTTTCACGTTTTTCTCTTTTTTGACCTTTCTATAGACCCTTGTCTTAAGAGAAGAAGCTAAGGAGAAAGGGCTTTATGCAGTTTTTTAAGCTGCTAAAGCGTAGTGTTGTTTATTTTTTGCAGCTATTTTTTTACGGCTTTTATCGAGGCAAACCGTTCCTCGGCATGCACTTTATTTAGTAAATAATTTTGTCAAATCCAAAAACAGCCCCATTTTTATGTGACTATTATTACAAAAAAAAAGCAATTTGTCTATTAATTCTTTAAATGTATATTTAAAAATATTTTATTTAATAATTTTACGTAAATTTTAAAAATGGAAAAGATATGAATATTACTCAAAAGATAGAAAAACAAATCAAAAATAATATTATTATAATTTATATGAAAGGAACACCTCAATCTCCTAGCTGTGGATTTTCCGCTCAAGCAGTTCAAGCTTTATCATCGTGTGGTGAAAAATTTGCTTATGTAGATGTTTTAGAAAATTCAGATATAAGAAATGAATTACCAAAATATTCGAATTGGCCAACGTTTCCGCAATTATGGGTAGATGGTGAATTGATTGGAGGTTGTAGCATTATTCTCGATATGTTAGAAAATGGAGCTCTAAAAAAATTAATATCAAATACAGTTAAGAAATATAAAAAATAATAATTTTTAATATATAAAAATATATTATTTGTTAAATTAATATATGACATTACAATAAAGAACATTAATTTTTTTATCTTTAGTTAGTAATGTCATATGTTTCTATTACGTTTTTCATTTATATTTAAATATAAATTTATTTTTTTTTTATTTGATTTAAGGGCCAACCGCCTAAACGTTTCCAACGGTTGACTAATTCACAAAAAAGATTTGCAGTTTGCAATGTATCATACAGTGCAGAATGTGCTTGATTATTATCAAATTTTAAACCAATCGCTTTGCATGCTTTAGCTAAAACTGTTTCACCGACTACTAAACCACTGAGTGCTGCAGTATCAAAAGTTACAAATGGATGAAAAGGATTATTTTTTATTTTTACTCTTTGAATTGCTGCCATTAAAAAATTATGATCGAAATTAGCGTTATGTGCAACAACAATACCTTTACTACATCCTTGTATTTTAATTCCTTGATTTACCATTTCTAATATTGAATTAATTGCTATCTTTTCGCTAATAGCTCCACGTAATGGATTAAAAGGATCAATTTTATTAAAGGCTATTGCATCAGAATTTATTATAGAACCTGCAAATGGTTCTATATGAAAATGTAAAGTATTTTCTTTATGTAGCCATCCTAGCTTATCCATTTTTAGTGTAATTATAGCAATTTCTAATAATGCGTCAGTGTTAGCATTAAATCCTGCAGTTTCAATATCTATAACAACAGGATAAAAACTACGAAATCGATCACTTAATAAATTGAATTCTTGAGTTGTAGACATCAAAATCTCATTTTTTTAAAATACTTTTTGTTTAATTAATTAGTTTTTTATTTTTTTTAAAATATTGATATTTAAAATATTAAAAATCAATATATTATAGAAATATATTAAAAAAGTTTTTTATTGATTTAAAGTTATTACAAAATGTAAAAAGTTCGTAAAAAATAATTTTTTACATTTTTTGTGATTTTAATTTTGGATACTATTTAAATATGTATTAATATATTATAATTATTAGTCGTTATTCAACAAGTGTACTATAATTTTTAGAAATATCTAAATATTAAATAAATGTAATTTTTTATGAATATTATTTTTTATTTTATTTCAATTGTACAAGGAAAATAAGATGAGTTATGTTCTTCCTAATCTGACTTATTCATATAATGCTTTAGAACCTTTTTTTGATGAAAAAACAATGAAAATTCATCATACTAAACATCATCAAAATTATATTAATAACACTAATATTATTTTAAAAAATACAACGTTTTCTTCTTTATCTATTGATGAATTAATTTCAATTTTCAATGAAATTAATTTAGAAAATAAACAGACACTAAAAAATAATGCAGGAGGACATATAAATCATAGTTTTTTTTGGAAAAGTCTAAGAGTAGGAACAGTTTTAACACATGATTTAAAAACAGAAATAGAAAAACAATTTAATACAATTGATAATTTTAAAAAAAAATTTGAAGAAATAGCACTTAATCATTTTGGATCTGGTTGGGTATGGTTGATAAATCAAGATGGTATCTTATCTATAGTATCTACTACGAATCAAGACAATCCTTTAATGGAAAAATCAACGTCTAAATTTTATGGTACTCCGATTATCGGATTAGATATATGGGAACATGCTTATTATTTAAAATATCAAAATAGACGATTAGATTACATTAAAGCATTTTGGAATGTAGTAGATTGGGAAGTAGCATCTGATCGTTTACAAAAATAACTAATTATTTGTTTAGTAAATATTAAAAGTTTTTTTATATATTGTATATCTTTATAAAAACATATAATTTTATATTAATTATATGTTTTTAATATTTTTACCAAAATATTAAGGATATTTTTTTGAATACTATTAAAATGATAGTAGGATTATCTAATCCAAAAAAAGAGTATCATCAAACACGTCACAATGTCGGTTCTTGGTTTGTATACTTATTAGCTCAACGTTATTTAAAAATTTTGAAAGAAGAAAAAAAATTTTTTGGTTTTACTTCTTTTTTAAATATAGAATCGAATTATATTCGATTATTAGTTCCAAATATATTTATGAACTTAAATGGTAAATCAGTGTTTAAAATGGCCTCCTTTTATAATATACATTTAAATGAAATATTGATTGTTCATGATGATTTAGAATTGAATCCTGGCATTGCAAAACTGAAACACAGTTATGGACACAACGGTCACAATGGTCTAAGAAGTATTATTTGTACATTTAAAAAAAAAACTAATTTTCATAGATTTAGAATTGGAATTGGTCGTCCAAGTAGCAAATCTCAAGTTTCTTCTTTTGTTTTGTCAATTCCAGATAAATGTGAAAAATTTTCAATTAAACAATCTATTTTACATGCGATAGAAGAAACTATACATTCATTCATTTTAAAAACTTAATTTTATAAAAATATATTCTATATGTTCAAGGCGTATAAAAATGGGCTTTAAATGCGGTATCGTAGGACTACCTAACATTGGTAAATCTACTTTATTTAATTTGTTAACAAAAGGAAATTCAGCTGTTGCTAATTTTCCATTCTGTACTATTGAACCAAATATAGCTAAGGTTTCTGTCTTAGATGAACGTCTGAATAGACTTGCTAATATTGTTCTTCCAAAAAAGATTATACATGCATCTATAGAATTTATAGATATTGCTGGATTAGTTAAAGGAGCTGCTCAAGGAGAAGGTTTAGGAAACCAATTTTTAAATAATATACGAGAAACAAATGCTATAGCTCATGTTGTACGTTGTTTTCAAGATAATAAAATCAGTCATGTTTATGACGACATTAAACCTGAAAGAGATATAGAAATCATCAATACTGAATTGATATTATCGGATTTAGATGTTTGTGAAAAACATTTGTTAAAGTATAAAAAAAAAACAACATTACGAACTCAAGATGTGCAAAAAAAAATCAATATTTTAGAAAAATGTATTAAACATTTAACACAATGTTTAATGTTAAAAAATCTTAATCTAAATTTAGATGAAAGAAATACTATTAGTTCTTTACGTCTTTTAACCTTGAAACCGACTATGTATATAGCAAATATGAATGAAGAAAAAGAATCTTTGCTTCTTTTAAAAAAAGTATATCATATAGCTAAAAAAGAAAATGCTCCAGTAATTCCAATTTCTGCAAATCTAGAACTAGATTTAATTAAGATGAATGAAATAGAAAAAAAATCTTTTATGAAAGTTTTCAATATAAAAAGTTTAGGTCTAAATAATATTATTTCAGCAGGGTATCAATTGTTAAAATTAATTACTTTTTTTACCGTGGGTAAAAAAGAAATTCGTGCTTGGCCTATTCTTGATGGTAGTACTAGTCTTCAAGCAGCTCATAAAATACATACTGATTTTAGTAAAGGTTTTATTAGAGTGCAAATTATTAAATATAACGATTTTATAAAATATAAAAACGAAGTAAAAATAAGAGAACTTGGAAAGTGTACAAAAGAAGGAAAAAATTATAAAATAGAAGATGGTGATATCGTACATTTTCTTTTTAATGTGTAAAAATCTTGATTTTAGATTGTATTTTTAGAGAGGAACAATTATTAATCCTCTCTATTTTTTTATTTTTCTATTAAAAATTGTTTTAACTTTTTAAAATCAGGATTAATATTATAAGATAATAATGGTAAATTAATTCGATTGTTTAATTCATTAGGTAATAAAATTTTATTTTTGATTATTGTTTCTACAGTATTTTTAAATTTAGCTGGATGTGCAGTTCCTAAAAATAATCCAAATTCATCTTTTTTTAATTGATTTCGTAATAATCGAAATGCAATTGCAGCATGAGGTTCAGAAACATAACCTAATTGAAAAAGTTCTTTTAATGTTTCTTTTGTAACACTATCTGATACACTACCAAATCTAAGTTCTTTTAAATTCCATTTTTTTCGATTAAATAATTCTTCTATTCTAGTCCAATTATTAGGTTGACTAATATCCATTGCATTAGATATTGTAGATACAGTTTTTTTTGGATTCCATTGACCATCTTTAAGAAACCTTGGCACTGTATCATTATCATTAGTACATGCTATGAATGATTTAATTGGTAAACCAAGAGATTTAGCTAGTAACCCGGCAGTTAAATTACCAAAATTACCACATGGGACTGCTATCACTAAATTATTTCTTTTTTCTTTAGGAATTAAAGAAAATGCTTCAAAGTAATAACATATTTGAGCTAATAATCGACTAATATTTATAGAATTAGCTGAATTTAATCCTATCGATTCTTTTAATTTTTTATCATTAAATGCTTCTTTCACTAAGTTTTGACAATCATCAAAACTGCCGTTAATTGATATGGTTTTAATATTTTTCCCTAAAGTACAAAATAATTTTTCTTGTAATTCACTGATTTTTCCTTTTGGATATAAAATAATTACTCTAACATTTTTCATTTTATAAAATGCATGTGCTACTGCTGCACCTGTATCACCTGATGTGGCAGTTAAAATAGTAACAGATTCATTATTTTTATTAATTGACAGTATCATTTGTGCCATAAAGCGTGCGCCAAAATCTTTAAATGCTAATGTTGGACCATGAAATAATTCAAAACAATGTATGTTGTTGGTAATTTTGACTTTTACTGGCTGTTTAAATGAAAAAGCTGTTTTTACATTTTTATATAATTCTTCTTTAGAAATTTCATTATAAATAAATCTAGAAAGTATTTCAGTACTACGTGTAATAAAATCCATTTTTAATATTTCTGATAATTGTATGTTATTAATAACAGGTAATTCTACTGGAAAAAACAATCCTTGTTTTTGTCCTAGTCCTAATTTTACAGCTGTAGAAAAATTAACTTTTTCATTATGATTTTTTAAATTATAAAGTTTCATTTTTTATCCTATTTTACGTGCACCTTGCATATCTAAAAAACAAATATGAACGAACCCTGTTTCATTTTTTAAATAATATTTTTTCAACCATAAAGATATTTTTTGAGCTATTTTTATGTTATCCGAAATCGCGAAAATAGTAGGTCCTGATCCTGATATTCCACAGCTTATAGCTCCGATTTTTTTTATTTTTTCTTTGGTTTTTAAAAAATTAGGTAGCAATTTCATACGATATGGTTCTGCAATAAAATCTTGTATTAATCTAGCTGCTAAATTAGGTTGTTGACTATATGAGGCATGAATAAATCCAGCTAAATAACGACTA
Organism: Buchnera aphidicola (Diuraphis noxia); assembly: GCF_001700895.1. Lineage (NCBI taxonomy): Bacteria > Pseudomonadati > Pseudomonadota > Gammaproteobacteria > Enterobacterales > Erwiniaceae > Buchnera > Buchnera aphidicola. The sequence continues at coordinate 207,544 of NZ_CP013259.1, forward strand.
TTCTTAATACAAATGTTTTTTTTATATTGTTTAGGTAATATTTTTCTTGCTGCTGCAGTAGATACTTTAAACCCTGGCCAAGCTATTACCCAAAACCAATGTTTAAAACTTGGTATTTTTTGGCTGATGATTTCAGTATCTTCTAATATCAGTTGTAAACCTCCTAAATAAGATGGAGCCACATTATCATAGTGTATCTCACCAGATATTTCACCTTCTATTTGACCCATTAATACTAATAATTCTTTAGAATTTAAAGGTTTATTACAAAATTCATTTATTGCTACTAATGTAGCAACAATAGAACATGCACTAGAACCTAATCCTGATCCAATAGGCATATTCTTTTCAAGAACAATAGATACTGGGATGTTTTTTTTTACAACTTTACAAAATTTTGACCAGCATTTCCAAACAATATTTTCTTCAGTCTTTTTAGGTAATTTACTAGAAAAAAGACCTTTATTAACTAATTGAAATTTATTTGATGGTTCTATTGTTATAAGATCACCTAATAGAGTTTCATTTATAGGTGTGATTGCTGCACCTAAAATATCAAATCCTACTCCAACATTACCAATAGAAGCTGGTGCATAAATTTTAATCATTGGTTCTATGTTCCTGACGTTTATGATAGTATGCGCAGTAAATCGGAAAACACTCCAGATGCTGTAACGTTATTACCAGCGCCATAACCTCTTAATACAAGAGGAATCGATTGATAATAATTAGTATAAAATGCTAATGCGTTTTCACCATTTTTTATTTTATATAATGGATCGTTTACATTTACTTCTTCAAGCTTTATGAAACATTCTCCTGTTTCTTCTATAGTTCCTACATAACGTAATACATTTCCAGAATCAAGAGCTTTGTTAATTAGTTGTAAAAAATGTGCATCTAATTTTTTTAATTCTACTAAGAATTTGTTTACATCTTTATGTTTTTTAAATGTAATCGGTAATAACGGTTCGATTTTTATGTTTTTTAATTCTATTTTATGTCCAGCTTCACGTGCTAAAATTAGTAGTTTTCTAGCTACATCTATACCAGATAAATCATCACATGGGTTAGGTTCAGTAAAACCTAATTTTCTAGCTTCTTGAGTAGCTTTTGATAATAAAACTCCTTCTTCAAGTTTTCCAAAAATAAAAGATAAAGATCCAGATAATATACCTTTAAAACGAATAAGTTTATCACCTGTTTTAAATAAATTTTGAATTGTTTCTATAACTGGTAGTCCCGCTCCAACATTAGTTTCATATAAAAATTTTTTATTTGTTTTAGAAACTGCATTTCTTATTTCTTGATAGTATTCCCATTTACTAGTATTTGCTTTTTTATTAGAAGCTATTATATGAAATCCACTATATAAAAAATTTATATATTGTTCCGATAGTAATTCATCAGATGTGCAATCAATAATCACTGAGTTTGTACAACAGTGATTTTGTATTATATTATTTAATTTTTTTATATTAAATTCTTCTGTTGTTTTTTGGAAATCTTTTTCCCAATGTAATAAATCAATTGTATCATTTGAAATTAATATTTTTTTAGAGTTAGCAATAATACGAATCTTGATTTCTATATTGTTTATATTTAAAAATGTGTGTTGTCTGAGTATTTGTTTTAATAAAGTACCACCTACACCACCTATTCCAATTAAAAATACATGAATAATTTTTTTATTATAAAACAATATGTCATGTACGTTTCTAACTGCATTTAAAATATTTTTTGTTTTAATGACTACAGAAATAGAATGTTTGGACGATCCTTGTGCAATTGCTAAAACATTAATTTTCGAATTACCTAAAGAAGAAAAAATTTTTGATGCAATATTATTTTTTTTATAAATATCTGATCCCACTACAGATAAAATAGATAAATTTTTTGTAACTTTAAAAGGTTTTAATAGGCAATTTTTTAATTCTAATTGCAATTCTTTATTTAAAGAAGATAAAGCTAGATTAGTTTTATCTTTTAAAATACAAAAATTAATTTTGTTTTGAGAAGATGATTGAGTAATTAATATTATTTTAATATTATTTTGTGACATAATATTAAGTATACGTGAAATAATATTGTTCATTTTTTTTGTCAACAATACAGATACGTGTAACATCATTATATGATCGAGATGAGTAACTCCCTTTAAACGTTTTTCTTTTGAAAAATTACTAGAACAAATGACAGTACCAGAAGAGTTAGGATTATTAGTATTTTTTATAACGCAAGGAATTTTAAATTTAGCAATTGGTTCAATCGTACGAGGATGAAGTACCTTTGCGCCGAAATAAGATAATTCCATTGCTTCTTTATATGATATTGATTTTAGTAAATACGCGTTAGAGACTTCTCTTGGGTCACATGTAAATACTCCATCAACATCAGTCCAAATTTCACAGATTTTTGCGTTTAAACAGACAGCTAAAACTGCAGCAGAGTAATCTGAACCATTTCGTCCTAATACTGATAATTCTTGTTTTTCATTTCCTGCAATAAATCCAGGCATTAAAATAATATCGTCTTTATCTATAGTCATATTTTCAATACGTTTTTTAGACTCAATTATATTAATAGTAGAATCTAAATAAGTTCCTGAAGATACAAGTTGTTTAATAGGATTAATAACAGTGACATTATAGTTTTTAGATTTCAATATACTTTTCATAATATAGATTGATAGTATTTCTCCGCGAGAAATAATGATTGCACGAATACTATCTGGACATTGTTGTAATAACATTACTCCATGTATTATTTGTTTTAATCGATTAAATTCTTTATTTATGATATTTTTTATTTTTAAAAATGGAAAATTAGATTGTATTTTTGATAAATCTTTTATTAAATTGATAAAAACAGTTTCTGTTAGGTTAATGATGTCTAACGTTTTGTTTTCTTGAGTGATTGTTTCTATAATTGAAACTAAATAATTAGTAATTTTAGCTGGTGCTGAAAGCACAACTGCAGTTTGTTCAGATCGTATATTTTGTTCTATAATATTAGCTACACATAAAAATTTTTTTGCACTAGCTAGTGAGGTACCACCAAATTTTAGTAATTTCATATTTAATTATTCCTTAAATTTATATTATAAAAAAACCCGCTTTAAGCTATGAGCGGGTTTTTAAAATATATCATCTGGCCCCACTTCATAACTAGTTATAACTAGAATAGTTATTCTAGTAAAGAGGCTATAAGTAGACATGAATATTTCTTATTGAATTAATTTTTATAACATAATGATCATTATTAGTGCAATAGTTAAAAAAATAAATATTGAATTTTTATCGGTATTATTCAAAATTCAGTTGTTTATTATTCTGTATGCATTTTAAGTGAAAACCACTATAATTATTTCAAATTTTCAATATAATTAAATTCACGTACATTAAAAATTTCTTTTATATTATGAAACATATTATTAAAGTTATTATTTCAGAAAAAGCACTAGATGCTCGTGTTCGAGAATTAGGTCAAGAAATTACCAAAAAGTATAAAAATAGTACAAATACGATGATATTAATTGCATTGTTACGTGGTTCTTTCGTGTTTATAGCGGATTTGTGTCGTAGGATTGAAATCCAACATGAAATAGATTTTATGACAACCTCTAGTTATGGACGAGGAATAGTATCTAGTGGTGACGTAAAAATCATAAAAGATTTAGATGAAGATATTTATAATAAACACGTATTGATAGTAGAAGATGTCATTGATTCAGGAAAAACCTTAAGTAAGGTGCTAGATATTCTAAAACTTAGAAAACCAAAATCACTATCAATTTGCACTCTTTTAGATAAACCAGAATGTCGTGAAGTGAATATTAATGTTGATTTCATAGGTTTTTCTATTCCAGATGATTTTATTGTAGGTTATGGAATTGATTATGCTCAATCTTACCGATATTTACCATATATAGGAAAAGTAATTTTTGAAAAATAAATAATTTTATGCGACTTAAAAGATTTTTTTATTGTCAATTAAACGAGTTTTTCCCAACCAAACAGAAGCGAGAATAATCATTTTTTTACTATTTTTAGATGATAAATTTAGTGTTTCACGATCGTATAAATTAAATATATCTATTAAAAAACCTTTTTTTATTAAATCTAATTTAGATTGATTAATAATTTCTGCTCTGTTATCTATGTTTTCTTTGATAATTTTTTTTGATGTTTTTCTGATGATTTTATACAAATAAGGTGCTATTTTTTGTTCTTCACAAGTTAAATAATTATTTCTAGAACTTAAAGCGAGTCCATTTTTTAATCGTATTGTAGATAAACTTACTATTTTTACCATATAATTTAATTCTTTTACAAGTTTTTTTATAATTAATAATTGCTGATAATCTTTTTCTCCAAAAAAAGAAAAATTAGGTTGTATTATATTAAAAAATTTTGAAACAATTGTTGTAACACCTACAAAATGTCCAGGACGCGATTCACCTTCTACAATTTTAGATAATATAGGAACGTTAACAAATGTGTGATTTTTAAATCCGTTAGGATAAATTTCATTTATCTCAGGAAAAAAAAGAATATCAATACCAGTATTTCGTAATATTTTACAGTCCTTTTTAAAAGTTTTAGGATAATTTTTTAAATCCAATAAATTATTAAATTGCATTGGATTAATAAAAATACTTACAATAATAATATCTGAATATTTTTGTGATAATAAAATTAATTTTATATGACCATTGTGTAAATTACCCATTGTAGGAACAAATCCTATCTTTTTTTTTGTTTTTTTGAATATTTTTATTTTTTTATGTAAAGTATGTATTTTTTTTATTATATGCATTTATTTTTACTCTATTTCTTAAAAACTATATATTTTATCAGGATATAGACCTGTTTGTACTTCTTTTATGTATTTTTGCACGGCGTTTTGAATACTCCCGTTTTCAGCAAGAAAATTTTTTGAAAATTTAGGTATTTTACCGTCAGTTATCCCTAATAAGTCATGCATGACAAGTATTTGTCCATCAGTACTATTACCTGCTCCTATTCCAATTACGGGTATAGATAAATTTTCTGTTATTTGTTTTGCTAATAGTGCTGGAATACATTCTAAAACAAGCATTCGAATACCCGCTTCTTCTAATAAGAATGCTTCTTCTATTAATTTATTGGCATCTTTTTCATTTTTTCCTTGAACTTTATATCCACTTAAAAAATTAAATGATTGAGGTGTTAATCCTAAATGACCACATACTAATATTGATCTTTCGGATAATTCCTTAATAATAGTGATTAACCATTTCCCTCCTTCTACTTTGATCATGTTTGCCCCAGATTGTATAATTTTAGCTGCATTCTGAATTGCTTGTGTACTTGTAAAATAAGACATAAAAGGTAAATCAGATAATAAAAAAACATTTGGGGCCCCTTTTCTGACTGATTGGGTATGATATTTAATATCTTTAACTGTTACTGGTAATGTAGAATTATGGCCTTGTATAGTCATTCCAAGAGAGTCACCTACAAGTATAACAGGTATCCCTTGATTAGAAAATAATTTAGCGAAACTAAAATCATAAGCTGTGATAGCAGCAATTTTTTTTTTATTTTTTTTCCAAGAGGTTAATTTAGAAATCGTAATGTTTTCCATTTGCACCTTAATTAATTACGTTTTAAACTTTACATTGTAAATATTAATTTATATAGGATACTCGTAATAATTTCAAAAACCGAGTATCCTTATTAAAATGTTTTAATTGTTTTAAAATATTTATGTCTAACCAGTCATTTGTTTTTTCCTAATTTCTGCTAATGTTTTACAATCAATACAAAGATTAGCAGTAGGTCTCGCTTCTAAACGTCGAATACCAATTTCAATACTACAAGAAGTACAGTAACCAAAATCTTTATTTTGTATTTTTTTTAAAGTCATTTCAATTTTTTTAATTAACTTTCGACTGCGATCTCGATTGCGTAACTCTAAGCTGAATTCTTCTTCTTGTGTTGCTCTATCAATGGGATCAGGAAAATTAGTAGCTTTATCTTGTATGTAGAGTAGAGTATGGTTGATTTCAACTTTTAATTGGTTTTTCCATGTTTCAAGAATTTTATGAAAGTGTAACATTTGATCTTCATTCATATATTGTTCGTCTATTTTTTTTTGATACGGTTTTAAACCGGCAATAGAAAGAACATTTAAAGATGATGTTTTTTTATTTTTTTCTTTTTCCATAACTCTCTCCGAGATAATATATGTGCTAAAAATTAAATTTTAAATATGATGTTAGTAAAGAATATGTGTGGTTTATTATTTTTTATGGATTTATTTTAAAACAATTTGTTAAAAATATTTTTTTATAATATATGTTTTCTAGATCTAATTTTATTAGTTTAGGTATATATAGTAAAAATTTTTTTTAAGTAAAAGAATTCATTATAATAAATAATTTTAATATTAACTATATTTTAATATATTTTATACATGATTTTTTAAAAAACAGATTTATTGTACTGTAAAGTATATAATGAGTATTACTTTTAGATAAAATAATATATGAAAAAAATAGTTTTAGGTGTTGAATATGACGGAACTTTTTATCATGGATGGCAACGTCAAAAAAATGTTCCTAGTATTCAAGAAGAAATAGAGACAGCGTTATCTCGCATAGCTAATCATAAAATAAAAGTTACATGTGCAGGACGTACTGATACTGGCGTTCATGGTATAGGACAAGTAATACATTTTTATACTAAATCTATTCGAGAAAAGAAGTCATGGACGATAGGTACAAATAATTATTTATCTCCACATATTTCTATTATGTGGGCAAAAACAGTTTCAAAAGAATTTCATGCTCGTTATAGTGCTATTTCACGTTCTTATCGTTATGTTATATATAATAATAATTCTCGAACTGCTATTTTTCGAAATCGAGCATATCATTTTTATAGAACCTTAAATGCAAAAAAGATGAATTTTGAATCTCAATTTTTATTAGGAGAACATGATTTTACATCTTTTAGAGCACTTAATTGTCAATCTCATTCCCCTTGGAGAAATATTACAAAATTAAATGTTCGTCGTTTTTGTGATTGGGTAATAATTGATATTACAGCTAATTCTTTTTTATATCATATGGTTAGAAATATTGTCGGTTCTTTAATTGAAATTGGTACATCTAATAAAAAAGACTTTTGTATCCAAAAGTTATTAAGAAAAAAAAATAGACGTTTTGCAGGCATGACAGCACCAGCTAAAGGTTTATATTTAACGAAAGTAGATTATCCTTTGCATTTTCATCTACCAATCAAAACGTATGACTCTATTTTTTATATAAATGATATATTTCAATAACATTTCTGAAAATCAGTATTTATTTTTAATATAAAACAAATTGGGGAAAACGTAATGTACATAAATAAAAAAAAAATCTTTTAATACAAATGTCTTCTTTAGGCTTGCTTTTATTTATTTTCTATGGATTATATTTGTATATCAAAATAAGTAAATTAATTGATGGAAAAGTATGGAGTTTTCCTACTTCCATATATTCTCGTATTATCAACTTAGAACCAGGAAGTTTATATTCTCAAACAGAAGTCTTACAATTTTTAAATGATACTATGTATAAAAAAGTCAATACTGTAATGTTACCAGGAGAATATAGTATACACAAAAATCAAATAGAATTTATACGACGATCTTTTGATTTTCCTGATATTAAAGAAAAAGAAGTTTATACGAGGTTATGTTTTAAGAACAATATTTTAACAAAAATTACTAATATTGAAAATAATCGTGATTTTAATTTTTTTCGATTAGAACCGAAGTTAATTACTATGTTAAAAACTCCTGATAGAAAACAACGCATATTTCAGTCTTATGATAAGTTTCCTAAAATTTTAGTTAAAACTTTATTAACAATTGAAGATAAGAATTTTTATAAACATGAAGGTATTAATATATATTCTATTGGTCGTGCCTTCTTAGCAAATTTGACAGCAGGACATACGATTCAAGGTGGTAGTACTCTTACGCAACAATTAGTTAAAAATCTTTTTTTGACTAATACTCGTTCAATTTTTAGAAAAGTAAATGAAATCTATATGGCATTAATTTTAGATTATTTTTACACAAAAAATCGAATTTTAGAACTATATTTAAATGAAGTGTATTTGGGACAAGATGGTGATGAACAAATTCGAGGATTTCCGCTTGCTAGTATTTATTATTTTGGTCGACCAATAGATGAATTAACTTTAGATCAATATGCTTTATTAGTAGGAATGGTTAAAGGAGCTTCTTTATATAATCCTTGGACTAATCCTAGTATTGCAATGAAAAGAAGAAATTTAGTACTATCTTCATTGTATAATCAAAAATTATTTACGAAAAAAATCTATCAAGATTTATGTAAACGTTCTTTGAACGTTCAATGTAGAGGTGATGTTGTTACTTCTCATCCTGCTTTTGTTCAACTTGTTAATACTGAATTAAAAAAAAAAATTAATTATTCCATTGAAAAATATTCAGGTGTAAAAATTTTTACTACTTTAGATTTTGTATCTCAAAATGCAGCAGAAAAAGCAGTAAAAATAGGAATGCCTATATTAAAAAAACAAAAACAATTAAAAGATTTAGAAGTTGCTATGGTCGTTATAGACAAATTTACCGGAGAAGTTCAAGCTTTAATTGGCGGTTCTAAAGTAAAATTTAACGGTTATAATCGTGCTTTACACGCACGTCGTGCAATTGGTTCATTATCTAAACCAATAACATATTTAACCGCTTTATCACAACCAGATAAATATAATTTAAACACCTGGATTTCTGATACACCTATTTCAATTAAATTAAAAAATGGTAAATATTGGATACCTAATAATAATAATTATCATTTTAGTGGAAAAGTGATGTTATTAGATGCTTTAGTTAACTCAATTAATATACCAACAGTGAATCTAAGTTTAGATATAGGATTAAATAAGTTAATTGATAGTTGGTTACGTTTGGGTGTGTCTAGAGAATACCTTACTCCATATCCATCTATATCTTTAGGAGCTATTAATTTAACTCCAATTGAAATTGCTCAAGTTTTTCAAATTATTTCTAATAGTGGTTTTAAATCATCATTATCTTCAGTTAGATCTGTTGTTACTGATAATAATCAAATTTTATATCAAAGTTTACCTACATCGAAACATATAATTTCTTCTGAAGCTTCTTATTTAACATTATACGCTATGCAACAAGTAATAAAAAGTGGAACTGCAAAATCATTAGGAAAAGTTTTTAAAAATATTAATTTAGCAGGAAAAACTGGAACAACAAATAACTTAGTAGATAATTGGTTTGTTGGTATTGATGGAAAGCAAGTAGTAATCATTTGGATAGGTAGGGATAATAATAAAACAACTCGATTATATAGTTCTTCTGGTGCAATGCAAATCTATAAAAAATATCTTCAATATCACAATCCAAAAAATTTAATATTAAATCCTCCGAAAAATATTGATATGTTTTATATAGATAGTTCAGGAAAATTATTTTGTACAAAAAGTGATAATCATAATCGATTTATACCTATATGGTCTAAAAAAGATAAAAAAAATTGTTTTCTAAAAAAACCTATAGATTATTTTGAAAAATTTAAAAACAAAAAAAAATCTTTTTTATTCTGGTTAAAAGATCTTTTTATACATTAAAAATTTAAATTTTATTTATTAATGTTTTATGCATTAGAATTTTTTTCTAAACATTAATTTATAAATAAATTTCAAATAGTTAAAAGGTGTAAAAATAATAAACATTTTTTTAAAAATTAATTCATTTAAAAAGATTTAATATGAGAATTATAATATGTTAATTAAAATTTTTACTAAAATATTTGGTAGTCGTAACAATCGTATTTTAAAAAAATATGAAAAAATATTATTTTCTATTAATAAATTAGAAAAAGTTTTTGAAAAATTTTCAGATCAACAATTAAAAAACAACACGAAAATATTTCGTAGACGACTAAGCAATGGTGAATCATTAGATGATTTATTACCAGAAGCTTTTGCTACCGTTCGAGAAGCTAGTAAACGTGTGTTTAATATGCGTCATTTTGATGTACAAATACTTGGTGGAATTGTTTTAAATAACCAATGTGTCGCAGAAATGCGTACAGGAGAAGGAAAAACACTTACATCTACATTACCTGCTTATTTAAATGCATTGACAGGAAACGGTGTTCACATAGTTACTATGAATGATTATTTAGCACGTAGAGATGCTAAAAAAAATACTGAATTATTTCAATTTTTAGATTTAACAGTTGGTTTAAATTTACCTGACATGTCTTTTTTATCTAAAAAAAAATCTTATTTATCTGATATTACTTATGGAACAAACAATGAATATGGATTTGATTATTTACGTGATAATATGGTTTCTTTCCCTGAAGAAAGAGTTCAAAGGGGGTTAAATTATGCATTAGTAGATGAAGTAGATTCAATTTTAATTGATGAGGCTAGAACACCTTTAATTATTTCAGGTACTTCAGAAGATAGTTCTGATTTATATGAGGAAATCAATAAAATTGTACCTCTTTTAATATTGCAAAAAAAAGAAGATTCAGAGGTGTTTCAAGGCAAAGGACATTTTTTTATTGATGAAAAATCCAAACAAGTACATCTTACAGAAAGAGGATTAATTGAATTTGAAAGAATATTATTTGAAAAAAAGATGATAAAAAAAAGAGATTCTTTATATTCTTCAAATAATATAGTGTTAATGCATCATATTTTATCTGCACTTCGTGCACATAAGTTATTTATTCGAGATGTAGATTATATTGTAAAAGACGATAATATAGTTATTGTAGATGAGCATACAGGACGCACTATGCCGGGACGTCGATGGTCAGATGGATTACATCAAGCGATAGAAGCAAAAGAAAATGTTTCGATAAAAAGTGAAAACAAAACATTAGCTTCTATTACTTTTCAAAACTATTTTCGTTTGTACAAAAAAATTGCAGGTATGACAGGAACTGCGGCAACTGAATCTTATGAATTTAGTTTAATTTATAATCTTAATACTGTAATCATACCAACAAATAAGCCTATGATACGGAAAGATATGTCAGACTTAGTATATATCACTGAACAAGAAAAAATGAAGGCTATTATTAAGGATATACAAAGATGTATAAAATCGAATCAACCTGTACTGGTGGGAACTGTTTCTATTGAAAAATCAGAAATGATTTCTAAAATCTTAAAAAGATTAAATATTAGACATAATGTTTTAAATGCCAAATTTCACGATAAAGAAGCAGATATTATAGCACAAGCAGGGAAATCTAAAGCAATAACTATTGCTACTAATATGGCAGGACGTGGTACAGATATAGTTCTTGGAGGAAATTTAGATGCTGAATTAAATCGAGTGTCAAAAAAATATCCTAATAAAATTAAAGAAATAAAAAAAAAGTGGAAAAAAGAACATGATTTAGTTGTGTCTGCAGGTGGATTACATATAATTGGTACTGAACGTCATGAATCACGTCGTATTGATAATCAATTGATAGGGCGTTCTGGTCGTCAAGGAGATAGTGGATCTTCTCGTTTTTATCTTTCTATGGAAGATACATTAATGAGGATTTTTGCATCTGATAAAATGATTCATATGATGCGCAAATTAGGATTATCTTTTAATGAAGCTATTGAGCACCCCTGGGTAACAAAAGCAATAGAAAATGCTCAAAAAAAAGTAGAAAATCGAAATTTTGATATCAGAAAACAATTATTGGAATATGATAATGTTATTAATGAACAACGTTGTTTAATATATTCTAAAAGAAATCAATTACTTGATTCAAAAAATATTAAACAAATTATTTATAAAATTTTAAAAAATGTATTAATTAGAACTATGGATAGTTACATTTTAAAAAATAAAAATGTAAAGAAAGAATCTATTATTAGATTAGAAAATAAACTAAATACTGATTTTAATTTGCATATATCTATTTGGGATGAGTTCAATAAAAATTCTAGTTTAAAAATTGAAGATATTAAAAATAAAATTCTTAATTATGCAAAAAGTAATTATAATAAAAAAGAAAAATTAATTGGTGAAAATAATATAAGAAATATAGAAAAAGCTATTATGTTACAAACTTTAGATTCTCTTTGGACAGATCATTTATCAGCGATGGATTATTTAAGACAAGGTATTCATTTACGTGGATATGCTCAAAAAGATCCTAAACAAGAATACAAACGTGAATCTTTTAATATGTTTTCTGACATGTTAGAATCATTACAATACGAAGTAGTGTCTTGCTTGAATAAAATTAATTTATCTGATGTAAAAAAGTATATGTCTTTGCATCAAGATTTATCATATTCAAGCTCTTCTAAATGGACAAAAATTAGTCGAAACATACTTTGTATATGTGGTTCAGGAAAAAAATACAAGTATTGTCATGGTGCTTTATAAAAATTAAATTATTACAAATCAAGTGATATTTTAAAAATAAGATATAAATAAAATGTTTAAATATAGAAATTAGAATGATGATAAAAGAGTTCTATACCAACCAGGAAATATAAAAAACATTTATGGGAATTTCTAATTGGTAAAATTAAACAAACATAAAAATATAATATCTGCATTAAAAAGAGAATTATTAAAATAAGTTAGAATTAAAATTCTAACATTTAAATGTTTTCAATCGCAAAAGTATATGTATTGTCAAGCATCGTTAAAATTATATTTTTTTAATATATAAATTGAAAGAAAAAATTTATGTTAAAGAAAAATATTTTTATATTTGAGAGTATTCTAGAATCTAGATTCTAATGCATTTTCACCGGAAAATTTCAATATTTTGTTAACTTTTAAAAACAATATAAATTTTTTTAATAAAATTATATAAAAAAATATTGCCATTATATTTAAACTTAAAAAGTCCATATATTAATAAAACCTTGTTAAATAATTTTTTTTTATGCTGATTGTTTGTTTTTGATTATTTTTTTTTGATAAATATGAATAAAACAAATTAAAATAATCAACATATTTTCTTATTTGATGAATACTGTTTTTATTAAAAATAATATCATCTGATATGGCAATTCTTTCTTTTCTTGAAGCTTGTGCAGAAATAATTTTCTTAGCACTTTGTATACTGATTTTATCTCTTTTTATCACGCGTTTTATTTGGTTTTTGAGAGTGGTATCTACTAAAAGAATTCTATTCGGTATATGTTGTAATTTTTTTTCAATTAACAAAGGTACTACCCATAAACACCAATGTTCTTTAACCAGTTGTATTTGTTTTTTGCTTTCTCGATAAATTTTAGGATGTAGTAAATTTTCCAACCATAATCGATCATTTTGGTTGTTAAAAATATGTTCTCTTAAAGACAATCTATCAATTGTGTTGTTTGATTTTAATATTTTTTTTCCAATTTTTTTTTTATAGCATCTGATATTTTATCATTATATTTTATAATCTTTTTTGCAATTGCATCTGTGTCAATAATATTGACACCTATTTTTTTAAAACTATTAGAGACCGTAGTTTTGCCACTACCAATGCCTCCAGTAAGTGCTACAATATAAGTCATATTTTTTGTATTCAATGTTGTTTTTATATAATATCTGTAATTATATATTTTTATTAGGATTCTAATTTTATGCGTATTGAAGAAGATATTAAATTAGGTTTTAAAGATGTATTGATTCGACCAAAACGTTCTATTTTAAAAAGTCGTTCTCAAGTAGATTTAATTCGTACTTTTTCTTTTAAATATTCCCCTTTGACATGGTCAGGAATTCCTCTGATTGCTGCAAATATGGATACGATAGGAACTTTTCAAATGGCACAAGCTTTATCAGGTTTTAAAATACTTACAGCGATACATAAATATTATTCTTTTGAAGAATGGAAAAATTTCATTTTATCATCTTCTAAAGATATATTAAATTATGTAATTGTGTCAATTGGAACATCTAAAGATGATTTTGTAAAAATTAAAAAAATTTTTTTATTATCTTCGGAGTTAAAATATATTTGTATTGATGTTGCTAATGGTTATTCTGAATATTTCGTCTCTTTTTTAAAATTAGTCAGAGATTTTTTTCCTGATAAAATTATTTGTGCAGGTAATGTTGTGACTGGAGAAATGGTTGAAGAGTTAATAATTTCTGGAGCGGATATAGTGAAAGTAGGTATTGGACCGGGTTCTGTGTGTACAACGAGAGTTAAAACTGGTGTTGGTTATCCTCAACTTTCGGCAGTTATAGAATGTTCCGATGCAGCGCATGGATTAAATGGTCAAATTATTAGTGATGGAGGTTGTTCTGTTTCTGGAGATATTGCTAAAGCGTTTGGTGGTGGAGCAGATTTTGTTATGTTAGGTGGTATGCTGTCTGGACATAATGAATGTTCAGGAAGGATAGTAGAAGAAAAATCTAAAAAATATATGTTGTTTTATGGAATGAGTTCTATCTCTGCTATGAAGCGTTATTCAGGAGAAATTAAGGGATATAGGGCTTCTGAAGGTAAAACTGTTAAAATACCTTTTCGTGGTGATGTCCATGTTACTATACGTGATATTTTAGGCGGTATACGTTCTACTTGTACTTATGTTGGAGCTGAAAAACTAAAGGAATTAACAAAAAGAACTACTTTTATCAGAGTAAATGAACAAGAAAATTGTATTTTTGATATTTTTAAAGAGTGATTTGTATTATCTTTATAAAAAGATTTATTTATTAAAATCAATAAAATTAACTGTATTTATATATGATTAATTTTATTGATTTTTTTAAAAATATATAATTAATGTTTTCTTAATAATATATGTAAAATAATTATCATAAACTAATGAAGAAATTATTTTATAATAGTATTTATATTAAACCTTAATTTAATCGTTAAATACATAAAATGTATAAGGAATTTATAGCATGTTAAAACGTTTATATGATGACGTGGATCCAATTGAAACTAGCGATTGGATACAGGCTATTGAATCTGTGATTTGTAAAGAAGGTTATAAAAGAGCTTATTTTTTAATCGAACAAATTTTAAAAAAATCTAAAATAAATAGATCTGAATTTTTCAGATATTTTTTTACTAGTGATTACATTAATACTATCTCTAGTAAAGATGAATATGAATATCCTGGAGATCTTATTTTAGAACGACGTATTCGTTCTGTAATTCGTTGGAATGCCATGATGATAGTATTGCGTGCATCAAAAAAAAATTTAGAACTAGGTGGGCATTTATCATCTTTTCAATCTTCAGCAACAATATACGAAGTTTGTTTTAACCATTTTTTTCGAGCTAAAAATAAAAGAGATGGTGGTGATTTAATTTATTTTCAAGGTCATATTTCTCCTGGTATTTATGCTCGTTCCTTTTTGGAAGGACGTTTATCAGAAGAACAATTAAATAATTTTAGACAAGAAGTTGATGGAAAAGGTTTACCTTCGTATCCTCATCCTAAATTAATGCCTAATTTTTGGCAATTTCCAACTGTATCTATGGGTTTAGGTCCTATATGTGCAATTTATCAAGCTAAATTTTTAAAATATCTACAAGATAGAGAATTAAAAGACACTAAAAATCAAGTAGTTTACGCTTTTTTAGGAGATGGTGAAATGGATGAACCAGAATCTAAAGGTGCTATTTCTATAGCTTTTCGAGAAAAACTAGACAATTTAATATTTATAATAAATTGTAATTTACAAAGGTTAGATGGTCCAGTAGTAGGAAACGGAAAAATTATAAATGAATTAGAAAGTTTTTTTTATGGCGCAGGATGGAATGTAATAAAAGTAATATGGGGAAGTAAATGGGATGATTTATTAAAACGAGATACAACTGGAAAATTAATTCAATTAATGAATGAAACAATTGATGGAGATTATCAAACTTTTAAATCTAAAGATGGTGCGTATGTTAGAAAATATTTTTTTGGAAAATATAAGGAAACATCAGAATTAGTTAAACATATGTCAGATCAAGAAATATGGGAGTTAAATAGAGGAGGTCATGATCCTAAAAAAATATTTAATGCATTTAAAAAAGCACAAAAAACAAAAGATAAACCTACAGTAATTTTAGCACATACTGTCAAAGGATATGGTATGGGAACTATTGCAGAAGGTAAAAATATAGCACATCAAATAAAAAAAATTAATACTAATGGTATAGCATATATTCGAGATCGTTTTAATCTTCCTATATCAAATAATGATTTAGATCAATTACCATATATTACTTTTAAACCAAATTCTAAAGAATATAATTATATACATACTCAAAGAAAAAAATTAGGTGGTTATGTTCCTTTTCGTTTATCTAAATTTACTCATGAGTTAATTTTACCCGATTTAATAGATTTTAAATTATTGTTAATAGAACAAAATAAGAAAATTTCTACAACTATAGCTTTTATACGTGTTTTAAATATACTTTTAAAAAGTAATGATATAAAAAATTTAATAGTGCCTATTGTTGCCGATGAAGCACGTACATTTGGAATGGAAGGATTATTTCGAAAAATTGGTATTTATAGTTCTAACGGTCAAAAGTATATTCCTCAAGATCGAGAACA
This sequence comes from Buchnera aphidicola (Diuraphis noxia), assembly GCF_001700895.1. NCBI lineage: Bacteria > Pseudomonadati > Pseudomonadota > Gammaproteobacteria > Enterobacterales > Erwiniaceae > Buchnera > Buchnera aphidicola. Next base: position 224,148 of record NZ_CP013259.1, read on the forward strand.
ATTAGCATATTATAAAGAATCAAAAAAAGGTCAAATTTTCCAAGAAGGAATAAATGAATTAGGTGCTGCTGCATCTTGGTTAGCAGCTGCTACTTCTTATAGTACGAATGATTTTCCTATGATCCCTTTTTATATTTATTATTCAATTTTTGGTTTTCAAAGAATAGGAGATTTATTTTGGGCTGCTGGAGATCAGCAAGCAAGAGGTTTTTTAATAGGTGGAACTTCAGGAAGAACTACTTTAAATGGCGAAGGATTACAACATGAAGATGGTCATAGTCATATACAATCTTTAACAGTTCCTAATTGTATATCTTATGATCCTGCTTTTGCATATGAAGTTGCTGTGATTATACAAGATGGATTAAGACGTATGTATGGTCCTTTACAAGAAAATATATATTATTATATTACTACTGTTAATGAAAATTACCATATGCCTGCTATGCCTAAAAATGCAGAAAAAGGAATCTGTAAAGGTATTTATAAATTAAAAACTTTACATGGTACAAATATAAAAATACAGTTAATGGGTTCTGGTGCAATTCTACGTTCTGTTTGTAAAGCTGCAGAAATTTTACTCGAAGACTATCTAATAACAACGGATATATATAGTGTTACGTCTTTTACAGAGTTAGCTAGAAATGGTGCAGATTGTGAAAGATGGAATATGTTACACCCTCATGAAAAAAATAAAATAGCTTATATTAAAAAGGTGATGAATCAACATCCTGCTGTTGCAGCTACTGATTATATGAAGTTATTTGCAGAACAAATTCGTCATTACATTCCGGCTCAAGAATATCATGTATTAGGAACAGATGGTTTTGGTCGTTCCGATAGTCGTGATAAGTTACGTAATCATTTTGAGGTTAACGCATATTATATTGTAGTAGCAGCTTTGAATTTACTAGCTAAATTAAATAGTATTCAGACTAAAGTAGTAGAAGATGCAATTATTAAATTTAATATTAATATCGATAAAATTAATCCGCGTTTAGCTTAAGAGGTAAAAACAGTGGATATTGAAGTAAAAATGCCTGATATTGGTTTAGATGAAGTAGAAATCATAGAAATTCTGGTAAATGTTAATGATATGGTAGAAATAGAACAAGGATTAATTACTGTGGAAGGAGAAAAAGCTTCTATGGAGATACCGTCTCCTATATCAGGAATGGTAAAAAAGATTTTTATAAAAATTGGTGATAAAGTTAAAACTTCTTCTATTTTAATGAGTTTAAAAATAAATAATATAAATTCCTATCAAACTAAAAAAAATGAAAATTTATCTACAATAGAGGAAAAACCCTTAAAACAAGATACATTTGTTAACTCTCATAAATTAAATAAAAGTGTGGTTGTACACGCTACTCCTTTCATAAGACGTTTAGCAAGAAATTTGAATATTGAATTACAAAATGTCGTCCCTACTGGTCGTAAAAATCGTATTCTAAAAGAAGATGTTGAGTTATATGTAAATCAATTAAAACAAACGAATTTAAAAGAAAGCAATACGATTAATTCTGCTATTTTAAATATAATACAAAAATCAGAAATTGAATTAAGTAGCCTTCAAAAAATTGTTGGTGTAAGATTAGAAAAAAATTGGAAAAACATACCTCATGTTACACATTTTGACGAATTTGATATTACAATTTTAGAACAATTTCGTAAAAAATATAATGCTGAAAACAATGTTAAAAATAATGTTACGATATTAGTTTTTATACTTAAAGTAGTTGCTTATGCATTAAAAAAATATCCTATTTTTAATAGTTCTTTATCTGATAATAAGAAAAAAATCGTTTTGAATAAATACATTAATATAGGAGTTGCTGTAGATGTAAAAGATGGTTTATTTGTACCTGTATTAAAAGATGTTGATAAAAAGAATATTAAACAGTTATCTTTTGAATTAATAAATTTAGCAGAAAAAGCACGACACAATAAATTAAATTCATCCGATATGACACAAGGATCTTTTACGATATCTAACTTAGGCGGTATTGGAGGAACTTGGTTTTCTCCCATTATTAACTCACCTGAAATAGCTATTCTTGGTGTTTCAAAATCTAAGATAAAACCTTTATGGAATGGTAAAGAATTTATTCCTTCTTTAATGTTACCATTGTCTTTGTCTTATGATCATCGTGTAATTAATGGTGCTGATGCAGCACGTTTTGTTACATTTATTGGGAAATTACTTTCTGATATGCATTTTTTAATTATGTAATTTATTATTTATCAAAAAAATTGTGTTAATTTTTTTTAAAGAGGTTAAGATGCATCAAGAAATTTATACAAAAGTTGTTGTGATTGGCTCAGGACCTGCTGGATATTCTGCAGCTTTTCGTTGTTCAGATTTAGGCTTAGATACAATTTTAATAGAACGTTATAATAAATTAGGTGGTGTTTGTTTAAATGTAGGTTGTATTCCTTCTAAAGCATTGTTACATATAGCAAAGGTAATTAAAGAATCAAAAGAATTACATACAACAGGAGTGTCATTTAATCCGCCATTAATTAACATTGAGAAAATTAGAAGTTGGAAAGAAACCATTGTCAGCAAATTGACGACTGGTTTATCTAATATGCAAAAAAAAAGAAAAATACAAGTTGTTCAAGGAAGTGCTATTTTTAATACGGATAAAAGTCTTGTAGTGATAAATAAAGAGAAAAAAATTACTATTTTTTTTGAACATGCAATTATTGCTACTGGTTCTCATCCTATTAAAATTTCTTCTATACCTAACGATGATGTCAGAATCTGGAATTCGACTGATGCTTTAATGTTGAAAAATATACCGAATCGTTTTTTAATTATAGGGGCTGGAATTGTTGGACTTGAAATGGCGACTATATACAGTGCATTGGGTTCTAAAGTTGATGTAATTGATCGTTTTAAACATTTTTTACCTTCAGTAGATAAAGATGTCAGTGATTTATATATAAAATCTATTAATAATAGATTTAATTTAATACTTAATACTCATGTAGAAAAAATTAAATCAATAAATAATAAATTAATGGTAAAAATAATAGAAAACGATATTAATAAAAGATATGTATCTTATGATGCAATATTGGTAGCTATTGGAAGAACTCCAAATATTCATGAAATAGGACTAGATAAAATAGGAATAAAAATTAATAATTTTGGATTTATTGAAACAAATCAACAATTACAAACAAATATATCTCATATTTATGCTATTGGTGATGTCACAGGTCCCCCTATGTTAGCCCATAAAGGCATACATGAAGGACATATTGCAGCAGAAGTTATTTCTGGTAAAAATCATTATTTTGAACCTAAAGTCATACCATTAGTATCGTATACAGAACCAGAAATTGCTTGTGTAGGATTAAATGAAAAAGAAGCAAAAAAAAACAATATAGATTATGAAGTCTCGATTTTTCCTTGGAATGCATCTGGAAGAGCGGTTGCTTGTAATGCTACTGTAGGTATGACAAAATTAATTTTTAATAAAAATAATAATGAAATTATTGGTGGTTCTATTATAGGTACTAATGCAGGTGAATTAATTGGTGAAGTTAGTCTTGCAATTGAAATGGGTTGTAATGTAGAAGATATCGCATTAACTATTCATGCTCATCCTACTTTATCTGAATCAATTGGTTTATCTGCAGAAATTTTTCAAGGAACTATAACAGATTTATTAAATGTGAAATCTAAAAAATAACTTTTTTAAAGTTATCTAATGAAAAGTTTTTTATTAGATAACTTAAAAGTTTTGATAAATGTACAATATTAAAAAATTAATAAATAACTCTAAAAAAATATTTCTTACGAAGACGGAAAAAATTCACGTTTTTCATAACATATCTTTTGTAATTATTATAACTTTACGAAAAATTAACTTTATTTTCAGTTATATTTCTGCCGTAATATATTTCTCTCATTTCTTTCCATAATAAATTAATTATATGAGATTGTTGTTCTTTTTTTAAATCTTGTAAATTAATATTAAATAAATAATTTTTTAAATTAAATTCTCTTAATAACATTCTAGTATGAAAAATATTTTCTTGATATACGTTGACATCGACCATATCATACATGGCTTTTATGTTATCGGACATAAAATTTTGAATTGAATTAATGTCATGATCAATAAAGTGTTTGATACCATTAATATCTCGAGTAAATCCTCTAACACGATATTCAATAGTAACAATATCAGATTCTAATTTATGTATAAGATAATTTAAAGCGTTAAGAGGTGATATAATCCCACATGTTGAAATTTCAATATCTGCTCGAAATGTGCAAATTCCACTTTGTGGATCGCTTTCTGGATATGTATGCACACATATATGACTTTTATCTAAATGAGCAACAACAGAAGATGATATTATATTGTCGTTTAATACATTAATTTTATCTATATTTATTGGTTCTTCACAAACTAAAATAGTTACACTTGCACCTTGTGGTTCATAATCTTGATGAAATATATTTAAAACATTAGCACCAATAATTGAACAAGTTTTTCTTAGTATTTTAGTTAATCGAATAGCATTATACTGTTCATCAATATAAGAAATATAACCGTTACGTGAATCATTAGTATTCGCATAGCAAATATCATAGATACAAAAACTTAGGCTTTTAGTTAAATTATTAAAGCCATATAATTTTAGTTTTTGCAATTTAATTATTCTCCTATGAAAGGATTTTAATTTTTGTCTAATTCATTAATAATATATTCAGGCAAATAAAAACTGCTGATATGAATTTTAGCATTATAGTAATTAAAAGCTAATTTTGCATTTTTTATACGTGATTGTAGGTTTTTGAGAGTGTTTTTACGATATTCTATATTGTTAGTACCCCATGCAAACATCATTATTCCTCCATAATAAGTTGGAATAGTTGCATGATAAAAACTTGTGTCATGAAAGTGTTTTTTTAAATTTTTTAAAGTCAGAAAAGTTTCTTTTTTTTGTAAAAAAAACACACCATTTTGTGCCACAAAAATACCATTCTTATCAAGACAATTTTTACAGTTTAAGTAAAATTTTGATGAAAATAAATTTTTTCCATATTTTATAGGATCTGTTGAATCTGATATAATTAAATCAAATTTTTCTTTGGTTTTGTTTGTAAAGTTTAAACCATCGTCAATAATTAATTTTAAACGTGAGTCTTTATAAGAATTTTTACTATGATTAGGAAAAAATTTTTTACATATATCAATAATTTCATGATCAATTTCAACCATAGTAATATTTTCAATTGTTTTATGTCTACATACTTCGCGTAGTATACCTCCATCTCCTCCTCCTATTATTAAGACATTTTTTATTAACCCATGAGAAAATACAGGAATATGAGTTAACATTTCATGATATATAAATTCATCTTTTTCAGTTGTTTGAACAACGTCATCTATTACCATAATGTTACCAAAAAAAGAATTCTTGAATATCATTATTTCTTGATAATTAGTTTTTTTTTTATATAATAGTTCGTCAATTAAAAAATGTTGTCCAAAATGACAATAAAGTTTTTCATGCCATATTTTTTTGCAATTCATGGTATTATTTTTTTATCCTATAAAATATAACGTTATAGATTTTTTGTATTAATACAAAATTCTAAGTATATTGTGATAATAGATTTTTTTATTAAATTATTTAAAAGAAGGAAAGTGATTTTATCGAAATAAATTAATTTTTAAAATTTATCTAATATCATTAATTAAAAAAATTTTAAAAAATATTTTCGATAAGATTATCAAAAAAATTATAATAATACTAACTTTTATTACTTTGATTTATATACTTTTTATATTTTTACTATATTTTCTAAAATTATTTTTACTATTTGAAAAGATCGAAAAGATGCAGTACTAATATTTTTTTTAAAATTTACAGTTGCGTTGACATCAGATAAATCAGAAATAGTTTTTATGCAAATTAAAGGAATTGTAAATTGATAACACACTTGTGCTATTGCGGCTGATTCCATATCAACAGCTACTGCAGAAGGAAATTGATTTTTTAATTTTTTTATAGATAAATTGTTATTAATAAAAGTATCTCCACTAATTATTAGTCCTGTATTAAATGTTAATTTAATTTTTTTAGTAATATTTTTTATATATATATATATATCTTTTTTTATTAAAAAATTTTGTGGATATTTAGGTATTTGCCCTAGAGAATAACCAAAATTTGTTAAATTTACATCGTGATAACATATTTTTTTTGGAATGACAATATCGCCAACATTTAATGATGTAATTAAACTTCCGGCGGATCCACTATTAATAATAATGTCTATTTTATACAAATTGATAAGAATCATACATGCTATGCTAGAAGAAACTTTACCTATTCCTGATTTTACTAAAAAGATATTATTTTTTTTAAAAATACTTATATAAATTTTACAATTTCCAATTTTTTTTTTTGTGTATGGAAACATCATGTTTTTTAATGTTTTAATTTCTTGATTGATTGCGCCTATTATTCCAATTTTCATATTCTTATCATGTATATTGAATTATTAAAATTATTGTGTTATTGATATATTTTTCAAATGCTAAATGATGAACCACATCCACATGTATTTTTTGCATTCGGATTAGATACTATAAATTTAGAACCTTCTAGGTTTTCTAAATAATCGATTTTACCTCCATATAAATATTGAGCACTAATAGGATCAATCACTAATGATACATTGAATTGATTTATTATGATATCATCTTTGGTTACTTTGTCGTCAAAAATAAATTGATATTGAAAACCACTACATCCACCTCCACTAATATATATTCTTAACTTTAAGTTATTATTTTTTTTTGTTTTGATAAAATCATTTATTTTATTCGCTGCTTTTTCAGTAAAACTAATATAGTTTTTATATTTATTTTTCATTCTTATTCTTAGAATACATAAAATGTTTATTTTAGCATAAATAAATATTTTTTATATATTTTATATGTTTTATTGTTTAAAAATTAGCCCATGTACCAATAAATTTTTTTGTTATTGGCACAGGCTATTAAGATACAAAGATAATTCATCAATACTTAATTGGAATTTTTTTAAAAATACGTTTTTGTGATACAAAGAGATTAATCTGATCTTTTACGAAGAAAAGATGGAATATCTAAATATTCCGGTTCTTTGTGTGTTTTATTTTCTGTTTTTGTTTTTTCTTGGTTTTTTGTTATTTTATCTATTTTTTTTGGGGAAATATTTAAATATTGATATCGGTAATCCATTAATAATTCTCTAGATGATTTATTTTTTATCTGATTAATATCTGAATTTTTTTCCATTCCAATACCTGTAGCAACAACTGTTACTCTCAGAGTATCATTCATATCGGGATCTAAAGAAGTTCCTATAACTACTGTTGCATTATCAGAAGAGAAAGATCTAATAGTATTTCCTACTGTTTCAAATTCATCTAATTTCAAATCAAACCCAGCAGTAATATTAACTAATACACCGCGTGCACCAGACAAATCTATATCTTCTAATAAAGGACTAGATATAGCAATTTCGGCAGCTTCTTCTGCACGATTTTCTCCTGATGATATACCAGTTCCCATCATTGCATATCCCATTTCTAACATGACAGTACGTACATCAGCAAAGTCTACATTCATTAAACCAGGTCTAGTAATCAACTCGGCAATACCTTGTACAGCTCCTTTTAAAACATTATTCGCAGCACTAAAAGCATCAAGTAAAGAAATACCCCGATTGAGTACTTTTAATAATTTATCATTAGGAATAGTAATTAAAGAATCTACATATTTTGATAATTCTATAATGCCTTGTTCTGCTACAATCATTCTTTTCTTACCTTCAAAATTAAAAGGTTTTGTAACTACAGCAACAGTTAAAATACCTAATTCTTTTGCAATTTCTGCAACTACAGGTGCAGCTCCAGTACCTGTCCCTCCACCCATTCCAGCAGCTATAAAAACCATATCGGAACCATCTAAAGCAGATTTTAATAATTCTTTATCTTCTTCTGCTGAAGTACGGCCAATTTCTGGATTAGCTCCTGCACCTAATCCTTTTGTGATGTTGTTACCTATTTGTATGGTTTGCTCTACCTCTATTTTTCTTAAGGCCTGTGCATCAGTATTAACTGAAAAAAATTCAACTCCTTCGATACGTTCTCTAACCATATGTTCAACTGCGTTTCCACCACCACCTCCAACACCAATGACTTTAATTATTGCGTTGTTGCTTGCTTCTAAAGGTTCCAACATAATTTGTTTCCATTATCTATCATTTATTTATAGAGTTTTAAGTATATTTAATTGTTTTTAAAATTCTTTTTTAAACCAATTATTAAGTTTTTTGAACCATTTTTCAAAAAAAGAAAGTTGTTTTTGTTTTTTTTCAATATTTATATAAAATTCTTTTGCATAATGTAATAAGCCAATTACTGTAGCATAATCTGGTTGACTTATGTTTTCTATTAAACCAGAAATATTCAAAGGTTTAGCAATACGTACTTTTTTATTAAATACTTTTTCTGAACAATCAGTTAAATATGGAATATTTGATCCACCTCCCGTTAATACTATACCACTAGATAATTGATATTTTTCTCCTTGTTTATGAAGTTTTTTTTGTATATTAAAAATTTTATCTTTTACTAAATTTAGTAATTCAATATATCTTGATTCAATAACTTCTATCAACGCATCTTGTTGTAAAATTTTTTGGAAATTACTGTTGATATTAGAGCAATCAATATTTTTAGAGGACCCTAAAGAAGGTTTTATTACAGATCCATATTGCATTTTTATTTTTTCTGCATTAAAATCAGACGTATTAAAAGCATATGAAATATCACTAGTGACAATATTTCCTGCATATGGAATAACTTGACTATGTTGTATATAACCATCGATATAAATAGTAAAATCTATCGTTCCTCCTCCTATATCAATCATACATACACCTAGTTTACGTTCATCTTTATTTAAAACAGCTTTGCTTGAAGCAAGACCTGAAAAAATCATTTGATCAACTTTTACATCACATCTTTCTATAGCTTTAACAATATTTTTTGCTATATTTTGATCACAAGTAATTAAATGTACCTTTACTTGCATGCGTACTCCAGATAGTCCTATAGGATTTTTAATTCCAGATTGTTGATCAATTGAATATTCTTGAGGAATGACGTGTAATATATAATGTTCATTTGGAATTTGAACGGATTTTGCAGTATGGATTACATTTTCTATGTCTTCTTTTGTCACTTCATCTTCAGAAATCGGAACTATACCTATTTCATTTTGACAGTGTATATATTTGTTAGATAAAGAAAGATATACAGAAGTAATATGACAGTCAGCCATAATTTCAGCTTGATTAATAGATTCGCGTATACATGTAACAATTTTATCTAAATTGTTAATTCTTCCTTTATCAATTCCCTTTGATAAACATATTCCATATCCAATGATTTTCAATGTATTATCTACTAATATTTCTCCCACCAAAGTGACAACTTTAGTAGTGCCAACTTCTAAACCGACTACTAACTTTCTATCTTTTGATATAATCATTGTTCTTTGGCCTGTACTTTATTACTTTAGTTATTACTTTTTAATCAAACACAATGTTATTGTTTTTGATGTTTATGCTATAATAAAATTTGATAATTTAAAAAATTTTTAATTTATTTAATAATTTTTTGAACCATTATCTTTTGATATTAATAGTTTTATTTTATTATTTATCAGATAAAATTTAACAAGTTTTACTTGGATAGTTGTTTTTAGATTTCTTTAAGTTTAAAATTAATAAAACTAGTTCATCAAATGATATTCCACTTGCTTTAGCTGCCATTGGAACTAGACTACGATGAGTCATACCAGGTATAGTATTTACTTCTAGTAACCAAAATTGATTTTTTTCATCTAATATAACATCAACTCGTCCACATCCTTTGCAGTTTAATGTTTTCCATGCTAATAGTGCTATTTTTTTTAGTGTTGTTTCTTGCGCTATGTTTAATCCACTAGGACATGAATATTGAGTAGAAAAAGATTGGTATTTAGCATTATAATCATAGAAATTATTGTTTGTATAAATACGAATAATTGGTAATATTTCGTTGTTTAAAATAGATATCGTATATTCTTTTCCTTTTATAAATTTTTCAATTAAAATATCATCATTATAACTACACACAATATTAATGGCATTACTCAATTCTTTTATACAAGATACTAAAGTAATTCCTATGCTCGATCCTTGATTATTTGGTTTTATCAAAATAGGAAATCCTAGTTTTAATATTTTTTGTATTATAGAAGAACTCAACAGTTTTGAGTTTTTTTTTTAATATAAACATCAGGTATTGTGGGTAAATTACAAGATTTCCATAGTAATTTAGTTCTAAATTTATCTATAGATATTGCAGAAGCCATAATCCCACTTCCAGTATAAGGTATATTGAGATATTCGAGAACTCCTTGAATACTCCCATCTTCACCCCCTTTTCCGTGTAACATAATATATACTTTGTCAAACTGTTCTTTTTTTAAATTACAAATAGACGTATTACGTGTATCAATTGCGTGTGCATCAAAACCAGATTTTATTAGACTTTGGAGTATAACATTTCCTGATTGTATTGAAATTTCTCTTTCAGAAGATGTTCCACCAAATAAGACTGCTATTTTTTTTTTCATTGTGTTTTTTCTTTTATTGGTAAATTAATATTTTTTTCATAATTGTATCTATATTTCCTGCTCCTTGTATTAAAATAACATCATTGCCTGTTACTTTAGAAAGAAGTGTAGTCATAATGAAATTGTTATTAGAAATTAATGTTATATCAATTTTTCCAGATTTTTTTATATCTTGGTACAGTGAATAACTATTTGCTCCAGATATAAATTTTTCGTTAGCAGAATATACATTTAATATTAAAAGAGTATCAACTGTTACTAAAACTTTAATAAATTCATAATATAAATTATATGTTCTCGTATATCTATGAGGTTGAAATATCATTATTAAATTTTTTTTTGGCCAACTTGTTCGTATTGTTTTAATAGTTTCAGAAAGCTCCGTAGGATGATGTCCGTAATCATCTATGAGTATAGAATTTTTATTATTAATGTTATCTTTTGTGATTGAAAGATATCCAAGATATTCAAATCTTCTCGCAGTTCCTTGAAAATTTTTTAGTGTTTTAATTATATCTTCAGTTTTTAATCCCTGACTTAAAGAAAAAGCAACAGCGGCAGCTGCATTTAATGCGTTATGTTTACCTGGTATATTTAATTTGATACTTAATTTTATCTTTTTGTTAACAATTAATGAAAAAAATCCAAGAAAAGAATGTTGTCGATAACAGAGAATGCGAATATCTGCGTTTTTATTAAATCCATATGTTATAATTTGACATTTTATTTTGGAAAAAATATTAGGAATAGGAAAATTATCTATGCATATTATCGCTATTCCATGTATTGGTATTTTTTTTAAAAATTTTAAAAACGTTTCTATTAATTGTTGCAAACTATTATAGTGATCCATGTGATCTGATTCAATATTTGTTACGATAGCTATCGTTGGATTTAAATACAGAAATGAAGCATCACTTTCATCAGCTTCTACAATAAAGTATCTAGAAGAACCTAGTGTAGCATAAGAGTTTATAGATTTTATTAATCCACCGTTAATGCAAGTAGGATTTAATCTACTTCTAATACAGATATCTGTAATCATTGAAGTAGTAGTAGTTTTTCCATGTGTACCTGAAATGGCTATGCCAGTTTTAAATTTCATTAATATTTGAAGCATTTCTGCTCTTAATAATATAGGAATATTATATTTTTTAGCAGAAGTAATCTCTGGATTGTTTGATAAAACAGCGCTAGATTTAATAACAAAATCAGAATTTTTAATATTTTTTTTAGAGTGTTTAAAATATATATTAGCTCCTAAGTTAATTAATGTATCTGTAACAGCATTTTTCAATAAGTCAGATCCGCTAATGTTATAACCCAATTTTAACAAAATTAAAGCAATACCTCCCATTCCTGTACCACCGATACCAATAAAATGGATATTTTTTATTTTTTTTTTGTTATAAACAAAAAAATTAATATTTTTTATGTCATTGACATTCATATTTTTATCTTTTAAGATTTAATTTTTAATTTTCAATTTATTTTAATATTTTTTAAAATATAATATTGACTATTCATTAATAGTATCGTGAATAATTTCAGAAATTTTTAATATTGAATCGCGAATTCCTAAAGAATAAGATTGTATTGCCATTTTTAACAGAGTTTCTCTGTTTAACTGATTAATTATATTAATGATTAATGTTGTATTTAAATATTTTTGATCGATGATTTTTGCGGCACCAATACTTTCAAGTTCTTGTGCATTTTTGTGTTGTTGTTTGTCTTTATGTGGGTATGGTATAAAAATTGCTCCTAATCCTACTACAGATATTTCACTGACAGTGAGAGCTCCGGAACGACAAATAATTATGTCTGCCCATTCATATGCAGAAGCTATATTTGTAATAAAAGAAACAATAATACTTGAATTTAATCCTAATTGTTTATATTTTTTTTTGGTTTTTTTAAATTCGAAATTTCCAGATTGATGCCAAACAATAATTTTTTCTTTTAACAAACAAGCGACTTCTGGTAAAATTGTATTTAATATTGAAGCTCCTTGACTCCCTCCAACTACTAATACTCGAATAGGTCCCTCCCTGTTTTTAAAACGGTTTTTAGGTGACGGAATGTTTATTATATTTTCACAAATTGGATTTCCTACTAGTTCTGCATTTTTAAGTGATCCAGAATAAGCCTGCATATTTTTTGTAGATATTTTAGATAGCCATTGATTAGTAAGACCAGCAATTTTGTTTTGTTCATGTAAAATAAATGGAATTTTGGAGCACCAAGCGGCGATTCCTCCTGGACCAGATACGTATCCTCCCATACCTAATATAATGTCTGGAGACCAATTTTTTATTATTTTTTTTACTTTCCAAAAAGATTTTAATATATAAATTGGACAGAAAATTAAGTTTTTTAAACTGGCATTACGTAATCCTTTAATTTCAATAAAATGTATTTTTATTCCATGTTTTGGAATAATTTCAGCTTCAATGTTATTTTTCGTACCAATCCAATTGACATTCCAGCCCATTTTTATTAAAAATTTTGCTATAGTTAAAGCTGGAAAAACATGACCTCCACTGCCACCTGACATAATGATTATTTTTTTTGAAATCATTTCACCTCTTTAGGAAAATCTTGTGATCTTCTTAATCTAATTTCGAAGTCTATTCTTAATAAAAAAAAAATAGCTATTGAATGAATAATTAAACTTGAGCCACCATAACTAATTAGTGGCAAAGTTAATCCTTTAGTAGGTAATATACCAGTTACTGCGCCAACGTTAATTAATGTTTGAAATCCAATCCAAATTCCAATAGAGCAGGCTAAGAATCCTGAAAATATTTGTTTTTTTTCTAATGCTTTTTTTCCAATATACATAGCACGAAAAGAAATGATAAAAATCATTAAAAGTATAAAAAAAGCACCAATATAACCTAATTCTTCCCCGATAATAGAAAATACAAAATCACTATGTGCGTCAGGTAAGTAATCTAATTTTTGTATCGAATTTCCTAATCCTTGACCGAAAAAATTACCTCTTCCTAATGCCATTAAAGATTGTGTTAATTGATAGCCATTGCCAAAAGGATCTTTCCACGGATCCCAAAAAGATGATATTCTTCTCATGCGATAAGGTTCTACTAGGATTAATAAAAAAACCGTTATTGTACTGATAAGTGTAATTATTAAAAATTGTCTTATTTTAGCACCAGAAAGAAATAAAATTGACAAACTAGTAAAAAAAATAACAATAACACTTCCCAAATCAGGTTCAGCCAGCAATAAAGCAGACTCGATTATAATGATGCTGATAGGTTTGAAAAACCCCCAAAAATTATTGCATACTTCTTTTTGTTTACGTGATAAATAACTAGATATATAACAAAAAGATGAAATCTTACATATTTCTGAAGGTTGTATGTGCACAAACCCTATTTTTATCCATCTATAAGATCCACGTGTTGAATGACCTATTAACAGTACAAATATAAGTAATAGAATTGAAATAATTAACATTAATTTACTTTTTTTTTTCCAAAAAATAATTGGTGTACGTAAAAAAATAAAAGATAAAGCAAAGATTAAAAAGAAATAAAATATTTCTCTTTTTACAAAAAAAAATGGATCTTGGTATAAATTTTGACCTATAGGAATAGATGTCGAGAGAACCATAATCAATCCGATTACAGATAAACTTAAACTTAACCAAACTAATACACGATCATATAATATGATATATGAGTTTTTCATATTGAATTTTTTATATATATTTTTAAATTATTTGGGTATTTTCAAGAAGCTATATCTTTTGTTATTTTCATAAAAATATTACCTCTTTCTTCAAAGCTAGAAAATTGATCTAAACTACTACAACCAGGAGATAAAAGTACTGTATCACCTGATATTGCTTCTTTTATAATTAATTTCATTGCCTGTTGTAAAGTATCGAAGTAAATAGATTTTTTTTTACATATTTGTGAAATATTTTTTCCATCTTTTCCAAAGCAGTAAATTTTTATTTTAAATTTTTCAAAATCATCTTTTAGTATATTAAAATTTGCAGATTTGCTATCTCCACCTAACAATAATCTGATTGTTCCAGAAGTATTTAAGGAATTTAAAGCAACTTTTGTACTATTTACATTTGTAGATTTAGAATCGTTTATCCAATCTATTCCCTTTTTTCTATGTATAATTTGAAGTCTATGAGGTAAACTAGAGAATTTTTGCAATGTAGTTATTATACAATGTCTAGGACATTTTATAGAGTCAGAAATAGCTAGAGCAACTAATGCGTTCTGATGATTATGAGCACCCCATAATAATGTTTGACTAATATCTAGTATTTTTTTATTTTTACGAGATAATATAACATTTTTATGGTTATAATGAACTTGATAATCACTGTTTTGAGTACCAAAAGTAATATATTTTTTAGATTTATTGGTCTGAATAACATCATGTAATTTATTTTTTACATTGACAATGCAAATTTCTGCTCTTTGGTAAAGAGATAATTTAATTTTTTTATATTGTTTAAAACCTTCTGGATATCGATTAATATGGTCTTCACTGATATTTAGCACTACTGCAATTTTAGATTTTAAAGTAAATGTATTTTCTAATTGAAAACTAGATAATTCTAATATGTAAAAATCTACTTTTTGATTGAGCATATTCAAAATAGGAACGCCTATATTTCCACCTAAACATACTTTGTAACCTGATTTTTTTGCAATTTTTTCAACCATTGTAGCCACAGTACTTTTTCCATTAGTACCTGTGATTGAAATAATAGGAAAAATGGCTTCTCTTGAAAAAAGTTCTATATCACTAATAATCTCAATTCCTAATGAACGAGCATGTATTAAAATAGGTTTAAATGAAGAAATTCCTGGACTAATAACAATTATATCTGCTTCTAGAATCCATTTATTGTTTAAGTTTCCTAGAAAAAATGGAATGTTTTTAGGGATTTTTTTTAAAAACACAGGATTTTTAGATTCATCAATTATTTTTGGTATTACACCTTTTTTTAAAAAAAAATGAATACATGATATTCCTGTTAATCCAATACCTAAAATTAATATTTTTTTCCCAAAGTAATTGTATTTCATTAACACACCTTGAGTGAAATAAGACTTATTAAAAGTAATATTAATGAAATAATCCAAAATCTTACGATTATTGTAGGTTCTAATATTCCTTTCAGTTCATAATGATGATGAATTGGTGCCATTTTAAAGATTCTTTTTCGTCTGATTTTAAATGATATAACTTGTAAAATAACAGATATAGTTTCGAAAATAAATACTCCACCCATTATTATTAATAATAATTCTTGATGCAATAAAATTGCAATTATTCCTAACGATCCTCCTAATGATAAAGATCCAACATCGCCCATAAATATTTTAGCAGGATAGTTATTGAACCATAAAAAACCTAATCCTGATCCAATAATAGCTGTACATAATATAGATAATTCGCCTGCATTTTTTATATAAGACACATTTAAATACTCAGAATTTTTTATATCTAGACTAAGTAACGATATTAATGTAAAACCACATGACAAAAAAATAACGGGCATAATTGCCAAACCATCTAATCCATCTGTTAAATTAACTGCATTACTAGTACCAACAATTATAAAATAAGATAATAATATGTATAGATAATTAATTTGAATATTTTTTTTACAAAATGGAATATTTAATTCAGTAAAAAAAAGAGTTTTATTATTAATATATATTATATATATTATTCCTAATGCGAGAATAGATAATAAAAAATATTTACATAAAACTGTTAATCCTTGAGAATTTTGATATTTTAACTTTTTATAGTCATCTACAAAACCAATAAAACCATAGCCTAATAAAATACTAACCACATACCAAATGTAATTATTAGATAAATCACAGTATAAAAGAACTGAAAACATTATAGAAAAAATAATAAATAAACCACCCATAGTTGGAACTTTATTTTTTAAGTAATGAGTTTTTGGACCATTGTGTCTTATTGTTTGATATGTTTGTATTTTTTTAAAAAAATATATAAAAATAGGTCCAATATACAAATTGATAAAAAAAGACGTCAACAAACTAAATATTGCACGATATGAAATATATGAAATAGTGTAAAAATAAACATTGAAGTATTTATACAACAAAATTAACATGTTTTTTACTCTCTTTAATGAGATATTCTACTACTTTTTCCATTCTTGTATTACGTGAACCTTTAATTAAAATTGTAATTTTATTTTTATTAAAAAATATTTTTTTTAAATATTTATTTAATTGTCTATGATCAAGGAAATGTTTTCCATTATTAGATATTTTACTGATTTCATAACTTATTTGTCCAATCGTAAGGATTTCATCTATTTTATATAAATTTACAGTATTTCCTATTATTTTATGGTATAAAACACTTTTTTTCCCTAATTCTGACATATCACCGGAAACTAATATTTTATATCCTGGCATTTTATCTAATACCTGAATAGCTGAAATCATAGATGAAACATTAGAATTATAAGTATCGTTAATCAAAATTTTATGCGGTTTTAATTCAATGAGTTCTAATCTTCCAGATAAAATTGGAGTGGCTAATAATCCATTTTTTATTTTTTTTAAGGGTATTTTCAAAGAAAAAGATAAAGCGGTTGCTGCTAATACGTTAGATATATTTTGATATCCTAAAAATGGTAATGAAATATTTATTTTTCCCGACGGGGTATGTATTGTAAAAGATGTACCATGTATGTGAATTTTAATGTCACTAGAAAAAATATCGCTCGATTTTTTTTTTTAATAGAAAAATATATGATATCTTTTTGAGATATATTTTTTTTCCATTGTGAAAGATGATGACTATCTAAGTTGATAATAATTATACCATTAGACTTAAGACCAGAAAATATTTCCGATTTTGCCTTGGAGACTCCTAAAAGTGATTTAAAACCTTCTAAATGAGCATAGTAAATATTGTTTATTAATACGACTTCTGGTCGACTAATTTTACTACTATAAAAAATTTCACCTGGTTGATTTGCACCCAATTCAATGACACCATATTTATGTTTTTTTGTAAGTTG
Organism: Buchnera aphidicola (Diuraphis noxia); assembly: GCF_001700895.1. Lineage (NCBI taxonomy): Bacteria > Pseudomonadati > Pseudomonadota > Gammaproteobacteria > Enterobacterales > Erwiniaceae > Buchnera > Buchnera aphidicola. The sequence goes on from NZ_CP013259.1 coordinate 241,932, forward strand.
TAGTAAAGTGATCGGAACACCGATGTGATTATTAAAATTACCAATAGTAGATATTGTATTGCCATCTTGTTTTAGTATAGATGATGTCATTTCTTTTACAGAACTTTTACCACAAGAACCTGTAATCGCTAATATTTTTGCATTAGTTGATTGTCTAATCCAAGAAGCAATATCACCTAATGCAATAGATGTATTTTTTACAATAATATAAGAAATACAACATTTGATGTTTTTTTGCATTATAATAGCCGCACATCCTTTGATGATAGCATTTTCTATAAAGTTATGCGCATCAAACTTTTTACCTATTAATACAATAAACAGACAGCCTGGAACAACCTGTTTAGTATCAATAACGATTTTATTTATTACTAAATTTGATCCATATAACTTTCCATTAGTAATTTTAGCTATTTTTTTCAAGGATAGAGAAATCATTTTATTTTTCCAATAAATTTAAAACTACTTTTTTATCTGAATAATTAATATGTTTATTTTGAATAATTTGTTTGTCTTCATGACCTTTTCCTGCTAAAAAAATTATATGATCATCTTGTGATTGATGAAACGCATAAGATATTGCTTGTTTTCTATTTGGAATAATGAAAATTTTTTTTGGGTTTTTACAACCATTTAAAATATCATTAATAATATTTTCTTCTTTTTCATTTCTTGGGTTGTCATTAGTAATAATGACTTTATTTGCTATTTTTTCGGCGATAGAACCCATTAGAGGACGTTTTTTTTTATCTCTATTTCCACCACATCCAAATATACACCATATATAAGATTGATTATAATGTAAACGAATTGAATTCAGTGCTTTTTTTAATGCATCTGGAGTATGTGCATAATCAATAATGAAAACGAGTTTGTTGTTATGAAACACAGTCTCCATTCGACCATTTATAGGCTGTATTTTATATGATGTATTTATAAGATCATATATCTTATAACCTAATTCTAAAAGACAAGCTAATGATAATAATAAGTTTATAGCATTAAAGTCTCCTATTAAGTAGGATTTTATATTACCTGAACCCCAACTAGATTCAAAAGTGATATTAGTGCCATTTTTATCATATTGAAGATGAGTAGCATTAATCCATTTGGTTGCATATTTTTTTTGTGTACTATCTTTAATAGTAACTGCTATCGTATAGACATTAAATAATCTTCTTAGCCAAATTTGTCCACATTTATCATTTGCATTTAATATTACTTTTTTTATTTTATGTTTAGAAAAAAATGACCATTTAGCTGATTTATAATTTTCCATGTTTCCATGAAAATCTAAATGATCTTGACTGATATTTGTCAATATTCCAATATGAAAAGGAATCTCTTTAACTCGATTTTGTACTAAACCGTGTGATGATACTTCCATAGTCACTAATTTAGTTTTTTTTTCTACTGCCATATATAAAAATGATTGTATGTAAATAGCTTCAGGTGTAGTATTTTTTGTTACATGTAAAGATTTTAAAAAACCATTTCCTAAAGTTCCCATAGTTGCTATTTTTGTCCCTAAAATTTCACTCCATTGATTAATTAATTGTGTTACTGTTGTTTTTCCATTAGTGCCAGTTATTCCGATGATTTTTATTTTTTTTCCTGGTGCTTTGTAAAAACGACTTGCTAATGTTGAAATATTTTTAGAAAGTTTAAAAAAATAAATAATAGGAATACAATGAATATATTTACATATTCCATGATCTACTTTTTTTTGTGTTTCGTATAGAATAGCTGCTACTTTCTTATGAATTGCATCATAAATAAAACTTCGTCCATCTCTTTTTGTTCCTAATATAGCAATAAATAAACTTCCTTCAATTAAAGTTCTACTGTCTGTTGTTAAAGATAAAACATTTCTATTCGGTACATCTTTTATCCAAGGTGATAATAAATATTTTAGTGAAATATTGTGCATTTAAACCTTTTTTATGCGTTATCTTGTTTGATATTCATTTTTTTTAATATTAATTGCATTATACTACTAAAAACTGGAGCAGAAATTGCACCTCCATAATATTCTTTGCCTTTAGGATTATCAATAACTACTATTAATGAAAATTTTGGATTACTAGCTGGTGCTATTCCTGCAGTATAAGCAACATATTGATTGATATAAGTTCCATGTATGCCAACTTTTTTTACAGTACCTGTTTTAATTGCTACACGATATCCTTTTACAGCTGCTTTTATACCTCCACCTCCTGTTTTAGCGACGCTTTCCATCATATGGATTACGTTTTTTACATATTTTTTAGGGAAAACTCGTATTCCTCTGACGGGTGTATCAATTTTTATAATCGAAAGAGGACGATAAATTCCATAACTTCCAATTGTTGCATATAATCGTGCTAATTGAAGAGGAGTTACCATTAATCCATATCCGAATGAGAAAGTCGCTTTTTCTAAATTAGACCAGTTTTTTTTTCTTGGGAAAAAACCATTTTGTTCTCCAATCAAACCTAATTGAGTAGGTTTTCCTAATCCAAACTTCATATAAGTCTCAACTAATTGTTTGGTCGGAATAGATAATGCAATTCTTGATACACCTACATTACTTGATTTTTGTAATATTCCTGTTATAGATAGTTGATTGTAATATGACACATCTTTTATTTTATGTTTTTTTATTAAATATGGTTTTGTATTAATTACTGAGTTTGTTTGAATTATTCCTAACTTTAAGGCTTCCATTATGACGATTGGTTTTACTGTAGAACCAGGTTCAAACATATCTGTAATAGCTCTATTACGAATATTTTTTGCAAGAACATGCAGCATATTATTTGGATTATATGCAGGGCTATTTGCCATTGAGAGAATTTCTCCAGTTTCAATGTCAATTAAAACAGCAGTTCCTGAATCAGCTTTATTATTTTTAACAGCTTGATCTAATTCATTATATACAATAGTTTGTAATCTTTTGTCTATACTCAAAGTTAAATTATTAGATACAGATTTATCAACTAAAGATGTTTGTTCAATAATTTGTCCTTTTTTATCTTTTCTAATCGTTCTTTTTCCTGGTTTTCCTATCAATAATTTATTAAAACTTTTTTCAATCCCTTCAATACCTTCACCATCTATATTAGTCAATCCTATTAATTGAGCAGCTATTTTCCCAGAAGTATAATATCTTTTTGATTCTTCTTGTAAGAAAATCCCAGACAGTTGTAATTGTTTAATATAATTTCCAATTTCTGGAGAAATTTGTCGAGCTAGATAAATAAATTTTGATTTTTTATTTTTATTAATGTTATAAATAATGTTTTTTAAAGGAATCGAAATAGCTTCTGATAACGCTTTCCAACGTAAATCATTTGTAATATTTTTTTGATTGTTTAATATTACTGTAGGATTAGCACATACAGCATTAACTAATACAGTAACAGCCAATGGATATCCTAATCGATCGTGTATAATTCCTCTTGTACTAAGTAGAGATTCTATTCTTAAAGTTCGCCGATCTCCTTCATTTATTAGTTCTTCTTTATGAATAATTTGTAAAAAAAATATACGTAATGTTAAAATTATAAAAGATAAGAAAATAAAACTACATAATATAAAAAAACGGCAATTTATATACACACTTTTTTTAAATTTTTTTTCTTTAGAAAAATTAATATTTTTTTTGTTATACATTTTTTTAGAGAACATTGATTAATTTAAATTATCTGATTTAAACTATTGACTTGATACTTTTATGTATTTTAAAAGTTAATTGATAGAAATTATTTTTTTGAGATATGAGATGAAACAAATAAAGTATTTTTTTCAATGATTAAATTTCTCCATTCATTGTTTTTTTTTTTTTAATACGAAGAAGATTTTCTTCTTCTGAAATTAGTAAACGAGTTTTATAGACTGTAATAACAGTACAACTGGCAGATATTAAAATGGCTATCAATAAAATTAAGTGTATTTTCCAATTTGAAAGAAAATCATTTTTTATTATTTGAATTAGATCATAACGTTGAATTTTCATTGTTTTATTTTTTTTCTGCAGTACGGAGTATTGCGCTCCTTGATCTTGGGTTTTTCTTTATTTCATTCTGAGTAGGTAAAATACGATGAATAATTTTTAATTTAGATGTTTTTAATTTATTTAATTGTACTTCTGTAATTGGCATTCCATATGGAACGCTGGCTTTTCTACTGTTTTTTATCATAAATTGTTTTACAATTCTATCTTCTAGAGAATGAAAACTAATAATGGAAATACGTCCTCCTGGTATTAGTATTTTTAAGGTATTGTTTAAAGCTTTTTTAATTTCCTCTAGTTCCTCATTAATATAAATTCTAATAGCTTGAAAAGTTCTTTTTGCTGGATGTTTAAATTTGTTTTTTATAGGTATTGCATTTTTGATAATATCAACTAATTCTTTAGTAGTTGTTATTTTTTTTTGGCGATTTTTATTTTTAATAGCATAAGCTATTCTTTTTGAAAAAATTTCTTCTCCAAAATTTTTTAATATATAAGAGATAGTATGAACATCACTCTTAAATAACCAGTCTGATGCAGAAATCCCACAATTAGGATTCATGCGCATGTCTAAAGGACCATCTTGTTTAAATGAAAAACCTCTTTTATAATCATCAATTTGTAATGAAGAAAGACCTAAATCAAAAATTATTCCATTCACTTTTCCTATTATTTTTTTATTTTCAGCATAATTTAATAAATTAGAAAATTTTTCATGAATTATATGAAAACGAGAATCTTGAATATTTTCCCCTATAGCTATAGCACTAGGATCTTTATCAAACGAATATAGCGTGCCATTTTTCCCTAAATATTTCAAAATTTCTTTTGAATGCCCACCAGAACCAAATGTGCTATCAATATAGATGCCATTTTTTTTTATTTTCAAAGATTGTATTAATTCTTTTTTCATTACTGGAATATGTTTAAGTATGTCATTCATTTTAATTTTTATAGTAGTTTATTATTTATACACGGTCACTAAATTTAAATGACCATGTTTAACAAAATTGATTTAATTTATAAAATTAAACTTAAAAAATTTAAAAAAATAAATATTTTTTGCATATACATATAAAAAAATAATAAAATCACATATTATTTTTTATAAAACAGCAACTTATCCTCGTGAAATACCTACTATGCCAGAACGACTTATTTCTATGATATCTGATATCTTTCTTATAACTTTTAAAAAAGAATTTAATTTTTTTGTTGTTCCAGATAATTGTAGTATATATGTTGTAGATGTCATATCTACAATTTGACCTCTAAACACTTCAGTAGTATGTTTAATATCATCTCTCTTAGAAGAAGTATTAATCTGGACTTTAACTAACATAATTTCGCGTTCTATATGAGAAAATTGGTCAATCTGAACAACTCTTAATACATCTATTAATTTATGCAGTTGTTTTTCGATTTGCTCAATATTTTTTTCATCTCCGATTGTTTGTATAGTCATTTTTGATAGAGTTGGATCTTCAGTTGGTGCAAGTGTTATCGTTTCTATGTTATATCCTCTTTGGGAAAAAAGCCCTATTACTCTTGACAGTGCACCTGATTCATTTTCTAATAAAATAGACAAAATTCTGCGCATCTTTAAAATTCCTCTTTTTTCCTTAGCCACATGTCATTCATTCCACCACCTTGGATTTGCATAGGATAAACATGCTCAGAACTATCGATTTTAATATCAACGAAAACTAAATTTCCAGTAGATAGTTTTTGTAATGCCAGTATTAGTTTTTCTTTTAATTCTAGAGGTTGGCTAATTTGAATTCCAATATGTCCATAAGATTCTACTAATTGTATAAAATTTGGTAGTGAATCCATATAAGAATGAGAATGTCGTCCACAATAAATCATATCTTGCCATTGTTTAACCATACCTAAAGAAGCATTATTCAGGTTAATAATTAATATAGCTAAATTATATTGTCGTGCTGTAGATAATTCTTGGATATTCATTTGAATGCTGCCATCTCCAGTTATACAAATAACTGTGTCTTTAGGGAAACCTAATTTGACACCTAAAGCAGCAGGAAATCCAAATCCCATGGTACCTAATCCACCTGAATTAATCCAGCGTCTAGGTTTATTAAAAGGATAATATAATGCAGTAAACATTTGATGTTGACCGACATCTGAAGTTATATAAGCATCACCTTTGGTGAGTTGAAAAAGAGTTTCGATAACTTTTTGAGGTTTAATTTTTTTGTTATTTTCATAGTATTTTAAACTATTAACTTTTTTCCATTTTTCAATACAGTTCCACCAATTTTTTAAACAAAAAATATGTTGTTCTGATTTTAATATTTTGAGCATTTGTTGTAAAACGTATTTCGCGTCTCCTACAATAGGTATATGCGCTGAAACAGTTTTAGAAATCGAAGTAGGATCAATATCAATATGTACAACAATAGCGTTAGGACAATATTTTTTTAAATTATTTGTTGTTCGATCATCGAATCTAACACCAATAGCAAAAATTACATCAGCATGATGCATTGCCATATTTGCTTCATAAGTACCATGCATACCCAACATAGCAATACTTTGAGGATGATTTCCTGGGAAGACACCTAATCCCATTAAAGAAGTAGTCACAGGACAATTTGTTTTTTCTGCAAATTCAAGTAATTCTTTATGACATTTGGAACTAATTACCCCCCCGCCAGCATAAATAACTGGTTGTTTAGCTTTGAGTAATCTATATAAAGCTTTTTGAATTTGTTTTTTATGCCCCTTAGTTGTGGGATTATATGATCTGATATTAACACTATCTGGCCATTTAAAAAAATATTTACTTTTTTTCTTTAAAATATCTTTTGGTAAATCAATAACGATTGGTCCCGGACGTCCACTTTCTGCTAACCAAAAAGCTTTTTTAAAAGTAATTGGTATATCTTCAGTTTTTTTAACTAAAAAACTATGTTTGACTATTGGACGAGAAACACCGATCATATCGCATTCTTGAAAAGCATCATAACCAATTAATAATGAAGCAACTTGACCTGATATTACCACCATAGGAATTGAGTCCATATATGCAGTAGCGATGCCAGTAATAGCATTAGTTGCACCTGGTCCTGAAGTGACTAATACCACTCCTGTTTTACCAGTAGAACGGGCATATCCATCAGCCATATGAGTTGCTGCTTGTTCGTGTCTAACTAGAATATGTTCAATTCCACCAATAGTTTTTAGAGCGTCATAAATATCTAGTACAGCTCCACCAGGATAACCAAATATATGTTGTATTCCTTGATTAATTAATGATCTAACGACCATTTCGGCTCCTGACAATATTTCCATTTTTTCCTCCAGGATACTAATTTAGTATTAGGTTTTATTTCCTAGTTCGCTATCTATCAGATTATCCTGTAGTTTATCTAGATAAAATTAGCGCTATTTAATATAAAAAATTTTTAAAATAGTTTTTCGATATTTTTCAAATAGTTCTTATGTTAAAAATAAAAACTATTATTTTTGTTAATGATGTAATTTTTTATTATTACAAATATATCAGATATTATCAATTAGTAGAATCTAATTAAATGCAATTTATATTGATTAATTATTGTCATGATTTAAAAGTATTTTACTTAAGTAAAAATTTTCTAAATTGAGGAGATGTCCATGTTGAAAAAGTATTTTTTTTTTGAGTGATAAGACAAACTGCTAATTTTTCTTTTAGTATTAATTTTTTTGCTTTTTTAAATCCCATGATAAGTAATCCTGAATCCCATCCGTCTGCTTCTAAAGCAGTTGAAGAAATAACACTAACAGAAACTAAATTATGTGTTATAGGTTTTCCAGTTCTAGGATTGATTAAGTGACAAATACGTTTTCCTTTAAGATAATAATAGTTACGGTAACATCCAGCCGTACTGATGGCACCATTTTTTAAATTTATTAATAAATGAATTGATTGGTTTTGATCTATAGGTTTTTGAATTGCAATTATTTTAGACTGTTTTTCATTTTTTTCTGTTTCTGTTAATACAGTTCCTCCAACTGAAATAGTATAGTTGTTTATCTTTTTTTTTTAAGTATATACGATATATGATCTGTAGCAAAACCTTCACCTAAAGTTGAAAGATTAATTTCTATACCATTGATATCTTTTGTTAAATATATTTTAGAATTTTTCTTAATAATTTTTAAGTGTCTACTTCCAAAATCAAACATATTATTTTGTATTTTTTTCATAGAAGGATAAATAGTAGGTTTTTCTCTAGTGCCAAATCCCCATATATTAATTAATTTACCAACTGTAATATCTAATTTTCCATTAGTTTTTTTGTTTATTTTCATTGCTTGTGAAATGATATGATAAAAATTTCTATTAATTATTTGCAGTTCATTTTTTTTACGCTTATTAAATTGAGATACTATAGAATTTTCCTTCCAAGAAGAAAGCATTTTTTCATCTTTATCTAAAGATTTTTTTATTAAATTATAAATTTGTATTTTTTTTTTAGATTTGGGATTTTTACTTGCCAATATGTCCCCATAGTTCTTCCTGTTAAAGTTGTAACGTGTATTGTTTTTTTGAATATTGTTAAAAATTGATTATGAAAAACGATTAGAAAAAACAAAAAATATAAAAAAATATTAAATATAATTTTGAAAAACATAAATATCTATAATCCTTTTTTTAATCACAAGTATTATTTTTCAAACTATAAAATCGTATACTTTTTTAAAGTATAATAATTTATAAACATTTTTTATATTTGAAAAATAAGTATGCATTTTTTAATTTATTTTAAAACTTTAATTTCATATTAGTATATATTTTTTAAATTTATTTTTTATAGATATTAACGATTCGTGGAGTTCAAGAGTGATGAAGTGTATAATGAAATATCTTCTGTTTTTGTAATGATTACTATGAAAAATAAAGTTCATTTATAGATTAGATTGTAATAATGAGAAAGAAACAATGAAAAGAATAAAGATGATAATATTAAGCGAAGTAATGTTATTTTTCATGCTATTACTAAGTTTTGGAATGTCTTCAGGTAATTTGGATAAAAATAATAATTTTTCTAACGAAATAGCTCCTAGTTTGGCACCAATGTTAGAAAAAGTAATGCCTTCAGTTATTAGTATTAATATTGAAGGAAGTACTATAATACGTGGTTCTCGTTTACCGCATCAATTTCAACCATTTTTTGGTGATAATTCTCCGTTTTGTCAAGGTAATTCGCCATTTCGACATTCTCCTTTTTGTGATGTGAATCCAAATTCTGAAAATACACATGAAAAGTTTCATGCATTGGGTTCTGGAGTAATTATTGATGCTGAAAAAGGATATGCAGTAACAAATAATCATGTTGTAGAAAATGCTAATAAAATTCAAGTACAGTTAAGTGACGGGCGTCGTTATGAAGCTAAAATAATCGGAAAAGATCCGCGTTCTGATATTGCTTTAATACAATTAAAAGACGCAAATAATTTAAGTGCAATAAAAATTGCTGATTCTGACAGTTTAAGAGTAGGAGATTATACTGTAGCTATCGGAAATCCATATGGTCTTGGTGAAACTGTTACGTCAGGTATTATTTCTGCTTTGGGTCGTAGTGGACTAAATATTGAACATTATGAAAATTTTATTCAGACTGATGCAGCAATTAATCGCGGTAATTCTGGTGGAGCATTAGTGAATTTAAACGGTGAATTAATAGGTATTAATACGGCTATTTTAGCGCCAGATGGTGGTAATATTGGAATAGGTTTTGCGATACCAGGGAATATGGTGAAGAACGTCACTGCACAAATGGTTCAATTTGGACAAGTTAGACGAGGAGAACTTGGAATTATAGGTATGGAATTAAACTCAGATTTAGCAAAAATTATGAAGATAAATGCACAAAAAGGTGCATTTGTAAGTCAAGTTTTACCTAATTCCTCTGCATTTGAATCAGGTATTAAAGCTGGTGACATCATCATTTCTTTAAATAAAAAACCTATTTCTAGTTTTTCTGCATTACGTGCCGAAGTTAGTTCTTTACCAGTTACTACGAAAATGGAATTAGGAATATTTAGAGAAGGAAAAATTAGAAATATTATTGTAGAATTAAAACATTCTTTAAACCATAATCTAAATTTAGATAATAATTATTTAGGAATTGAAGGTGCAAATTTTAGTGATTATTTATTAAATGGAGAAAAAGGCGTAAAAGTAGAAAATGTAGAATCAAATACTGCGGCGTCAAAAATTGGTTTTAAAAAAGATGATATTATAATAGCAGTTAATCAAAAAATTATAACAAATGTAGAAGAACTAAGGATGATTCTAAATAGTAAACCAAAAATATTAGTTTTTAGTGTAAAACGAGGTAATTATAGCATTTATTTAGTAAGCGAATAATTTTTGATATTTCCGCCCGAACAAATCGGGCGGATTTTTTATTATATATGTCTTAAAAGTGTATTAATTTCTGTCTTACTTAATGTCTGTAAATCTACTTTTTTTACAACGATAGCAGCATAAAGATGATGAGTCTTATCTCTTGAAGGTAAACTTCCGGAAACCACTACTGAGTTAGAAGGTACTTTTCCATAAAAAACACTTCCATTTGTTCTATCATATATTTTAGTGCTTTTCCCAATAAACACACCCATAGAAATTACTGATCCTTGTCCTACAATTACTCCTTCTACAATTTCAGAACGAGCTCCAATAAAACAATTATCTTCAATAATTGTAGGATTATTTTGTAATGGTTCTAAAACCCCTCCTATACCAACACCTCCAGATAAATGAACATTTTTACCAATTTGAGCACAAGAACCGACCGTAGCCCAGGTATCAACCATAGTCCCTTCATCAATATATGCGCCAATATTCACATAAGATGGCATAATTACTGTATTACGTGCGATAAATGAACCGTATCTAATGGTTGCTGGTGGCACTATACGAACTTTGTCTTGTTCAAATTGTTGTGCATTGTATTTTTCATATTTTAATGGAATTTTATCATAATAATTTGTATGATAATCTGATATTATATGATTTTTTTTTATATACATATATAATAAAACTGCTTTTTTTAACCATTCATGCGTTATCCATACACCTGATTTTTTTTCTGCAATTCTAATTTTTCCATTATTTAATAATTTAATAACATAATTTACTGTATTAAACATATCATGAGTCATTTCAGTAATATTATTTTTTTTGAGATATGCTTCTTCAATAATTTTTTTAAATGATTCCATTGTTTTTTTATGCACCTATTTCTTTATTAATAAGTAAAGATATTTTTTAGAGTTATTTTTAGTAAAAATTTAGTTTTTATTAGATAATTTTTGACAAATTTTTTCATTTTTACGCCATGTCAAAATCTCACATCCATATTCTGTAACTAAAATAGTGTGTTCGTATTGTGCTGATAAAGAACGATCTTTAGTTTTGACAGTCCATCCATCTTTCATGCATCTGACTTGAGGATTTCCAGAATTAATCATAGGTTCAATAGTAAAAATCATGTCTTTTTTTAAAACAATGTTATTATCTTTGTTTTTATAATGCAAAATATGTGGTTCTTCATGAAAATTGCGACCTATACCATGTCCACAATACTCTTTTACAACAGAAAAATTGTTGTTTTCAACATAATTTTGAATCGTTTCACCAATTTTATATAAAGGTATTCCTGGTTGAACTAATTTTAACGAGCGATATAGACTTTCTTGAGCAATTGTGCATAAACGTTTAGATAAAATACTTGTTTCCCCAATTAAAAACATTTTTGAAGTATCACTATGATAGTTATCTTTTATAATGGTGATATCGATATTCACTATATCACCTTCTTTCAATATCTTTTTTTTGTTTGGAATCCCATGACATACGACATCATTAATAGAAGTACAAATAGATTTAGGAAATCCATGATATCCTAAGCATGCTGAAATAGCTTTTTTCTCATGAATGATATAATCATGACAAATTTGATTGATATCCTCTGTACTTATATTAGGTCGAACATACTTTTCTATCATTTCCAGGACTTCAGCGGCTATTTTTCCAGATATTCGCATTTTTTTAATTTCTGTTGGTTTCTTAATCATATAATTCATAATATTTAGCCGTTTTTTATGTCAATTTTTAAAATTTAGGATATATTAAAACTATATTTGAAATGTATTTAAAAAATTCTTTACTAATAAATCTACATAAAATGAAAATATATTATTTATTATTAATAATTTTATAATTTTAATATAAAAATATGATATATATTAATATGAAAAAAATGTAAATTTAACATTTTAATTATTATGAATTTTAATTAAAATATTTAATAGAATTTTTTGATAATTTTATTGTTATTTTTTTAATATCGTTGATTATTTTAACTTAGAGGTGATTATGGACATAGTATCCATGAAAGATATGTTAAAAGCAGGAGTACATTTTGGGCATCAAACACGTTATTGGAATCCAAAGATGAAACCTTTTATTTTTGGTATTCGCAACAAAGTACATATTATTAACCTAGAAAAAACTTTGCCAATGTTTAATTTTGCTCTTATAGAATTGAAAAAAATTGCCTTTAGAAAAGGCAGAATATTATTTGTTGGTACGAAAAGAGCAGCTAGAAAAGGAGTAAAACAAGTAGCTATTAATTGCAGTCAATTTTATGTTAATCACCGTTGGTTAGGAGGAATGTTAACTAATTGGAAAACAGTTCGACAATCTATAAAACGTTTAAAAGATTTAGAAATAGAATCGAAGGATGGTACTTTTTCAAAATTAACTAAAAAAGAGGCGTTGATAAAATCTCGAGAATTATGCAAATTAGAAAATAGTTTAGGTGGCATTAAAAATATGGGTGGATTACCTGATTGTTTGTTTGTTATTGATGCATTACATGAACATATTGCAATAAAAGAAGCCAATAATTTAGGTATTCCCGTTTTTTCTATTGTTGATACTAATTCTAATCCTGATGGTGTAGATTATGTTATCCCTGGAAATGATGATGCTATTCGATCAGTGTCATTGTACTTAAATTTTGTTTCGATTAATCTATCTAAGATCAATCTTCAAAATATATCAGATAAATCATTGACGCATTGTACAAAAGAGATAGATTCTAAATAAAATATATATTTGTTTCTGAAATTTTTTCTAATATTATTTTACATCTAAAACAATGAATAAGAAGAATACATATGAAAATTGATATTACTGCTAGTTTAATTAAAACATTGAGATTGCGCACAGGAGTTGGTTTTTTAGAATGTAAACGCGCATTAATAGAAGAAAATGGAGATATAGAACGATCTATTGATAATTTACGTAAATCAGGAAAATTACATGCCGAAAAAAAAGTTAATAATATTACTAATCAAGGCGCAATTTTTTTAAAAACTCGAGATAAATTTGGCGTAATGTTAGAGTTAAATTGTGAAACTGATTTTGTATCTAAAGATAATTTATTTATTGTATTAGGAAATGAAATAGTTTCAACAGTACTAGCAGAAAAAATACATGATATTCAAAAATTAAAAGATACTTTTGAAGAAAAAAGAATAAATCTAATTACAAAAGTAGGTGAAAATATTAATATACGTCGTTTTTGTTTTATAGAAAGTGAGAATATTCTTTCTTATCTACATGGTAATCGTATTGGTGTATTAATTAATGCTACAGATTGTGATAAAAACATACTGAAAAATATTGCTATGCATATTGCGGCAAGTAAACCACAATATTTACATCCAAAAGATGTTTCTCAAAAAGTGTTTCAACGGGAATATAACATTCAATTAGAATTAGCAAAAAATCTTCAAAAACCTGATCATGTAGTTAAAAAAATTATAAACGGAAGAATGAATAAATTTCTGAATAATATTTCGTTAACTAGTCAAAATTTTATTATGGATACTAGTAAAACAGTACAAGATATATTAAATAAACATAACGTATATGTTAAATCATTTTTTAGATTTGAATTAGGTGAAATTATTTCTTAAATTAATATTATGCATTAATTCTTTTTCACCACATCTTTTATTTCATTAGTTTTCTATGAATATAGAATGTACTTAGGTTGAGGAACATGTCTGAAAAAAAAAAAATTACATATCGACGTATTTTATTAAAAATAAGTGGAGAGGTATTACAGGGAGTTAACAAATTTGGAATCGATATAAGTGTGTTAACAAGGATTGCTACAGAAATTTCATCTATAGTAAAGATTGGTGTACAAGTCGGTTTAGTCATTGGAAGTGGTAATTTGTTTCGTGGTGAAAAACTATCTAAATTAGGTGTCAATCGAGTAGTATCAGATCATATAGGTATGTTGTCTACAATCATTAATAGTTTAGCTATGAAAGATAAAATTAATTCAATGTCTATTGTTAATAGTTATTTAATGTCTGCAATACCAATAAATGGTATTTGTCAAGCATATAATTATGATCGAGCAATGAATTTATTATCTAATAATTTTGTTGTGATTTTTGCCGCAGGAACTGGAAATCCTTTTTTTACAACTGATTCAGCTGCTTGCTTGCGAGGTATTGAAATAGAGTCTGATATCATTTTAAAAGGAACTAAGGTTGATGGAGTGTATTCAGCAGATCCTAAGAAGGATTTTAATGCGATTCTTTATAAAAAATTAACATATAAAGATGTGCTAGAAAAAGAGTTAAAAGTGATGGATTTATCTGCTTTTACACTTGCTCGAGATTATTGTTTACCTATTCGGGTTTTTAATATTAATAATTCTGGATCTTTATATAGAATTATTATGGGTGAAAACGAAGGCACACTTATTAGTTAAGTAAAATGAACTCAAAACAATAAAATACTGGTATTTTTGATAAATGAAGACATATAAAAGCATATTGTATAGGTAAAAATATGATTAATGAAATTAATATGAATAGTAATGAAAAAATGAAGTTATGTGTTCAAACACTTCAAAATAATATAAATAATATTAGAATAGGTAGAGCATCGCCATCTTTATTAAATAATATTTATGTGGAATATTTTGGTTCCAAAAGTTCTTTACGTCAAGTTTGTAACATTATAGTTGAAGATGCTAATACTATTAGACTTAATGTATTTGATAGTTCGGTTACATCATTAATTAAAAAATCTATTTTACAAGCAAATCTTGATTTAAATCCAATGTTGACTGGTAAAGATATTATTATAAAAGTACCAGCATTAACCGAAGAAAGAAGAAAAAATTTAATTAAAGTTATGCGTAAAGATTCTGAAAATAGTCGCATTTGTATTCGTAATATTCGTAGAGATGCAAATGATAAAATTAAAAAATTGATTAAAGATAAAGTTATTGGAAAAGATCAAGAACATATTGCACAAATTAAAATACAAGAAATTACCAACAAATACATCAAAAAAATAGAATTGATTTTAGCAAAAAAAGAAGCAGAATTAATGAAATTTTAAATTTTTTATTTAATAAAAAAGCTTTATAATATTCGTTTCATAATAAAAATTTATTTATAATATAACAATATTCATGAAAAAGATAACTATCCTAGGATCTAGTGGTTCCATTGGTACTAGCACCTTGTCTATTATACGACTTTACCCAAATTTGTTTAAAGTAGTTGCTTTAGTTGCAAATAAAAATGTTACTAAAGTTTTAGAACAATGTAAAATTTTTTCTCCTGAATGGGTAGCAATGTATCATGAAAAATCTGCGAATTCACTTAGTGAAAAATTAAGAATTAAAAAAATTAAAACTCGTGTTCTTTTTGGTGCACAAGCAATTTGTCAACTTGCTTCATTATCAGAAATAGATCAAGTAGTTTGTGCTATTTCTGGGGTAGCAGGATTATTACCGACGTTATCTGCAATACGTGCTGGAAAAACAATATTATTAGCTAATAAAGAATCTTTAATTACGTGTGGCCACTTGTTTATGAAAGAATTATCTTTTAGTAAAGCTAGAATTCTTCCAATTGATAGTGAACATAATGCTGTTTTTCAATTGTTACCTTTAGATATACAAAAAAATTTAGGCATAGTTAATTTAAAAAAAAGTTTTATTAAAAATATTATTTTAACTGCTTCTGGAGGACCTTTTTATAATTTTTCTATATCTCAATTAAAAAATGTAACACCAATTCAGGCATGTTCTCATCCAAATTGGTCAATGGGAAAAAAGATATCAGTAGATTCAGCTACCATGATGAATAAAGGTTTAGAATATGTTGAAGCACGATGGTTATTTCATGCTTCAGAATCAGAAATTAAAATTTTGATCCATCCTCAATCTGTAGTTCATGCTATGATTGAGTATTATGATGGTTCTATATCAGCTCAATTATCTATTCCTAATATAAAAATTTTTATTTCATATGCAATGTTTTGGCCCCATCGTCTTCGTTTAAAATCTGATTTTTTTAATTATTTAAAAAATAATAACTTATCTTTTTTTGAACCTAATTTTACTAAATTTCCATGTCTTAAATTAACCATTGATACCTTTTCTGAAGGTCAATCAGCAATGACTGTTTTAAATGCAGCAAACGAAATTGCAGTTTCTGCTTTTCTGAATAGAAAAATTTCTTTTGATAAAATATATAACGTCAATTTAGAGACATTAATGTCTTCTTGTTTTTCAGAACCAAATTCTATTGAAGATGTTTTAGAAATTGATAGAATGGCAAGAATATTGGCCATGAAAAAAGTGTTATCTTTTTCGTTTTAACTGAATATGATAAATAAATTATTTTTAGATAAAAATATTAAATAAAAAAATTCTATTTTTAAGAGAAATTTATAAGTACTATGTTGTATAAATTTTCGTTAAAATATAAAAAAAAAATTAAAAAAGAAAATCCTAATCATGTAGCTATTATTATGGACGGTAATAGACGTTGGGCTAAAAAAAAAGGGAAATTATCTATCTTAGGTCATAAAGAAGGTTTCCAAGCATTAAAAAAAGCAGTGAAATTTTCTATTACAAATAATATAAAAATATTAACATTGTATGCTTTTAGTACTGAAAATCGTAATCGTTCAATGCTTGAAGTAAATGGATTAATGGAATTATTTTTATTTGCATTAAATAATGAATTACATAATTTAGAAAAATATAATATTCAATTAAAAATTATTGGTGATACAACATTTTTTAATAAAACATTGCAAAACAAAATCAATCAAGTTCAAGACATTACTGTAAAAAATAGTGGTTTAATTTTAAATATAGCTGCAAATTATGGTGGAAAATGGGATATAATACAAAGTGTTAAAAAAATTGTGAAAAACGTTCAACAAGGAATTTTAAATGTAGAGCAAATCAAAGAACATACTATTTCTAAATATTTATCTACTAGAGGTCTTAGACCAGTCGATTTAGTTATAAGAACAGGAGGAGAAAAAAGAATTAGTAATTTTTTACTATGGCAAATAGCTTATTCAGAATTATATTTTACTGATGTATTATGGCCTGATTTTAATCAATATATTTTTCAAAATGCTATAGATTTTTTTATATCTCGTGAACGTCGTTTTGGAGGGTGTAAAAAATAGTATATTTTTTAAATACAATTCAAGTCATGTATACAAATAAAATTTAAATGCATGTGAAAAATAATATGTTTATATTTTTAAAACAATTTTATTTAATTATTTTGTAAAAATGACTACTCATCAAGTATTTTGAGATTTTATTTTTATAAAATATGGAATATTTTCCAGGAAAAATGTTGACGATAATGTTAATGAAAAAACTTTTTATATTTTTTTTTATGTTTTTTAGTGCTACTGTCAGTTCTACTGTCTATGCAAAAAATATATGGATTGTCAAAGATATAAAATTTAACGGATTAAAAAATGTTTCAGAAAATGAAGTTTTACAAAATATTGTTTTTAATATTGGAAGTAAAATAACTCAAAATGATATACAAAATAGTGTTAAATCTTTATTTAAAACCGGGAAATTTGACAATATAAAGGTAGGTTTTTCAGGACAAAAAATAATTTTTTATATCCATGAACGACCTATTATTAATGATGTAATCATTTTAGGCAATAAAATTATTGATACTAACATATTAGATAAATATTTGACAAAATTAAACATAAAAAAAGGTCATTCATTCAGTGAATATATAGAAAAAAAATTTATTCAAACAATAAAAGATTTTTACTATGATATAGGAAGATGTAAATTTAATATAAAAATTTCAAAGATTTTTTTACCTCATAATACCGTTAATTTAAAAATAATGATTAATGAAGGTGTTCTAATAAAAGTGAATAGTATTAAAATATTTGGCGCACAAAATATTTCTGAAAAAAAAATAATTTCATTATTTAAGTTAAAAACGAATTCAAATTGGTGGAATCTTTTTCATGAATCTCATTATTCACCAAAACAGTTAAACGTTGATTTAGTAAAATTAAATAATTTTTATGTAAATCAAGGGTATTTTTATTTTAATATAGATAAAAAAGAAGTAAATTTTCTTAAAGAAAATAATTCTGTAGATATTAAAATTTACATTTCTGAAGGTCAAAAATATAACATCTCTAAATTTTTCATTAATGGTGATTTATTTGATTACAGACCTTTAATAAAAGATTTAATTAATATTAATCATAACGAGCCATATAATAAAGATAAAATTAATTTGATTGTGAACAGAATAAAACGATTATTATTTGAACATGGATATATTGATGCCCAGATTATTGTTATTCCAGAAATTAATTATGAAAAAAAAACCATTGTTTTAAATTTTAATATTGATATCAAAAATAAATTTTATGTACATAAAATTTATTTTCAGGGTAATGAGTTAACTAAAGATAAAGTTTTACGTCGTTTAATGAAGCAAATGGAAGGGGAATGCTTTAACTTGAAATTAGTAGAATCTGGAAAAATTTTATTAGAAAATACAAAGTATTTTAGTCAAATACAAGTAATAAATAATAAAATTTCTTCTGATTCTAATCAAATCGATATTATTTATAAAGTAAAAGAACAACCAACAGGTTCTATAAATTTTGGATTAGGGTATGGTATAGATAGTGGTATCAGTTTTAATACTTCTTTTTCTCAAGACAATATATTTGGTTCAGGTAATTCTTTAAAATCCAGTATTATTAAAAATAAAAATCAAAAATATATCGATTTATCAATAAATTATCCTTATTTTATTTTTGATAAAACAGATTTAAATACTAGATTATTTTTTAATGATTTTAAATATAATTTTAATAGTGTTTCGAATATAAACAAACATACTTATGGTTTTGAAAGTAACTTAGGATTTCCAATCAATGATGCTAATAAAATAAATTTTGGTATAGGATATAGTCATAATGGTATTTTTAACAATGATACTTCAAAAATAAATAAAAAAATAAAAACTCCTTCTTCAATAAACACATCTTTAAATGATAATATTTTAGCCACTAGTTTAGTTGATGATTTTACTTTAAATTATTCTTGGACGTATAATACTTTAAAATATATTTATTTCCCTATTTCCGGTAATCAAACCTATATAAGCGGAAAAAATACAATTCCTGGATCGGACAATAATTTTTATAAAATTATATTAGATAGTGAACAATATGTTCCATTGGATAAATTAAAAAAATTTATTTTTTTAAGCCATATTCACATGGGTATAGGAAATAGTTTTAATAATAAAAAATTACCCTTTTATGAAAATTTTTATGCTGATAGTTCAAATCACATTCGCGGTTTCCGTTCTAAAACTATTGGTCCTAAAAAAATCTACGATAATGTTGATTTAGATCATTGTATGGGATATCAAAACAATGATTCGTGTGAATCAATTGATTCCATTGGTGGTAACGCTACGTTTTCTACCAATTTAGAATTTATCATACCAATTCCATTTCTAAATGAAATACATTCTCAATTTTTACGATCTTCTATATTTTTTGATGTTGGAAATATTTGGGACACAAAATTAAATAATAAAAATTATACGAATACATTCACTTCTTTAAAACATAATATTATCGATGATATTTATTCATCATTTGGTCTTTCATTAGAATGGTTTTCACCTATTGGTCCATTAGTGTTTTCTTATTCTATTCCTATTCAAAAAAATAAAAATCATCATTTAGAACCATTTCAATTTAATATCGGGAAGAATTGGTAATTATAAAATAAATATTAAAAATTTTTATATATATTAGTATTCATTTAAAAATTTTTAACATAGGAAGATATTTTGAATGTTATAAAAAATACTTTAAATATTGAAGAAATTTTAAAAATTCTACCTCATCGTTACCCTTTTTTGCTTATCGATCGTGTTATTAAACTAGATATATTTAAATATTTAAAAGCAATAAAAAACTGTACAGTTAATGAACCATATTTTCAAGGACATTTTTCAACTAATCCAATTTTTCCGGGTGTATTAATTATTGAAGCTATGGTTCAAGCTGCAGGTATTTTAATATACAAAAGTATAGGACAACTCAATATAAACACTTTATATTATTTTGTAGGTGTAGATAATGTACGTTTTAAGAAATTTGTAGTACCTGGTGATCAAATTGCAATAGAAACAATGTTTTTGAAGTCTAAAAAAAATATTTTAAAATTTAAAAATATTGCTTTTGTAAAAAATAATATAATTTGTAAATCAATAACAATTTTTGCTAAAAAATCTGTTTAAAATTAAATATTTTCATGTTAATTTCAGGAAATAGTATGAATGAAACTAAATTTATTCATCTTAACGTACACAGTGATTATTCAATTATCGATGGTTTATCTAAACCTGAAGATTTAATTAAAAAAGCGGCATCGTTAGGTATGCCTGCTCTTGCAATAACAGATTACAATAATTTATATGGTGTAATTAAATTTTATAATATAGCTCATGCGTTGGGTGTAAAACCTATTATTGGAGTCACTGTTAAATTTTCTTCTGATTTAATAAACAATGAACTAACTAAATTAACTTTATTAGCTGAAAATGAAGAAGGATACAAGAATTTAATTTTATTAATTTCTCGAGCATATCAAAATGGATATACTAATAGTTATAATATAAAGATAAAAAAAAACTGGTTATTAGAAATTAATCAAGGATTAATATTACTTTCTGGAGGTTGTCAAGGTGAAATTGGAAAAGTTTTATTAAATGGTAATTCATCATTAATATCTACTTGTTTATCTTTTTATCAAAAAATTTTTCCTGAATCTTATTATTTAGAATTGTTGCGTACTAATAGAGATAACGAAGAAAAATATTTACGTTTAGCAATAGATTTATCTTTATCTAAAAATATTCCAGTCGTTGCAACTAATGATGTTTGTTTCTTAAACAAAGAAGATTTTAAAGTTCATAAAATTAGAATTGCTATTAATGAAGGTGAGACATTAAAAAATTCAAAAATTCAAAATAATTATAGTGATGAGCAGTTTTTAAAAAGTATATCAGAAATGTATGATCTTTTTTCTGATATCCCAGAATCGCTTGAAAATAGTGTAGAAATTGCAAAACGTTGTAATGTTTTTATTAAATCTGGTAAATATTTTTTACCTAAATTTATTACAGGGCAAGCTAGTGTTGAAGATTATTTAATTATTCAAGCATATAAAGGAATGAAAAATCGTTTAATTACATTTAATTTTCATCAAAAAGAATATGAAATTATATATAAAAAATATAAAAATCGTTTGGACATGGAGTTAAAAGTAATCAATGAAATGGGTTTTCCTGGCTATTTTTTAATTGTTATGGAATTTATCAAATGGGCAAAAAATAATAATATACCAGTAGGTCCAGGACGAGGGTCTGGTGCTGGTTCTCTTGTAGCATATGCATTAAATATTACTGAAGTAAATCCATTATCTTTTAATCTTTTATTTGAACGTTTTTTAAATCCAGAACGTATTTCATTACCAGATTTTGATATTGATTTTTGCATGGAAAAACGTGATAAAGTAATCGAACATGTAACGGATGTATATGGTAGAAAAGCAGTAGCACAAATTATTACTTTTGGAACCATGACAGCTAAAGCTGTCATTAGAGATGTGGGTAGAGTATTGGGATATCCATATGGATTTATTAATAATTTATCTAAATTAATACCTTCAGACCCTGGTATGACTTTAAATGAGGCATTTTCAAACGAATCTGAATTATTCAATCTTTATCAAAATAATGAAGATGTTAAAAATTTAATTGATATTTCTAAAAAGTTAGAAGGAACAAATAGAAACGTTGGGAAACATGCAGGTGGAGTTGTGATTTCACCAACTAAAATTACTGATTTTTGTCCGTTATATTGTGATGAAACAGGTAATAACCCTGTGACTCAATTTGACAAAAATGATATAGAATATGTAGGTTTAGTTAAATTTGATTTTCTTGGTTTACGTACTTTAACAATTATTAATGATGCAGTAAATATGATTAATGTAAAACGTCAATTAAATAAACAAAAATTAATAAACATCAACTCCATTCCCATCAATGATCATAAATGTTTTAAAATACTCAAAAAATCTCAAACTACAGCTATATTTCAATTAGAATCTCAGGGTATGAAAGATTTGATTTACAGACTACAACCTGACTGTTTTGAAGATATAATTGCATTAGTTGCACTGTTTAGACCTGGACCTTTACAATCTGGGATGGTAGATAATTTTATTAATCGTAAACATGGACGTGAACAAATTTCATATCCGGATCATAAATGGCAACATTTATCACTTAAACCAATATTAGAATCAACATACGGTATTATTTTGTATCAAGAGCAAGTCATGCAAATAGCGCAAATTTTATCTGGTTATACTTTAGGAAGCGCAGATATTTTAAGACGAGCAATGAGCAAAAAAAACATGAAAGATATGTCACAACAACGTTCTATATTTCAATCAGGTGCTTTAAAAAATGGTATTAATCAAAAATTAGCTATGAAAATTTTTGATTTATTAGAAAAATTTGCAGGATATGGGTTTAATAAATCTCATTCTGTTGCATATGCTTTAGTTTCTTATCAAACTTTGTGGTTAAAAGTTCACTATCCTGCAGAATTTATAGCTTCAGCAATGACATCTGATATAGATAATACAGAAAAAATCGTTGTTTTAGTGAAAGAGGCTACTCGTATAGGCGTAAAAATTATACCTCCTAATATTAATTTGAGTACATATGAATTTTACGTTAATAAAGATAATCATATAGTTTATGGAATGGGTGCTATTAAAGGTATTGGGGAAAATTCAGTACGTGATATTGTTAAAGAACGAAAAAAAAATGGTGATTTTTATGATTTATTTGATCTTTGTATGCGTGTAAATTCTAATAAAATCACTCGTCGAGTTTTAGAAAAATTGATTATGTCTGGTAGTTGTGATTGTTTTAATAAAAATCGGCATTATTTAATTAATTTAATTGACGATGTTTTAAAAGCTTCAAAAGAAGCTTTTAAGCTTAAATCTTCTAAACAACAAAGTCTTTTTGGTATGTTTAAAGATGAATTACATCAAGTAAAAAAAAATAATCTAATTAATTTATCATCTGTAAAGAATAATTCATTAGATGATGAATATAAAGTATTAGGATTTTACCTTACAGGACATCCTATTGATAAGTATATAGATGAATTAAAAAATTATTTAAAAAATACAATAATTTCAAATGTAAAATTTCTTAGTA
The DNA here is from genome assembly GCF_001700895.1 of Buchnera aphidicola (Diuraphis noxia). NCBI lineage: Bacteria > Pseudomonadati > Pseudomonadota > Gammaproteobacteria > Enterobacterales > Erwiniaceae > Buchnera > Buchnera aphidicola. The sequence goes on from NZ_CP013259.1 coordinate 265,624, forward strand.
AAAGTAAAAAAATGTTAATTGCAGGAATAATAATTTCTATCAAAATTAAAAAAACCAAAAATAATAATCGTATAGCTATATTGGTATTAGATGATAATACAAGTCGTATAGAAGTAATAATTTTTTCAAACTTATTAAGTTCTTATAAATCTCTTTTAAAAATAAAAAATCTTTTGTTTGTTGAAGGTATTGTAAATATTAATTTTATCAATAAAAACCTTAAAATGACAGCTCATAATATCATGAATTTACAAATAGTTCGTAAAAAGTATATACATAAATTAAAAATTATAATCAATGAAAACAACACAGATATTTGTTTTGTTCAAAATCTTGTTCATTTTTTAAAAAAACAATCTGTAGGAACTGTTTCTGTAAGTATGGTTTATCAAAATAACAATTTTTTTTTAGATTCAAAATTGAAACAAAATTTATTAATTGATATCAGTGATAAATTTTTAAATACGTTGCAAAAATTATCAAAAACAAAAAAAATAAATTTAAAATATAATTAAACATGCTTTTAGATTTATAACTCGCATAAATATATTGTTTATTCAGATGCGAGTAATCTAGTTTTATAATTTAAAGTATTTTCATATTTTTTTATATAGTATATTTTTTTATTTTTTTAGTTGATTTGAAATAAAATCAATAATACAATTTATATTGATTAAAATAAATTTTTTATCTTTTCTTCTTCTATATTCAACATTTTGGTTTGCAACTGAATTTTCACTAATTATGACTTGATGAGGAATACCAATTAAATCAATTTTATTAAACATAATACCTGGTCTTTCATTTCGATCATCTATAATAACATCTATTTTTCTATTTTTAAAATTTTCATATAAAAAGTTTGATATATTTTTTATTTTATTGGACTTATTTATATTAATAGGCAAGATAGCTACTTCAAAAGGTGCAATAACACTAGGCCATATAATACCATTTTCGTCGTGGTTTTGCTCGATGATAGCGGCTATGGTTCTTGTAATTCCTATACCATAACATCCCATATACATATTTTCTTTTTTTCCATTTTTTAACTTAACTGAAGCTTGCATTGATTTAGAATATTTTCTATCAATTTGAAATATATGTCCAATTTCAATGCTTTTTTTAATATTTAGATAACCTTCTCCATTAGGACTTAAATCTTCTTTTGTAACTTTTCTAATATCTTGTACAATAGGTATAGGTAGATCTATATTCCAATTGACATTCACAAAGAATTGATCATCTACATTTGCACCGATAGTAAAGTTTTTCATATTAATAGTAGAAATATCTGCAACAATAGGAATTTTTAATCCTATAGGACCTACAAACTTACTACTTACTCCTGTTAATGAAATTATTTCTTTTTCGTTTAAAAAAACTAAAGGTTTTTGAAATATTGCAAGATTTTCAAGTTTAAATAAATTTAATTCATGATCTCTACGTATTAATAATGCTGCTACTAAATTAGTATCATGTTCTTTGGTTTTAACTAAAATGGTTTTAATTTGCTTTTTTATGGGCGTTGTTAACGCATGAGAAATTATTCTAGATTTTTGACTGTTTTTTATTTTTTGACGTGTATGAATTGTATTTTTATTTTTTAAAAAATTAATGGTTTCCATAGATTGAGCTGTATTCATATTTGATGAATATAATTTGTTTTCTGAAAAAGCAATTTCATCTTCTCCATTTTTAGAAAAAGCTTGAAATTCATGAGAAAAATTTCCACCCATAGAACCTGAATTAGCTTTTACTATGCAAAAATTTAGTTGCATTTTTTTAAATATATTGATGTAACTTTGATAAAAAATATCATAAGTTTTTCTTAAACAATCTTTATCAATGTGAAAAGAATAGGCATCTTTCATTATAAATTCACGTGCTCTAATTACTCCAAAACGAGGTCGTATTTCATCTCTAAATTTTGTTTGTATTTGATATATGATTAAAGGAAGTTCTTTGTATGAATGAATTTCTTTTTTTACAAAGTCAGTCGCAACTTCTTCATTAGTAGGCCCTAAAATAAATTGATGTTGACGACGATCATAAAATTTTAATAATTCTTCTCCATAAACATTTAAACGTCCACTTTTTTTCCATAAAGATTCAGGTTGAACTATAGGCATATGTATTTCTAGAGCCTTTATTTTTTGCATTTCTTTTGTAATAATTTTTTTTATTTTTTTTATAACTCTTATTCCAATAGGAAGCCAAATATATAAACCTGAAGATAATTGTCTAATCATTCCACTTCTTATCATTAGTTGATGACTAATAATTTTAGCATCATAAGGTTTGTCTTTTAAAGTTGATAGTAAGTATTGACTTGTGCGCATTTATTATATCTCAAAAAATAAAATTTTTTTTATTAATGAATCTAATTGCAATATATTATAAAATAACATTTATAATGTTTTTTTAAACATAAATTTGTATTTTCATTTTAAAAAAATTTATACATTAATCAAAAAGTAGAAAATTTTTGAATTTTCATCAAAAAGATTTTTTTGTAAAAAGAATTTTAATTGTATATAAAATTGCAAAAAATTAACTTGTTTTTTTTTTAATAGAGAGGTTTAATAAATTTTTTATAGATGAAAATAATGGTTAAAAATACTGAATATGAATCATAATATAAATGAAGAAAAAACTGAAAATCCCACTGAACATCGTATTAAAAAATTTAAAACAAGAGGAAAAACAAGATACCCTCGAGAATTAAATTCTTTGTTGATTTTATTGATTGGATTGATAAATTTATGGTGGTATAAAAATCTTATATTATCTAGTTTTATGAATATTATGTTTCATAGTTTTTCTTTTAATAGAAATATTATTTCAAACAATGATGTAATTACATTCAACATTTTTATATTTTTACAAGAGTTGTTTTTTATTTTATTTCCTTTTTTGGTAACTCTATTATTTATAATAATAATACCTCCGATTTTATTCAGTGGCATTAAATTTAATTTTAAATCATTAGATTTTAATTTTAAAAAATTAAATCTATTTCGTGGTTTAAAAAAAATATTTTCTTTTGAAATCGCAATAGAATTTTTTAAAATAATATTAAAATTATTTATTATTATCAGTATAACCCTATGGTATTTGTATTTTTCTTTTCCTGAAATGTTAACATTAATTCATGAAAGCTTTATATCATCTTTATTTCATGGGTGCAATATGATATTTCATTGTTGTTTTTTAGTAATACTAGGATTAGTTCCTATAGTATCTTTCGATATTTTACTTCAGCAATTTAAGCATTATAAAAATTTAAAAATGACTCATCAGGAAGTAAAAGATGAATTTAGAGAGAAAGAAGGAAATCCCAATATTAAAGCTCGTATTCGTCAGGAAATGAAAGCTATTATACGCAGAAGAATGATATCAGATGTACCTAAATCTGATGTTGTAATCACAAATCCTATACATTATTCAGTTGCACTAAAATATGATGATAAAAGAATGAATGCACCTAAAGTAATTGCTAAAGGTATAGGTGAAACAGCTATTAAAATTCAAAATATAGCTTTTCAATATAATATTTCTACAATTTCTGCACCATCTTTAGCTCGTTCGTTATACCGTTATTCTGAAATAGGACAATATATTCCAAGTCCTCTTTATAAAGCTGTTGCAGAAGTCTTAGCATGGGTTTGGAAAGTAAAGAAATGGAAAAAAGAAGGTGGTGTTTTTCCTGAAAAACCTAAAAATATCATAGTCCCATCAGAACTAATTTTTAGAGGAGAACGTAAAAAAAATGATTAATTTTTCTTCCTTTTTTAGTATTATGAAAATTTTTAAAATATCTCAATGGCAAATACTAGCTGGTCCTATACTGATTTTAATGATTTTAGCGATGATGGTTTTACCATTAGCGCCTTTTGTATTAGATATACTTTTTACTTTTAATATTTCTTTATCAATAATAATTTTACTTGTTTCAATGTTTACTCGTCATACCTTAGAATTCACAGCTTTTCCAACAATTTTACTGTTTTCTACATTGTTACGTTTAGCATTAAATGTAGCTTCTACTCGTATTGTATTTTTAAATGGACATACTGGAACTAGTGCAGCGGGAAAAGTAATTGAATCTTTTGGTCATTTTTTAGTAGGTGGAAACTTTGCTATTGGAATGGTTGTATTTATAATTTTAGTAATTATTAATTTCATAGTAATTACAAAGGGTGCTAGTCGTATTGCAGAAGTAGGTGCACGATTTATATTAGATGCGATGCCAGGAAAACAAATGGCAATAGATGCTGATTTAAATGCAGGTTTAATTGGTGAAGAAAAAGCTAAAAAACGTCGTATTAAAATAACACAAGAAGCTGATTTTTATGGTTCTATGGATGGAGCTAGTAAGTTTGTTCGAGGTGATGCTATTGCTGGAATTTTAATAATGATTTTAAATATCATTGGAGGTTTAATTATTGGTTTTTTACAGCATAATATGCCTTTAAAAAAGGCTGCGGAAGTTTATACTTTATTAACCATTGGAGATGGATTAGTTGCACAAATCCCTGCTCTGGTTATTTCTACTGCTGCTGGTGTGATTGTAACACGTGTGAGTACTAATCAAAATGTTGGAGAACAAATAGTTAGTCAATTATTTTGTAATCCTCAAGTGATTTTATTAAGCGCAGGAGTATTGGGTATTTTAGGATTAGTTCCTGGTATGCCAAATATTATTTTTTTAGTTTTCACAGCTTTGTTATTTTTTTTATCTTGGTGGCTATATGAAAAAAAATCTATAAAAAATGGTAATGTTTTAAATGCCAATAAAAAATATAAGTTAATAGAACAATCTATTACAGAAGCATCTTGGAATGATGTTCAATTAGAAGACCCAGTTAGAATAGAAATAGCACGTAATTTAATATCAATGATTAATATTAATGATGCAACGAATTTAATAGATAAAATACGTATTGTACGAAAAACGATTGCTCAAGAAATTGGATTTTTACCTCCATTAATACATATCAAAAATAATATAAATTTATCAAAAAATTCTTATCGTATCTTAATTAAAGGTGTAGAAGTAGGTAAAGGAAAATGCTTTCCTAATCATTTTATGGCTATTGAAACTGGAAGAGAAATAGAATCGTTGCCATTTGAAAAAGTTTATGAACCTACATTTGGTTTATCTGGTTATTGGATTAATAAAGATTTTCAAAATGAAGCAAAAGAAAAAGGTTATTCTGTCATAGAATCTAGTACGATAATTTCTACACATGTAAATTTTTTAATATCACACCGTATTGATGAGTTGTTTGGTCGTCAAGAAGCTCAAAAGCTATTAGAACATGTTTCTATAGATATGCCGAAACTTACAGAAGATTTAATTCCAAATACAATTACTTTGACAGTTCTACATAAAGTTTTGAAAAATTTATTATCAGAAAATGTTCCAATACGTGATATGAGAACGATCCTAGAAACATTATCAGAACATGCAGATACACAAAAAGATCCACATGAATTAACTAATATTGTTCGTATTGCATTAAGAAAAATTATCATACAAAAATTATTTGGCAACAAAGATATCATTGAAGTAATGGGATTAGAAGCAAATTTAGAAAAGTTATTATTAAATACTATAAAAGAAGGTGCTAATGCTATTGAACCTAATTTATCTCAAACTTTATTAGTAAAAACAAAAGAAGCTATTACAAAACAGTTATCAATAAATGCTCCTCTTGTATTATTAGTTAGTCATCCTCTTCGATATTTTTTATCTAAATTTTTACGATTAAATTTTCCAGAATTGACTGTCTTATCTCATTTAGAAATCACAAATGTTAATCAAATAAAAATGAGTAGTATTATTGGTAATTAATTTAAAAATAAATGAGTTTTTTCAAGTAAGTTGAGGTGTGGGTGTAAATAGTACATTTTCAGTATTATATTATTTCCTCACCTTTCTCAATTATTTAATATAAAATGTTACATTTTCTTTATTGTTTTAATACCAAGCATGCTAAGACCTCTTTTTAATGTTTTAGCTGTTAAAATCGATAATTTTAATCTACTTTTTCGAGTTTTTATTGTTTTTGAAAAAAGTATTGAGCAATTTTCATAGAAATTAGAAAAACACGTAGAAAGTTGATAAATGTATTTACACATTACATGTGGTGTGCCTTTTTTTTCTATTAATAAAATGATTTCTTCAAATTCTAATATTTTAATAGCTAAATGAATTTCATATGATTCTGTTAAAATAATTTTGGACGTTAATTTTTTTAAAGGAATATTAGACTTCTTGATCAAAGAAATAATTCTTGTATAAGCATATTGTATATAAGGAGCGGTATTACCTTCAAAGTTAAGCATTTTTTCCCAATCAAAAATATAATTCATGTGTCTATTTTTAGATAAATCAGAATATTTGATTGCACTAATACCGATTATAGAAGATAATTGAATTAGAACTTTTTTAGAAAAATTTGGTTTTTTCTGTTTAATTAGTTTTCTTGCTTTTTCTACACCTTGATTTAAAAGAGTAGATAGCTTGATGGTGTTGCCATCTCGAGTTTTAAAAGGTTGTTTATTTGGAGACAACATCATACCAAACACATGATGTTCTAATAATAACTCTTTAGATATGTAATTAGCTTTTTTTGCTATCATCCAAGCTTGAATTAAATGTTGATGTTGACGTGAATCAGTGTAGAATATTATTCTATCGGCATGAAGTGTTTCATATCTATATTTAATACAAGCTATATCAATAGTAGAATATAAAAATCCTTTATCTTTTTTTTGAATAATTACTCCCATAGATTTTCCTATTCTATTTTTAAATTCTTCTAAAAAAACAATTACACTTCCATTGTGTTCAATTGCTATTTTTTTATTTTTTAGATCTTCAACAATATCAAAAAGCATATTCTTATATGAACTTTCTCCCATAGTATCATTTTTTTCTAGCGTCACATTCAATCTTTTATATATTTTATAGTTTTCAGACATAGTAATAAATACTAATTTTTTCCAGATTTTATAGCAATATTTATCTCCATATTGTAATTTTACTACATATTTTCTAGATTTTTCTGCAAATCTTTTATCTGAATCATATTTTATTTTGGCTTTACAGTAAAACTTGTCAAGTTTAGGAAGAGATAAATCCTTATTGTTTATTTTTTTTTCTTCTAGATATGCAATTAGCATACCAAATTGAGTCCCCCAATCTCCAATGTGATTAGCTTTAATAACGTTGTGCCCTAAAAAACTTAAGACTCTTACCATAACGTCACCAATTATTGTTGAACGTAAATGCCCAACATGCATTTCTTTTGCAATATTTGGAGAAGAGTAATCTATAACAATATTTTTTGAGTGTACATACTTTATACCCAGTCTAGGTGATATAAAAATTTTTTCTAATGCTTCAGATAACCAGTTATTACAAATGGTAAAATTAACAAATCCTGGTTCAGAAAAACTTGTTTTTTTGTACATATGTTTTTTGTTAATATAAAACATTATTTTTTCAGCTAATTCACAAGTTTTTAAATTTAATGTAGTAGCTATTTTTATCAAATTATTGATTTGATAATGATCTGAATTATTCTTTTTATTTAATGTAATAATAGGATCAAGTGTATTTTTATAACTAATTTTAGATAAAATAATTTTAATATCTTTTTTTATTATGTTTTTTAAATTCATAAATTAAACCTTTTTTATTTTATTCAATAATTTTTTACAATATATATTGTATTTAATAATATATATCTTGAATATAATACAAAAAAATATTTTTTACAAAAAAGGTTGACAATACAATAAAAAAAATGTAATCTCTTAACTCAAGTTTTAAATAAACAAAACGCTCTTTAAAAATATATTAGATAATCTGTGTGGGCACTTAAATTAAGTACAAAAATTATTTTTTTATTTAATAAATCTTAAAGATTCTTTCTTTAAGAAAAGCTTTTCAATTGAAGAGTTTGATCATGGCTCAGATTGAACGCTGGCGGCAAGCCTAACACATGCAAGTCGAGCGGCAGCGAAAGAAAGCTTGCTTTCTTGTCGGCGAGCGGCAAACGGGTGAGTAATATCTGGGGATCTACCCAAAAGAGGGGGATAACTACTAGAAATGGTAGCTAATACCGCATAATGTTGAAAAACCAAAGTGGGGGACCTTTTTGGCCTCATGCTTATGGATGAACCCAGACGAGATTAGCTTGTTGGTAGAGTAATAGCCTACCAAGGCGACGATCTCTAGCTGGTCTGAGAGGATAACCAGCCACACTGGAACTGAGACACGGTCCAGACTCCTACGGGAGGCAGCAGTGGGGAATATTGCACAATGGGCGAAAGCCTGATGCAGCTATGCCGCGTGTATGAAGAAGGCCTTAGGGTTGTAAAGTACTTTCAGCGGGGAAGAAAAAAATAAAACTAATAATTTTATTTCCTGACGTTACCCGAAGAAGAAGCACCGGCTAACTCCGTGCCAGCAGCCGCGGTAATACGGAGGGTGCAAGCGTTAATCAGAATTACTGGGCGTAAAGAGCTCGTAGGTGGTTTTTTAAGTCAGATGTGAAATCCCTAGGCTCAACCTAGGAACTGCATTTGAAACTGAAAAACTAGAGTATCGTAGAGGGAGGTAGAATTCTAGGTGTAGCGGTGAAATGCGTAGATATCTGGAGGAATACCCGTGGCGAAAGCGGCCTCCTAAACGAATACTGACACTGAGGTGCGAAAGCGTGGGGAGCAAACAGGATTAGATACCCTGGTAGTCCATGCCGTAAACGATGTCGACTTGGAGGTTGTTTCCAAGAGAAGTGACTTCCGAAGCTAACGCGTTAAGTCGACCGCCTGGGGAGTACGGCCGCAAGGCTAAAACTCAAATGAATTGACGGGGGCCCGCACAAGCGGTGGAGCATGTGGTTTAATTCGATGCAACGCGAAAAACCTTACCTGGTCTTGACATCCACAGAATTTTTTAGAAATAAAAAAGTGCCTTAGGGAGCTGTGAGACAGGTGCTGCATGGCTGTCGTCAGCTCGTGTTGTGAAATGTTGGGTTAAGTCCCGCAACGAGCGCAACCCTTATTCTCTGTTGCCATCGGTTCGGCCGGGAACTCAGAGAAGACTGCCGGTTATAAACCGGAGGAAGGTGGGGACGACGTCAAGTCATCATGGCCCTTACGACCAGGGCTACACACGTGCTACAATGGTTTATACAAAGAGAAGCAAATCTGCAAAGACAAGCAAATCTCATAAAGTAAATCGTAGTCCGGACTGGAGTCTGCAACTCGACTCCACGAAGTCGGAATCGCTAGTAATCGTGGATCAGAATGCCACGGTGAATACGTTCCCGGGCCTTGTACACACCGCCCGTCACACCATGGGAGTGGGTTGCAAAAGAAGCAGGTATCCTAACTATAAAAAGAAGGCGCCTACCACTTTGTGATTCATGACTGGGGTGAAGTCGTAACAAGGTAACCGTAGGGGAACCTGCGGTTGGATCACCTCCTTAAAAAATATATACTTTTTGAAGGTGCCCACACAAATTATCTAATAAAACAGGCTTGTAGCTCAGACGGTTAGAGCGCACCCCTGATAAGGGTGAGGTCGGTGGTTCAATTCCACTCAGGCCTACCATATTATTATCTGGGGCTATAGCTCAGCTGGTAGAGCGCCTGCCTTGCACGCAGGAAGTCAGCGGTTCGATCCCGCTTAGCTCCAAAAAAAATCTTTTTTTATTCTTAGACTTGTAAATGTTTCTAAACAACTGCAATTATAATCTAATCCTATAGCTTCTTTTAAAAAATTTTCCTTAGTCCTAAAGAAAATATTAATTTTTTTCTCTATTGATATATAAGTAGGTAAAGAAGATCTCTGATTTTCGATAATTATTTTTATTTTGTTATAATAATTTTTAATCAATCGATCGTGAGGAAGTATAGACATAGAAAAAATTAAATTAGACAACGTATATTCATGCGCACAACATAGTATTGTTTCATCCGGAAACGATGCAATAATTTTTATAGAATTATACATATCTAAATATCTTTTATCATACACCTTTCCACAACCTGCTGAAAACACAGTATCACCACAAAAAAGATAAGGTTTGTTATAATATGCAACATGACCTAATGTATGACCTGGAGTAAAAAGAACAAAAAATTCTTTATTTAATAAAAATATTTTTTCATTAGGTTGAACAACAACATTGATATTGTTTTCTATTGTTTCTTGAGGTCCAAATACTATTATTTCTGGATAATGTTTGACTATATTTTTTACTCCACTTACATGATCTAAATGATTATGAGTCAATAAAATAGCTACTGGAAACCATTTATGTTCTTTTATTTCTTTCAATATTAGATCCGATTCACCAGGATCAATAATGATACAAAAATTATTTTTATTATATAGTATCCAAATATAGTTATCGATTAATACAGGAATTTTTTTTAACATCATTTCTTAACTCCAACAAAAATATTATTTTTTAAAAAAAAATTTATAAATTATTTTTATAATTGATTATTTTCGTAATAAAAATCTTTAAATGATGGATTTTTGGCTGATTCACGTGCTATTATATCACATCTTTCATTTTCTAAATGTCCTACATGTGCTTTAATCCACAGCCAATTCACTAAATGTTTTTCTAAGACATCAGTGATTCTTAACCACAAATCTATATTTTTTACGCGTTTTTTTTTAGTTGTTCGCCATTCTTTTTTTTTCCATACAGGCATCCAATCTGTAATGCCTTTTTTAACATATAAACTATCTGTTGTAATTTGAACTAAACAAGATTGATTTAAACATTCTAACCCTGATATTACAGCCATTAATTCCATTCTATTATTAGTGGTTAAATAAAAACCTGAGGTTAATATTTTTTCATGTAGTTTATATCGTAATATTGTTCCATATCCACCTGCTCCAGGATTTCCTAAACAAGATCCATCTGTAAACATTTTAATTTTTTTAAGCATAGTATTAATTCCTAAAATTATATAATTTTTATTAAAAAAAGTTTAAAATTATGATCAAAAAAAAACGAATAGTTGTATTAGATACTGAAACGACAGGTATAAATTTTTATGGACTTCCACATATTAATCATAGAATTATAGAAATTGGAGCTATTGAAATTATTAATCGACGTTTTACAGGAAATAATTTTCATGTTTATATTAAACCTAACAGATCGATTGACCCTGAAGCTTTGAACATACACGGTATTAATGATAGTTTTTTATTAGACAAGCCATCTTTTGAAGATATTTCTGATGAATTTTTAAAATATATCAGTAACTCTGAATTAGTTATTCATAATGCTGTATTTGATATAGGATTCATAAATCAAGAATTGCAAATGTTAAACAAAAAAATAGACAAAATTGATACAATTTGTTCTGTAATAGATACATTAAAAATCGCGCAAAAATTATTTCCTGGTAAAAAAAATAATCTAGATGCTCTTTGTAAACGTTATAAAATAACTAAATCTGCGAGAAATTTACATAGCGCTATTATAGATGCAACTCTTTTAGGTAGATTATATCTTTTAATGACTGGTGGTCAAGAGTCTATGTTTGTTTATGACAATATCTCTAGCAACACAATTTTTAAAGAAAAAAAAAATACGATCGCTAACAAAAAACCGTTAAAAGTTTTATATGCTACAAAAAAAGAAATTCAACTACATGAAGAATATCTTGAATATATGAAAAAACATGGTATATGTTTGTGGAATAAATTTTTTTCATAAATCTTAAAAAGATCATTGACTGCTTTTTTAAAATATGTAAAATAGTAGTATAATTAAAAAAAGAAGGTGCGGTAGTTCAGTTGGTTAGAATATCGGCCTGTCACGCCGGAGGTCACGGGTTCGAGCCCCGTCCGCACCGAAAAAAAATAATATATTCTCTTTTAAAGAGAATATTAAATTTTTTTATTTAATATAAAAATATTTAAATTATGTATAAAAAAATAATTTTTTCAGAATTAAATGTTGCATCAAATCTTTTAATAAAATTTTTACAAGATAAAAAACAATTAAATAATATTGAAAAATCTGCAATGTTAATTTGTAGTTCATTGAAAAATGGAAAGAAAGTAATTTCCTGTGGAAATGGCGGTTCTCATTGTGATGCGTCACATTTTTCAGAGGAATTAACTAGTCTTTATAGAGAAAAACGACCAGGATATCCAGCTATATCTATTTCTGACAGTAGTTATATATCTTCTGTAGGAAATGACTTTGGTTATGATCATGTATTTTCAAGATTTATTCAGAGTGTGGGGTGTTCAGGAGATACAGTTTTAGCAATTTCTACTTCTGGAAATTCTTCTAACATTATTAAAGCAATAAAAGAAGCGAAAAAGAAAAATATTAACACAATTGCTTTAACCGGAAATAATGGAGGAAAAATACAAGGATTGTCTGATATAGAAATCTGTGTTCCTTACTCTGGATTTTCAGATCGAATACAAGAAATTCATATTAAAATTATTCATATATTAATACTAATTATTGAAACAGAAATGAAAAATATTAATTTATCTTAAATTTCTAATTTTTTGAAAACACCACAATCATATAATCATTATAAATTTTTTTTAATTTTCTCAAATAAATACTATTTTATAGTTTCGGAATTTCTTTTTATGAGTGAGAAATACATCGTCACCTGGGATATGCTTCAAATTCATACTAGAAAATTAGCAAATCGATTATTACTAAAAATTAAACTTTTTAATGGAATCATTGCTGTAAGTAGAGGAGGTCTCGTTCCATCTACTCTACTCGCAAGAGAATTGGGTATTCGATATGTCGATACTGTCTGTGTTTCAAGTTATGATTATAATTGTCTAAAAAAAAGTAGAAAAATTATCAAAAAAGCAAAAGGTAACGGAGAAAAAATTATTGTAATAGACGATTTAGTAGATACTGGTGGAACTGCAAAAATTATTAGAAATTTATATCCCAAAGCATATTTTGTTACAATTTTTGCAAAACCAATGGGTCGTTTATTAGTTGATGATTATGTGATAGATATTCCTCAAAATGTATGGATTGAACAACCATGGGATACGTCAATTTCTTACATACCTCCTCTATTTAAAAACTATAAAATCCAATAGAATATCTTGAAACAAATAATAAAATAATATTTATAATAAATTCTTAAAACGTCATAAAAAATAAGATTTTTAAAATATTTTTTATAGAATAACCAAATACTAAATAGAGATGTTTTTATGACAAAAAAACAAGATAAAAAAATAGAAAAAAACATTGAAAAAGAAAAAATTGATTGTGAAAAGAATAATTTTATAAACAAAGATTTAATAACATTCTTAGAAAATCAACTACAAGAATCTGAAAAAAAAATATTAGAAAAAAAAATCTCTATTGATAAAGAATTAACAATTTTTTTGAATAGATCAAACAAAACAATCAACCAAGCTAGAAAATTTTCATTAGAAAAATGTATTATTAATTTTCTACCCATATTTGATAACGTTGAACGTTCATTAAATTTAATAAAAAAAAATATGTCAAATAAATTTTTTGTAGAAATAAAAAATAAATTAGAATTAATATCTGATTTATTAAACCAAGCTTTTCAACAATTCCATATAAAAAAAATAGACGCTATCAATGTACCATTTGATCCATCTATTCATGAAGCTATGTCTATTCATTATACTAATAACATGGATTCTAATAAAATAGTAACAGTTATGCAACCTGGTTATATTCTACATAACTCTCGTTTATTACGTCCAGCTATGGTGTTAGTGTCAAAGAAAAAAATATAAACATAATATTCTTAGATTTAATAAAAATTAAAAATTTTTTTAATTTTATTAAATCTAAAATACATTATAGTCTTTAATTAATTCATTTTTGAATTAAAATATTTTTTCTTCTTCGTTCTTTTGGATCAAATATTAAATTTCTATAAATTTCAATTCTATCTCCATTTTCTATGCGTGAATTTAAATATACTAATTTATTATAAATTCCCACTTTTAAAGTATATAATGATAGGCCTTTTATCAATGTTAATAATTTTGACTCTAATATTGCTTCTTTTACAGTACTTCCTATTTTCATATTAACCTTTAAAATATATTGAATATCTGGTAAAGCATAAACTACTGTTGCTTGAATGATATGCATTTTTTTATTTATATGTTATTAATGATAATTAGATTGATTATAAATACTATTTTTTAGATGTAGAAGACATTAATACATATTTTTTTTGGAAAAATAATATTATGATAGATAAGAAAAATTGTAATTTAAAATTATTTAAAATTGTTAATAAAAAAGCATATTATAACTATTTTATAGAAAAAAAATTTCAATCTGGTCTTGTTTTAGAGGGGTGGGAAGTAAAATCTATTAGATCTGGAAAAGTAAATATTACTGAGAGTTATATAACCAGTGTTTTTAATGAGATGTATCTTTGTAACTCCTTAATTCAACCTTTAAGTGTATCTTCTAAATATATTATATATAATCCTACAAGAAAAAGAAAATTATTATTAAATAAAAATGAAATTAATTTTTTATCTAATAAGAAAAAAAATATAGGATATACTCTTGTTTCTTTATCTTTATTTTGGGAAAAATCTTGGTGTAAACTAGAATTTGGATTAGCAAAGGGGAAAAGTATACAAGATAAAAGATTACATATAAAAAATAAACAATGGAAAAAAGACAAACTCAATATAATCAAAAAAAAACAAGGTACTAAAGATATTTTATGATATATCAAAAAGATGAAAAATGGATGAAAATTGCTTTAAAATATGCACATCATGCAGAAAAAAAAGGTGAAGTTCCTATAGGTGCAGTGTTGATTTTTGACGAACAAATAATAGGAATCGGTTGGAATAGTTCTATTTCACAAAATGATCCTACTGCACATGCAGAAATTGTAGCATTACGTTATGCAGGAAAAGTAATAAAAAATTATCGACTAGTTAACAGCACATTATATGTAACGTTACAACCTTGTATAATGTGTTGTGGAGCAATTATACAAAGTCGCATTAAACGTTTAGTATTTGGTGCAAATTATGAAAAACAAAAAAATAATCAATGTAATTTACAAAGTCTTTTTTTAAATATGGAAAAAAAATTTAATATTCAAAAAAATGTTATGCAAAAAGAATGCTCTAATCTTTTAAAAAATTTTTTTCAGAAAAAAAGAAAACAAAATAATTAATACTTTTAGTATATATCGCTAATAAATTTACGATTCTAAAACAACTACAGAATATGTATATAATTTTTCATCAGAGATACTTACATGTATAGATTTGCATTGTATTTCCTTAGCTCTTTTTAAAGCATTTTTTAGAAAACAAAATTGAGGTTTTCCTATATCATTATGATACAATTCTAATTGATTAAATGTTATGCCATAATTTATTCCTGTACCTAATGCTTTAGAAGCTGCCTCTTTAGCAGAAAATTTTTTTGCTAGAAAAACAATTTGATTTTTACTAACCATGTAGTTTTTCCATTCTTTTTTTGATAAAATTTTTTTGGCAAATTGATGTCTATAAAGTAAAAAAATCTTTTTGATACGTAAAATATCTACGATATCTATACCTATACCTACAATTGACATTGTTCAAATAAACCTTTTAAAAAATAAAAAATATTCTTATATAATTTTTTTTAAAATTAGTTGCATTTTTAAGTTTTTAACTAATTTTGAAAAAATTAGTAATTGTGTAAAAAATTCGTATTTTAATGTTTTAAGTTTTTTTTCAGGTTGATTTTTACCCATAAAAAAAGATGCGTTTTTATAGAAAATTCTTTTTGTATATTATATCTAGAAAGAATACTGACTTTTTTGATTTTTTCTCCATGATGACCAATAACAATTTTTTTTTGTCTTATATTTTCTACTAAAATAATAGCTCTTATATATAATTCTTCATTTTTTTTCTTTTGAAAAAATTCAACTTTGACTTTTAAGATAGACGGTAATTCATCACCTAAAAACAAAATTAATTTTTCGCGAATAATTTCTGAAATTGTAAAAACATAAGAATTTTCTGTAATATAGTTTTCAGGATATATATGAGGATTATTTGGTAAAAAAGATTGAATAGTATTATTTAATGAAAAAAAATTATTTGTTTTTTTTGTAGAAATAGGTACTATTTCTATGGCGATATTTTTTTTTTTAAGATCATCAATAAAAGGTAACAAATTCTGTTTATTTTGAATTTTATCAATTTTATTAATGATAATAATAATAGGAGTTTTGCTTTTTTGTATTATTCTAAAAATATTTTTATCATTTTCTGTCCAAGATAATTTATCTATAACAAACATTAACAACGATGAGTTTTTTATTGTTTTATAAAAAAGATTTTTTTTATACAAAATTATATTGTTTTTTTTATTAAACATTATTCCAGGTGTATCTATATAAATAGATTGATAAGCATTCTGTGTTTTAACACCTATAATATTATTTTGTGTAGTATTTTTTTTTCTTGATATTATAGAAATTTTTTTCCCAATTATTTTATTAATTAAACTTGATTTACCAACATTTACTTTTCCAATAATTGTTATATATCCGCAATATTTTTGTTGTATATTCACTCTACACCTAATTTAATTAATGCTTTTTTTGCAGCATCTTGTTCAGCTTTTCTCCGGCTTGAACCAGTACCAATTAAATGTTCTGAAATGATGCTAATTTTGCAATGAATGGTAAATAATTGATTATGGGCTTCACCATATATTTCAACTATAAAATATGTAGGTAAAGATAAATGTTTTGATTGTAAATATTCTTGTAATCGTGTTTTAGGGTCCTTTTGTGTATCTCCAGGACTAATTTTTTCTAAACGTTTTTCATACCATTTTAATATTAATTCTTCTACTGTTTTTATATTACTATCTAAATAAATACTTCCAATTATTGCTTCTACAGTATTTGCTAAAATAGATTCACGACGGAATCCTCCACTTTTTAATTCACCCTGTCCTAATTTCAAATACTCTCCTAAATCAAATTCGTATGCAATTTCAGCTAAGGTATTTCCACGTACTAAAGTTGCTCTCATACGACTCATATCTCCTTCATTAATATAAGGAAAATGCTGATATAAAGCGTTAGCAATTACAAAACTTAAAATAGAATCACCTAAAAATTCTAATCTTTCATTATGTTTACTACTTGCGCTTCTATGTGTTAATGCTTGTTTTAAGAGATCTTTATGATTAAAAGTATATCCCAATATTTTTTGTATTTTTTTTGTTGTAATATAGTTCATGTTATACCAATTGTAATGATATTTTAATTGATTTTAGATATATAACAGAAAATTAAAAAATTTTTATAAAATTTAAAATATATATAAACAAAAAAATTGTAAATACTAATTAAACAAATAATTTTCAATATATGTTACCAATTCTATTAATACGTATACCAGTAGGCCATTCATTTTCATTTTTATTAAAACTCATCCATACTTTAACAGCTTTTCCTATTAAATTTTTTTCAGGAACAAAACCCCAATAACGACTATCTAAACTATTATCACGATTATCTCCCATCATAAAATACTGCCCTTCAGGTACAATCCAATTTAATTTTTTCATATCTTTTTGTTGATAATAATCTTGTTTAACACTTTTTATCCCCTCTAACAATAGAATATTATGTTTTAGATTATTAATATTTTCTTCAACAATATCATAATAAACTTTATGATATATTTTATTGTTTTGTATTGATCTGTTTTGATCAAAAAAATATAGTTTCTGAGTAAATTCACTTTGTCGAGAATGTGAATATTTAATGAGTAAATTTTCGTTACAATTTTTTGTAATTAAATAATTTGTACAAATTTGTAAATGTTTAGTATTTTCATTATATTCAATTTTATCTCCAGGCAATCCGATTACACGTTTAATATAATCTGTATTATATTCTATAGGATGTTTAAAGACTACTACATCACCACGTTTAGGAAATTGTTTATGTATTAAAGTATGATGCGTAATAGGGTCTTTAATACCATATGAGAATTTTTCTACAAGAATAAAATCACCAATTAAAAGTGTAGGCATCATAGATCCTGAAGGGATTTGAAAAGGTTCATAAATAAATGAACGTATAATAAATATTATGAGAAAGACTGGAAAAAAAGATGATAAAGATTGAAAAAAAGTATTTTTATATTCTATTTTTTCTAGATATTTGTGATCTATGTTTTTATTAAAAATTTTTTTTCTTAAACACATGTTTTTAATTTTTTTAATCTGATAATAAGTCCAAAACAAACCTGTAAATAATGTACTAATCAATAAAAAAATAGTTAATATATTAGACATGTTAATTCCTTAATGTTATTTTTTACTAATATTTAAAATTTCAAGAAAGGCAGTTTTAGGCATATTAATGTTACCTATTTTTTTCATTCTTTTTTTTCCATCTTTTTGTTTTTGTAATAATTTCTTCTTTCTACTAACATCACCACCATAACATTTTGATAATACATTTTTTCTTAATTGTTTAATAGTTGATCGAGCTACGATTGCATTATTAATAATAGCTTGAATTACAATATCGAATTGATGTCGGGGTATTAGTTCTTTAATTTTTTCAACTATTTCTCGTGCACGATATTGTGAATTATTTTTATGGACTAGAATTGTTAAAGCATCTATTCTTTCTGAATTAATAAGTATATCAATTCGTACCATTTTTGCTGTTTTAAAACATTTGAAATCATATTCTAGTGATGCATATCCACTAGAAACAGATTTTAATTCATCAAAAAAGTTTAATACTATTTCGTTCATAGGTATTTGATATTTTAATAAAACTTGATGTGTATGATAAATCATATCAATTTGATAACCTCTTTTTTTTACGCATAATTTAATTATTGCACCAAGAAATTTTGGAGGTGTTAAAATATTACATTCAGTTATTGGTTCTCTAATTTTTTTTATAGTATTTATAGGAGGGAATTTAGTAGGAGTATCTAAATAGACTTTGTTTCCATTGATGAGTTCTATTTCATACATCACTGTTGGTGCTGTTGAAATTAAATTAATAAAATATTCTCTTTCTAAACGTTCCTGAATAATTTCCATATGTAATAAACCTAAAAATCCGCATCTAAAACCAAATCCAAGTGCGCTAGAGTTTTCTGGTTCATAAAATAACGAAGAGTCATTTAAACTCAGTTTTCCTAATGCGTTTTTAAATGCTTCATATTGATCAGATGAAACAGGAAATAAACCAGCATATATTTGTGGTTTAATTTTTTTAAATCCAGTTAATCTTTTTTTTGCAGGATTAATAGTTGTTGTTAATGTATCACCAACTGGTGCTGCATTGATATTTTTAATTCCACAAATAATCCAACCCACTTCTCCACATTTTAATTGATTTTTTTCAATTTTTTTAGGTGTAAAAATGCCTATTTTTTCAACAAAATAATTTTTTCCTGTACTCATAACTTGAATTTTATCTTTTTCAAATAAAATCCCATTTTTAATCCTTACTAAGGATACTACACCTAAGTAATTATCAAACCAAGAATCAATAATTAATGCTTGAAGTGGTTGTTCTATTGAACCCTTAGGAGGTGGAATTTTTTTAATAATATATTCTATTAATTCTTTTATTCCTTCTCCTGTTTTAGCTGAACATCGAATAGCATCTGATGCAGATATACCTATAACATCCTCGATTTCCTTAGAAACTTTTTCTAAATTAGAATTAGGTAAATCTATTTTATTTAATACTGGGATAATTTCTAAATTCATATCTAGTGCAGTGTAACAATTAGATAATGTTTGAGCTTCTACTCCTTGAGTAGAATCAATAATTAATAATGCTCCTTCACATGCGGCTAATGAACGAGATACCTCATAAGAAAAATTTACATGACCTGGTGTGTCAATAAAATTTAAATGAAAAATATTACCATTTTTATCTTTGTAATTAATCATAACACTTTGTGCTTTGATAGTAATTCCTCGTTCTTTTTCTAAATCCATTGTATCTAAAACTTGATTAGACATTTCTCTTTCAGATAATCCATGACAAATTTGTATTAAACGATCAGATAAAGTTGATTTTCCATGATCAATATGCGCTATAATAGAAAAATTTCGTATTTTTTTCATATTTAATATTTACCATAATATTTTATTATTTTAATATGCATAAAAAAATATTTTTTTGTTGTTTTTATTAAAATTATTTAAAATATATCTTAATAATATTTAATTATTTTAGTATATAATGTATTGATTCATTTTATAATATATAATATATTTTTTGATTTTAGAAAAATATAAAAACAATATAAAAATTAGTTTTATTTATGAAAATTAACAAAAATAAAAAAGTTATCATTGCTATGTCTGGAGGTGTAGATTCGTCTGTATCTGCTTGGATTTTAAAAAAACAAAATTATGAAGTAGAAGGTTTATTTATGAAGAATTGGGAAGAAGATGATAATGCAAAACATTGTACTTCTGAACAAGATTTATTGGATGCTGAAAACGTATGTAAAATGTTAAATATACATCTTCATAAGATGAATTTTTCTACAGAATTTTGGGAAAATGTTTTTCAACGTTTTTTAAATGAATACAAAAGTGGTATCACACCTAATCCTGATATATTTTGTAATAAAGAGATTAAATTTAATCTATTTTTAAAATATTCTATTCAAAATCTTCAAGCTGACTATATTGCAACGGGTCATTACGCTCGCATAAAAAAAATATCTGGACAATACTACCTTCTCAAAGGTATAGATCTTGATAAAGATCAAACGTATTTTTTATATACGTTGCATAATTATCAATTGAAACAAATATTATTTCCAATTGGAGCCTTAAAAAAAAGACAAGTTAGAGATATTGCTAGAAAACTGAATTTAACAGTAGCCGAAAAAAAAGATTCTACTGGTATTTGTTTTATTGGTCCTAAAAATTTAAGAAATTTTCTTAATCCATATATTTCTGAAAAAAAAGGAGATATTATTACCACTAATAGTGAGATTGTTGGTCAACATTATGGTGCTTGTTATTATACTCTAGGTCAGAGAAAAGGATTAGGAATTGGAGGTATCAAAGGACGATATAATATTCCATGGTACGTTGTAGATAAAAATGTTAAAAAAAACATATTAATTGTTGCTCAAGGAGCTTATAATAAACATCTTATGTCAACAGGATTAATTGCCAAAAATATTACTTGGATAAATCATGAACAGTTTACTTTTCCATTATCATGTACAGTAAAAACACGGTATCGTCAAAACAATATATCTTGTAAGATAGATTACGTAAATAATTTATATATAAAAGTTGTATTTGATTCTCCAGTAAATGCAGTCACTCCAGGACAATCCGTTGTCTTTTATTTATCAGAAATATGTATAGGTGGTGGAATTATTAATTCTAGAATACCATTATTTTAATTTTTTGATTATGTTAAAATAATAAGATCATTATACTTAACAAAGAAAATTCAATTAGAATATCATTTTTAAATGTATATCAACCAGTATATTTTGAAAAATGATTTTATTTGAGAAATGTGAGAATGATACATTTCCAACGTTCTTATACAGTATGTTATATGTTAGGTCAGTCTGAGTAATTGTAATACATAAATATCATGAAAAATCTTGATTTAAAAATAAAAATCTTAACGTTTATTTTGTATGATTTTTAATTTTTTCTATTTTTATTTTAAGTTTATTACATATATTTTTGATTTTATAAGTCTTGAAAAAATTAGAATTTAGTTATATGAATATTAATTTTTTAAAAAATGATTAATTATATGTAATAAAGATTTTTTATGAAAAAAATAATTTGTTTTGATAAATAATCTAATAAAATTAGATATTTTTATTTAATTTTTTTAATTAATATGTTTTTAAATATATACAAACATACTATATAATTACAAAAAATAAATGGTTTTAAAATAGTCAGGATATAATATATGAAGTTAAATTCATTAACTGCTATTTCTCCCATTGATGGTCGATATAGTAAATCTACTTTAGTACTTAGAGAGATTTTTAGCGAATTTGGTTTTTTTAAATATCGTCTCAACGTAGAAATTCAGTGGTTTAAAAAAATAATAAGCATATCTGAACTTTTAGAATTAAAAAAAATTGATGATAAAAACATATCTTTTCTTAATAATATTATTAATGATTTTACTGAAGAAGATGCCAGTCAGATTAAAAAAATAGAAAAAACAACTCAACATGATGTAAAAGCTTTAGAATACTTTTTAAAAGATAAAATTTCTAAATCAGAAATTTTTTCATCAATTTTAGAATTTATACATTTTGGTTGTACTTCAGAGGACATTAATAATATATCTTATGCCTTAATGTTAAAAGATGCTCGTAATAAAATAATTTTACCATTATGGTCTAAAATAATTGCTTCTGTAAAAAACATGATTTTTAAATATCAGCATGTCCCTTTATTATCTTTAACGCATGGACAACCAGCTACGCCATCAACGATGGGAAAAGAACTTACTAATTTTTATTATCGTATGCAACGTTATTATAAAAAAATTAAAAATATAGAAATATTAGGTAAAATGAATGGCACTACTGGGAATTATAATGCACATTTAGTTGCATATCCAAAAATTAACTGGCATAAAATTAGTCAAGAATTTGTAACATCTTTAGGAATATCTTGGAATCCATATACTACACAAATCGAACCTCATGATTACATATCAGAATTTTTTAGTTGTATTTCATTATTTAATACAATATTAATTAATTTTAATCGTGATATTTGGGGATATATTTCACTTAACTATTTTAAACAAAAACCAGTAGAAAATGAAGTAGGTTCTTCTATTATGCCTCATAAAATTAATCCTATTGATTTTGAAAATTCTGAAGGGAATTTAGGGTTATCAAATGCTTTTATGAATCATATGATACATAAATTACCTATTTCTCGATGGCAACGTGACTTAAGTGATTCTACAGTATTACGTAATTTAGGAGTAACTATAGCTTATTCTGTCATTGCATATAAATCTGTATTATCGGGTTTAAAAAAACTAGAAATAAATGAAGTTCAAATGTTAAAAAATTTAAATGAAAACTGGTCTGTTTTATCTGAACCAATTCAAACTGTTATGCGTCGTTATGGTATAAAAAATTCATATGAACAATTAAAAAAATTAACTCGCGGAAAAAAAATAAATAAAAATATTATACATATGTTTATTGCTAGTTTAGAAATACCAGAAAAAGAAAAAAAACGCTTAAAGAAACTTACGCCTTGTAATTATATAGGGGCAGCAAGTCAAATAATCAATGAATTAGAATAAACAATTAATCATATGTTATATCAAAAAATCATTTAATTATTTTAAACATTTAATTAGATATATAATTTCAAGGAAATTTTTTTTGTGACATCAATAATATTAGTTATCTCTCTTATTTTTTTAACTGGTTGTAATAATTTTATTAATACGCAAACATATTTTAAAAAAAAATATTTTTTAAATAAAAATATTATAGAAAATAGAATACATTCTTGGAATAATATTACAAAAATTGCTGCATATAAATATCATGTTGATGAAAAATTAATTAAATCTATTATTTATGCAGAATCTTCTGGTAACCCTTATGCTAAAAGCAGTTCTAATGCGATTGGATTAATGCAAATTAAACCATCTGCTGCAGGTTTTGAAATATATCGTTTACAAGGAAAAAAACGTCAACCTTCTCTTAAAGAATTATATAATCCTAAAATAAATATTGATATAGGTACTGCTTATATTAGTTTATTGCAAACAAAAAAATTGTTGGGTATAAAAAACAAAGAACTAATGAGATATGCTACTATTGTTTCATATGTCAATGGAGATAGTGCATTGCTAAAACTTTTCTCTAAAAATAGAAAAAAAGCAATATCTATAATTAACACTATGAATATAAACTCTTTTTGTGCATATATAAAAAAAAACATCCAGCAAAGCAAGCTTCAAATTATTTAATGAAAGTGATAATGATTTATGATTTAATATAAAATTATCTATTAAATATAATTTTTACGTTAGACTTTAAAATAAAAAATCTTTATCGAAACAAAATTTATATTTGAGATTGAAAGATGGGATTTTTAAAAGGTAAAAAGATTTTAATCACAGGAATTTCTAGTAAACGATCAATTGCTTTTGAGATAGCAAAATCTATGTATGGTTTAAAAGCAGAATTAGGATTTATATGTCAAAATGAAAAAATTTGTAATAAAATGAAAACATCATTAGATGCAATGAAATCTAGTTTTATATTTACATGTGATTTTAGAAATGACGAAAATATAAAAAAAATGTGTTTTAATTTATCACAGGTATGGAAAAATTTTGACGGATTAATACATGCTATTGCTTATTGTCCAAAAAAATTACTTTATGGAGATTTCATTGATCAAACTACTAGAGAAGGATTTAATATTTCTCATGAAATTAGTTGTTATAGTTTTTTAGGATTAATAAAACAATGTAGAAAATTTCTAAAACATGGTTCTTCTTTGTTGACTTTATCTTACCTAGGAGCTCAACGTGTGATACCTAATTACAATATTATGGGATTAGCGAAAGCTTCGTTAGAAGCAAATGTTCGTTATCTAGCTTATACGTTGGGTAAAAACAATATTCGAGTCAATGCTATTTCATCTGGTCCTATCAAAACTATTTCTTCTTATAGTATTAAAAATTTTAATGAAATTAAACAACATCATTATAAATCAGCACTAATACAAAATTCTATCACTAGCAAAAATATAGCGAATGTTGCATCTTTTTTATTATCAGATTTATCAATCGGTATTACTGGTTCAGTTATTTATGTTGATAACGGATTTCATGTCAGTTCTATCTAAGTTATAATTACTATTTGTATTGTTTTATTAAAAAAATATTAAATATATTTTTAAAAAATTTAAACAGTATATATGTTTAAATAAAAAATTTATGATTTTTTTTATTTTTTATAAAGTCACTTATCATGTTTATTCAGTCAATAAACACGTTAAAATAAAATTTTTGTGATTTGTATGTCAAAAGATCACCTATTTTATTTAATGCATGATAAATCTATTCAAATAAATTTTTAAATTTACGAATTATTGATTTTTACTACGACAATTAGGTTTTATTATTATGTTCCAAAATAATCCATTGCTTACACTGTTAAAAAAAAATCTACATGCTAAAACACCTCGTATTGAAGGCGTAGTAAAAAGCACTGAAAGAGGATTTGGATTTTTAGAAACGGATGCACAAAAAAGTTATTTTATCCCACCAAAACACATGAAAAAAGTGATGCACGGAGATAAGATAATTGCATTATTAAAAATAGAAAAAGATAGAGAAATCATTGAACCTGAAAAATTAGTTGCGCCTTTTCTAAATCGGTTTGTGGGACAAATAGAAAAGAAAGAAAATAAATTATTTATTGTACCCGATTATCCATTTTTAAAAACTCTTATAATATGTATAAATTATAAAAACAGTTCAAATGTTTTTCATAATGGAGATTGGGTTGTTGCAAAACTAACTAAACATAAGCTTAATGGAAATCATTTTTTTTATGCTGAATTAATTGAAAAAATTATAAAAAATAATGATCCTTTCATACCATGGAGAGTAACTTTAGCACGTCATAATCTTCCCAAACAAGAACCATTATCTAATATAAATGATTTTAAATTGAAAGATGAATGTGATAGAAAAGATTTGACAAATTTAGATTTTGTGACTATAGACAATAGTAATACCAAAGATATTGATGATGCACTTTTTATTAATCAAAATATTACAGGAGATTTTGTTTTAACTGTAGCAATTGCTGATCCTACTGCTTATATAAAAAAAGATAGTCAATTAGATGTTATTGCATATAAAAGAGGTTTTACAAATTATTTACCTGGGTTCAATATTCCTATGTTGCCTAGAAATTTATCAGAAGATATATGTTCATTGAATCCCAATGAACGTCGTCCAGCATTAGCATGTCGTATTAATATTTTAAAAGATGGTAGTATATCTGAAAATATTATATTTTTTTTAGCATGGATTAAATCTAAATCAAAATTATCTTATGATAACGTATCAGATTGGATTGAACAATCTGGAACATGGCAACCTCCTACGAAATCTATAAAAAATCAAATATTATGCTTACATCGATTATGTTTATTACGAATAAAATGGCGTTCAAAAAATTCTGTATTGTTTAAAGACAACCCAGAATATCGATTTAATTTATCTGAAAACGGAAATATTTTAGATATTTTTATTGACAAAAGACGTATTGCTCACAAAATTGTTGAAGAATGTATGATTATTGCTAACATGTCTGCAGCTAAATTTTTATCTAAGCATATTGGTTTTGGAATATATAATGTACATACTGGTTTTGATCTGATTAACGCTGAAAATGTAGTGTCTTTTTTAAAAGATTATAACTTAAATTTTACTGTTGAAGAAATTACTACTTTAAAAGGTTTTTGTAAACTTAGACGTGTTTTAAATATATTATCTAATAATTACATTGATAATCGTATTCGTCGTTTTCAATCATTTGGTGATTTTAGTATTGTACCAGGTCCTCATTTTGCTCTTGGTTTTTCAGAATATGCTACTTGGACTTCCCCTATTCGCAAATATAGTGATATGATTAATCATCGTCTATTAAAATCTATTATTAGAAAAGAAACACCGATTAAACCTAGCGAAGAAATTAAATTAAAGATAAGTGAACAAAAAAGACGAAACAGGACTGCTGAAAGAGACGTATCAGATTGGCTTTATGCTATATTTTTACAAAAAGAAAAAAATCGAAATAAAAAATTTAATGCTGAAATTATTGATATTTCAAGAAGTGGAATGAGGGCTCGTTTAATAGAAAATGGTGCGTATGTTTTTATTCCAGGTGTTTTTTTACACAAAAATAAAACCGAATTACTATTTAATCAAGAAATGGGCAAGGTATTTATTAATGGTATTTTAATTTATAAAGTTTCGGATGTTATATCAGTCATTTTATCAGATATTCGATTAGAAACCCGTAGTATTATTGCGAAACCAGAAAATTAACTTTGATAATAAAAAATATTATATATTTATAAGCAAAATGCTTACATAGATAAAATATCTTCAAACGAGTTATAAAAATTTAACATATACTTAGGAGTATGATAGATGCATATTTCGATTTTTGATTTATCTATATATATAAAATTTTTTATAGGTTTATGTGCTTTAGTTAATCCAATTGGAATGATTCCTATCTTTACAACTATGACTCATAGTCAATCTATTTTAGAAAGACAAAAAACTAATTTAATAGCTAATTTTTCAGCATCTCTGATTTTAATCATATCACTATTTGTTGGTAGTAATATTTTAAATGCATTTGGTATATCTATTAGTTCGTTTCGTATTGCTGGAGGCATACTTATAATCAGTATAGCGTTTTCTATGATTAGTGGAAATTTTTTAAATAAAGTAAAACAAATAAAAGAAAACAAAACGAATCAAAAACCTGAAAACATTAGTGTAGTTCCTTTAGCAATGCCTTTAATTGCAGGACCAGGAGCTATAAGTTCGACTATTGTTTGGAGTACTTATTATTCTAATTGGATGAATTTATTTGGATGCAGTTTAGTTATTATCTGTTTTTCAATGGTATGTTGGTTGTGTTTTCAAGCAGCTCCATGCGTTGTAAAAATATTAGGAACAACAGGAATTAACATTATTACACGTATTATGGGTTTATTATTAATGTCATTAGGAATAGAGTTTATTACTATAGGTATAAGTACGATTTTCCCTGGATTATTAAATTAATGTTTTTTAATATAAATCTTATGAAAAGTTTTTTACAAAATAAAATTATTTTTTTTCGTGATTTAGGAATAGAAGAATGGTCGATTACCTTTAAAAAAATGCACAATTTTACAATATTGCGCGATTTTTATACATTTGATGAAATATGGTTTGTTGAGCATTATCCTGTTTTTACACAAGGGTATGCACATCAAAAAAAGAGTTTAACTCATATTAACAATATACCTGTAATAAATACTAATAGAGGTGGCCAAATTACATATCATGGGCCAGGCCAGCAAATATTATATTTTTTAATTGATCTTAAACGTAGAAATATTAGTATTCGTGACTTAATTGATATCATGCAACAAATAGTAATAAAGACTTTAAATAAACTTTCTATACATCAAGCATATACTAAAAAAAAATTTCCAGGTGTGTATGTAAATAAAAAAAAAATATGCTCTTTAGGATTAAGGATAAAAAGAAATTTTACTTTTCATGGTTTGTCTATTAATGTGAATATGGATTTAACACCATTTAATTATATCTATCCTTGTGGCGATATAAATATACAGATGACACAAATAAAAGAGTTTAATAAAGATATTAAATTAAAAGACTTAAAAACTGTTTTAGTAACAGTTTTATCTAATTATTTTCAAGTTATTATGATAAAAAAAAAACAATGAAATAATTAATTATATTTTACTTTAGGAATTAAAATAAAATTTAATTTTTATTTCAAAATATCTTTTATATCTTTATATAACATATATTTTTTAATATTCGTAATTGAGATAATAAATCTTATGAAGATAAATAAAAATATTTTATCGAAAAGTAATATATCAAAACAGTTAAATACAATTCCAATTAAAAATATTTATAAATTTCAAACAAAATTAACAAAACCTGATTGGATAAAAATTAAACTACCTATTCACACTTCTCGTATAAAAAAAATAAAAACAGCCTTACGTAAACACAATCTGTATTCTGTTTGTGAAGAAGCTCGTTGTCCCAATTTACCAGAATGTTTTGACAATGGTACTGCGACATTCATGATTCTTGGATCAATATGTACTCGAAATTGCCCTTTTTGCGCAGTATCTCATGGTATACCATACCCTGTAAATAAAACAGAACCTGATAATCTATCCAATGCAATATTTGATATGGGTATTAATTATGTAGTAATCACATCAGTAGTTCGTGATGATTTATATGATGGTGGTGCACAACATTTTGTTAATTGTATAAAATCAATTAGAAATAAAAATCAAGTAAAAATTGAAATATTAGTGCCTGATTTTCGAGGAAAGATTGATTTAATATTAAACATATTTAATACATCGTTACCTGATATTTTTAATCATAATATAGAAAGTATTCCTAGAATGTATAAAAAAATTCGTCCTGGAGCAAATTATTCAAAATCGTTATTATTATTGGAATCATTCCAAAAAAGATATATTAATATACCTACAAAATCTGGATTAATGTTAGGACTCGGTGAAAAAGAAAAAGAAATAATTCAAGTCATGAAAGATCTTTATTCAAGTGGAGTAACTTTATTAACAATAGGACAATATCTTCAACCCAGTACTAATCATGTTCCAGTGAAACGTTACATCTCACCTAAAGAATTTGAATATATTAAGAAAGAAGCTTTATCTATTGGTTTTTCTAATGTTTTTTGTGGTTCATTTGTTCGTTCATCATACCATGCTAGTTTTCAATCACTATTACCTATTAAGAAATAAAATTGATATTTTTAAAAATAAATTTTTATAAATATTTTTATACATCATGTAATTAGTACATTTTGCATTAAAAATATATAGAAAAGAATATTTCTTTCTTGATGTATATTATATATTAGAGGTTATAAGTGTTAAATCCCATTTTTTTTAATATGCCTAAAATCATTATTGCATTAGATTTTTCTGATAAAAAATCAGCTATGAAACTCATTGATCTTTTAAATCCATCTATTTTTTATTTAAAGATTGGAAAAGAAATGTTTACAATTTTAGGTTATAAATTTATAAAAGAATTACATCAACTTGGATTTAGTATATTTCTTGATTTAAAATTTCATGATATCCCCAATACTGTTTTTAATGCAACAAAAGCTGCTGCAGATTTAGGAGTATGGATGCTAAGTGTTCATGCAGCTGGAGGAAAAAAAATGTTAATTTCTGCCAAAAAAGCTTTAAAGAATTTTAAAAAGGCTCCTTTATTAATAGCCATTACAGCGTTAACTAGTTTGAAAGAAGAAGATTTGCAAGACATTGGAATTAAAAGTTCTTTAACAGAATACATTTTAAAATTATCAAAATTATCTAATGATTGTGGTTTAGATGGAATTGTGTGTCCAGGGAAAGAAGCAAAGAAAATAAAATTTTTGTTTGGTCATCAATATAAAATTATCACACCAGGTATTAGATCTTCTAAAGATTTACTATATGATCAAAATAATATTATTACTCCTAGAGAAGCTAAAGAATCTAAAATAGATTATATAGTTTTAGGACGTTCTATTACAATGTCAAAAAATCCAATTAAAAAATTGGATTTAATAATAAAATCTATGCAATAACATCAAAGAATACATAGTTTTTTGATAAGGAGGTTTGATGCAATTAATAAAAATAGAGAAAGCCATTTTACCTACTCCTTGGGGTAATTTTTTTATTTTTGGTTTTGAAGAAAAGAAAAATGGGAAAAATCATATTGCTCTTGTATATGGCAATATAAACGAAAATACTCCGATTCTTTCTAGAGTACATTCAGAATGCTTAACAGGAGATGCTTTTTTTAGCTTAAGATGCGACTGTGGTATTCAATTAAAAATAGCGATGCAAATTATTTCTAAAGAAGGGAGTGGTGTCTTAATTTATCATCGTCAAGAAGGAAGAAATATTGGATTATTGAATAAAATAAGAGCATATGCTTTACAAGACAAAGGCTTGGATACTGTCGAAGCTAATGAGAAATTGGGTTTTTCTGCAGACGAAAGAGATTTTTCATTATGTGCTGATATTTTTAAAATATTGAATATTAAAAAAATTCGATTACTGACAAATAATCCGTTTAAAATGCAAATGCTAATAAATGCTGGAATAAATATTGTAGAACGAGTACCTCTTATAGTAGAAAAAAATTCTAAAAATGCTTTTTATTTACAAACAAAAGAAAAAAAAATGGGTCATTTATTACATGAATAAAAGTTATTATATGGACTGAAATAATTAATTTTTTTAATTGTTTTTTATCATTAATAATTAGTTGAGTTTAATTCATAATAAAAAATATTATTTTTTTATATTGAAATATCAATATAAAAAATATTAATATTTTTTAAATGTTTTAAACTTGGTTAAAAATTATTACTTTATAATAAAGGACTTAAAAAATAAAATATCTTTTCCAAAATTATAGTCCAATATGCTCGCGTAGACCACATTCTTTTATCCAATAAAAGAGAATCAGAAATATACTGTTTTTGTATATAAAATAGATCTTTCCCAAAATTACTATCATCAATCACTAAAGTAATTTCAAAATTTAACCAAAGACTTCGCATATCTAAATTTACAGTACCAATTAAACTTAATTGTTTATCTACTAAAATGCTTTTACTATGAAGTAAACCTTTTTTAAATTGATAAATTTTTACACCTGCTTCTAATAATTCAGCGAAAAAAACTCTACTAGCCCATTTCACTAAAATAGAATCATGATATAAAGGTATAATAATACTAACTTTAACACCTCTTTGAGCAGCAGTACAAATAGCATATAATAAATCTTCACTAGGTACTAAATAAGGGGTAGTCATAATCAATTCTTTTCTAGCAGAATAAATTGCGGTCAATAAAGCTTGGTGGATCATATTTTCAGGAAAACCTGGTCCTGATGCAATAACCTGAATACTGGAATTTCGAGTATATTCGTTTCTTAAATGTTGTTTATTTGGTAATGGAGGTAAAATTTTTAAACCAGTTTCAATTTCCCAATCACAAGAATAAATAATACCCATAGTTGCTGCTACAGGTCCCTCTATTCTTGTCATCAGATCAATCCATTGACCGATTCCAGAAGATTGTTTAAATAAAGAAGGATCTACAAGATTCATGCTACCTGAATAAACAATATAGTTATCAATCAAGATCATTTTTCTATGCTGTCTCACATCTAATCTTCTTAAAAAAACTCTTAATAGACTAACTTTCAATGCTTCTACTATTTGAATTCCAGATTTTCTCATTATTTTAGCCCAAGGACTTCTGAAAAATGCTATACTACCTGCAGAATCTAACATTAACCTACAATGTATTCCACGTTTTGCAGATTTTATTAAGGCTATTGCGACATCATCTGCTATCCCACCAGGTTTCCAAATATAAAACACCATTTCAATATTTTTTTTTGCTAACGAAATATCGCGTATTAAAATTTGTATAGTTTGATTAGTATTACTTAAAAGTTTTAATTTATTACTTTTTATTCCATAAGTTCCTTGTCTATGCTTGCATAATTGAAATAAAGAATTTGCGACTTCGCTATTTTTCATTTGAAAAATATTTGTACAAGATTTTAGTTCATTTAGCCAATTGTTAGACATAGACCAAATTCTATTTGCTATTTTTTTTTGTCTTTTTCCTAAATATAATTCACCGAAAAAAAACCAAACAGAAATTCCAATAAATGGAATAATATAAACAGTTAATAACCACAATGTTGAAGAAGCTATACTACGTCTCTTTTTTATTAAAACACGAAAAGTAATATTAGCAATCAATAACCAATATGTTAAAAAAATTAAACATTTTATTGAATTAAAAAAATATTCATCCATTGAAAATCCTATTTATACTTTTTTAAAAAGTTTTTACTCTGAATTAAATTTTTTAGTTCTAGTTAAAAAACTTTTGTATATTTTTTAAAAAATTATACAAAAACTATTTTTTTAACATTTGTGAATATATTGTTAATAAAATTTTTTTATTGTAAATGTAAAAAAAATAAATCAAAAATTTTCTTCATTTACTGATATTTGTTAAATAATACTCATTGGTAATAATTCTCGAGGCTTTCCTTCTTGATTAATTGCAACATAAATAAATTCAGATTCTGCAGCACAGTAATATTGCCCTAATGGTTTTGAATATATTTTTTTAATCCATATTTCTACATCAATTTTCATTGAGCTAATTCCAATTTTAATACATCGTGCATAACAATTAACAATATCTCCAACTGAAATTGATTGTAAAAAATTAATATTACTTACTCTAACGGTTACAACTTTTCCGCCTGCAATTTCTTTTGCTAGAATTGCTCCGCCCATATCCATTTGAGACATAATCCAACCACCAAATATATCACCATTTGCATTTGTATCTTTAGGCATAGCAAGAGTTTTTAATACTAGTGTTCCACTTGGTAATATTTTTTTTTTTGGCATTATTAAAATAATACTCCATAATGATTTAAAATAATTATTTTTTTTTAAATATTTTAAAATTTATATAAATACTTGTTACTAAAATGAGAAAAAATGTTAAAGTTGTAAAACCAAAAACTTTGAAAATAACCCAAGTTTTTTCTGAAAAACACAGTGCTATATAAATATTTAAAATACTACAAAATAAAAAAAATAAAGACCATATTAAGTTTATTTTACGCCAATAAACATTAGAGATATTGATTTCTCGTTCTAAAAATCTTTGTATTATTGGTTTGTTTGAAAAAAATTGACTGATGAGTAAAACAATAGAAAAAAAAAGATAGATTATTGTAATTTTCCATTTAATAAATTGACTATTATGAAAAAATATTGTCAAAAAACTAAAAAAAGAAATTGTACAAAAACTGAACAAACTCATTTTATCTAGTTCTTTATAAAAAATCCAATGTAGTATACATATTAACCCTGATGTAAAAGTTAAAGATGCAGAAGCTATAAAAATATCATAAAAATTATAAAAAATAAAAAAAACTATCATTGGAAAAATGTGTAATATTTTTTTCATGATGCAAACCTAAAAAATATTTAATTTTTGAGAACGTAAAAAAATCATATAAAAACGAAACAAATATATAATTAAAAGAGAATATAGTATATTTAAACTCATATTTAGTATTAAAAAAATAATGTTTTTATTTAAAAAATAAGTACTAGATAATATCGTAGTTACAAAAAATTTACTACACATCCATAATATGACACCTGATCCTATGATCTTTATATGTTGCCAAGAAATTGACATGCTAATTTGCATAGATTCAATGATACTATGTTTTTTAAAAGAAAAAATAATAGGTGATAAAGACAACATTATTGATAATAATACACCTGGAATGATAAAAAACATAAAACCTAATTGAATTAAAAAAGTTATAAGAAAATTTAATATAAATAAATTAGGTAGAAATGGAAAAAAAGAAGAAATTAAAGATATCATTGGTTCTCCTTTATTACTTGATACATTAAAAATCAAAGTAAGCATTATTCCTAATAATAATGTTTTACTTAATAATAACTCTATAATTTTAAAAATAAAATATTTAAGTAATTGATTTTTTTCAATTATATTCATATTTTTAACTAAATCTAAAAATGAATGTGTATTAATAAGTTTATTATTTTCTATTATTGAAATAATACGTACATTTGGTTGTATAAACATATCAATTAAAATGCTGATACATGTAACGAACATACATATAAAAAAAATTTTTTTTATTTGTGTGCCAAAAAAATGATATGTATCATTACGTATTTCACTAGCCGTAATAATCACATGTATACTCCTTATAAATATATAATGTATAGTTGAAACATTATTAAAAAATAAAATATTTTTTATATCAAAATATTTATGCTATTAATTTTGTAGATTTTTTTAAATGTTTCACAAATTCTTGTATTTTAGTCATCATGATGTCTTCTTCATACAAATATTTCTCAATAATATTTATTATTGCGGAACCGCATATTACACCGGAAAGACCTGATGATATGGCTTGTTTTACTTGAATAGAATTAGAGATGCCAAAACCTTGCAATAAAGGTACAGAATTATATTTTTTTATTTTTTTTATAAAATCACCAGATACAAAAAAATTTTGATTTTCTATCCCTGTTACTCCAGGTCGAGATAATACATAAATATATCCTTTTGCATATAAAGAAATGCGATATAACAAATCATCATCTGCATTAGGAGGGCATATAAAAATAGAACTAATTTTATATTTATTAGCGGTTGTATAAAAAATTTCTGATTCTTCAATAGGTACATCTGCTATTAGCACTGAATCTACACCAGATTTACGACATTTCAAATAAAAATTATCAAGACCTTGGTTATATACAAGATTAGCGTATATTAAAAGACCGATGGGTATTTGTGTATGTTTTTTTCTTAAATTTTTTATTTCTTTAAAATATTGAAAAATATTATTTTTTTGAGATAATGCTCGTAAATTTGCTTTTTGAATAGTTTTACCATCAGCTAATGGATCTGAAAATGGAATACCTAATTCTAATGCATCTGCTCCATTTTGTATTAAAATGTTAATTATTTTTAGTGATGTATCTAAAGATGGATCTCCTAAAACAACAAAGGGAACAAAACATCCTTCTTTACGTTGAGATAATCGATCAAAAATATTTTCATATCGATTCATATTCTTTTTCCTGTTTTTTTTAGAATATCGTGTACTGTAAAGATGTCTTTATCACCACGGCCAGAAAGATTGACAACAAAAATTTGTTCTTTTTTTGGAGACAGATTCATTAATTTTAATGCATAAGCTAATGCATGAGAAGATTCTAATGCTGGTATTATACCTTCTTTTTTGCATAATAATTGAAATGTATCAAGTGCTTCTTGATCTGTAATTGATACATATTGAGCACGATTAATACTATTTAACCAAGCATGTTCTGGACCAACAGATGGAAAGTCTAATCCTGCAGAAATAGACCAAGATTCTTGAATTTGACCTTCTTGATCTTGCATTAAATGAGATTTCATTCCGAAAAAAATACCAGTTCTACCATGTTTTAATGGTGCACCATGTTGACCTGTTTTTATACCCTTCCCCCCGGGTTCAACACCAATTAAACTTACTTCTTTATCATTAATAAAATTTGAAAAAATACCAATTGCATTAGAACCTCCTCCAACACATGCGATTATTGCATTTGGTAATTTTGTTTCTTGTTCTAAAATTTGTTGTTTAGTTTCTTCTCCAATAATTTTTTGAAATTCTCGAACAATAGTAGGATAGGGATGTGGTCCTGCTGCAGTACCAATCATATAGTGAGAATTTTTATAGCTATTAGACCAATCACGTAATGCTGCATTACACGCATCTTTTAAAGTACCAGATCCATTTTTTACAGGTATCACTTCTGCACCCATTAATTTCATTCGAAAAACATTAGGATGTTGTCTTTTGATATCTTTGATTCCCATGTAAATTCTACATTTCAAATTCAATAAAGCGCAAGCAATAGCAGTAGCTACTCCATGTTGACCAGCGCCAGTTTCAGCAATAATTTCATTTTTTTTCATCCTAATTGCTAAAATAGCTTGTCCTAAAACTTGATTGGTTTTATGAGCTCCACCATGTAATAAGTCTTCTCTTTTAAGATAAATACGTGTTTTTGTATCTTTAGTTAAATTATTACATAAAGTTAATGGCGTAGGTCTTCCTGCATAATTTTTTAGTAAATTAAAAAACGTTTTATGAAAATTAATATCTTTTTGTGCTTCAACAAAATTTTTTTCTAATTCTAATAGAGCTGGCATTAGTATTTGAGGAACATACATGCCACCAAACTTACCAAAATAAGGATTTAATAAAGTCATATAATGATTTCCTGGTTTTTTAAAAGTATTAATAATATCTTAATTTTTGAAATACTGACTTTATTTTTTTATGATCTTTAATACCTGGAGAAACTTCTATGCCAGAATTCAAATCTAATCCTGAACAATTTAATTTAGATGCTTTAATACAATTATTAGAATTAATACCTCCAGCTAAAATTACATTTTCTAAAATTTGATGTTTTAAAATAGACCAATTAAAACATTTATTACTTCCACCAAATTGAGAATCTAGTACATACATGTGTATGTGATTCCAATTAAGATCTGGTATCTTAGAATCAATTGAAAATGCTTTCCAAATTTGAATATTTATAGATAATGTTTGTCTAAGTTTTTTTACATATTTCAAATCTTCTTGACCATGCAGTTGAACTGCATATAAATTCAGTTCTTCAGCAATATTTTTAACGATTTCTATATTTTCATTTTGAAAAACACCTACATTTCTTAATGTATTGTTGAAAATTATTTTTTTTGCTGTATTCTTACTAATTTTTCTAAGCGAACTTGGTGCAAAAATTAATCCTCCATATACAGCTCCATATTTTTCCGCGATTTCTATATCACAACTTCTAGTTAATCCACAAATTTTGTTTTCACCTAATATTAAAGAACGTACGCCTATCTCTAATTGTTTTTCAGACATCAAATGTGATCCAATTAAAAAACCATTAACAAATTGGCTGAGATATCTTATTTGCTTGTATTTTGTGATACCAGATTCACTAATTATTATGATATTTTTAGGTATTAAAGAAGAAAGGATACGAGTGCGATTTAAATTAATTGATAAGTCATGTAAATTACGATTATTAATTCCAATGATATTCGCATTTAATTTAATAGCCCTTTTTAGTTCCGAAGTATTATTTACCTCAGTTAATATCCCCATATTTAATTCTTTTGCTATTTTGGATAGTTTTTGATATTGAAAGTCATCTAAAATAGATAGCATTAATAGAATAGCATCTGCATTATAATATCTTGCTAAATATATTTGAAAGGGATCAATAAAAAAATCTTTACATAAAATTGGTTGTGATACACGTTCTCTTACTATATTAATAAACTCTAGCTTTCCATCAAAATATTTTTCATCAGTAAGAACTGATATGGCAGAAGCATATTTATTATAAATTTTTGCGATATCAATTAAATTAAAATTTTTTTTAATAATTCCTAAAGAAGGAGATTTTTTTTTGCATTCTAATATAAAAACAGGATTTTTCTCTTTTAAGGAATTATAAAAATTGCGTGTTTTAGTGTTAATATGATTTTTAAAAGTGATTAATGGTTGTTTTTTTTTTCTAAATTTAATCCATTCATATTTATTTTTTACAATTTTTTCAAGTATTGTTTCTTTCATCTTTATCTTCTTTTAACATATTAGCAACATTAATTATATGTTTATATACATCTCCACTACGAATTTTATTTAATGCTAATTTCGTATTCGATTTTAAGTCTTCATAACCAAAGATTTTAAATAAAATAGCGACATTTGCTGCGATTAATTCTTCATTTAATTTATCTCCTTTCCCTTTCATAATTTGATTAATAATATAATAATTTTCTTCTAACGAAGTTTTTGTAAATATTTTTTTATCATGTATTTTTAAACCAAAATCTTTAGGATGTAGTTCATATGAAAAAATTTTACCATTAAATAATTCAGCAACATGTGTAGTGTTGTTTAATGTTACTTCATCCGTACCATCGCCGTGTAAAACTATAGCGCGTTGATATTTTAAACTTTTTAAAATTTCAATTGAAGAGTACAATAAATCTTTTTTATATACACCAATTACAGCAAGAGGTGGCATTGCAGGATTAAGAAAAGGTCCTAATAGATTAAAAATAGTTCTAGTTTTTAAAATTTTACGTACATTATTAGAATATTTAAAACTATCATGATAGTTAGGTGCAAATAAAAAACAAATATTTAATTTATCTAAAGTCTTACGATGTTCTTTTGAAGATGCATGTAAATTTATGTGAAATCTTTTTAATATATCAGCAGAACCTGATGTACTAGACACTCCTTGATTACAATGTTTTACAATTTTTAAGCCACAACTTGAAGCAACAAAAGCACTTGCAGTAGAAATATTGATTGTATTCTTAATGTCTCCACCTGTTCCTACTATATCAGCAAAAACATAGTTGGGCTTTGGAAAATATTTGACACATTCTGAAAATGCTAATATTGCTCCAATAATTTCTTCTTTTGATTCACCTCTTATTTTCATTGCTGTTAATATAGAGGATAATGTTATATCTGTTATGCTTCCGGAAGAAATAGATTTAAATAATCTATAACTCTCTTCTTTATTTAAATGTTGTGATTGATAAATTTTATTCAAAATATTTTGCATTTTTTACCTGTTAATATTTTTCAAATGTTTTTCTACAAAAAATGAATATTTATATATAAAATATTTTGATATTTATTATTTTTTATTTTCAACAATAATCTATTGATATACATAATTCAATTTAAATTTTAAAAACTTAAAATAAAAATTTTTTAAAAATAATTGTAAGACTAAAAAATAATATATAAAAATAGTCATAATTTATTATATATGATAACTTGGCTTTTGGAATTTTTACAATGAATAAATTAATAATATTATTATTGTTTTTCTTAGTTTCTATGACCTGGGGAACAACTTGGATTGCAATGAAAGTTGCAACGGAAACAATTCCGCCATTGTTCGCGACTGGAATACGTTTTTTAATAGCTTCTCCCTTATTGATTATATTAGCTTTTTATACACAAACTCCGCTTTTATTTCCACCTGGAAAGAGATGGTTTCAATTTATAATTGCGATTTTTTATTTTTCTTTACCATTTACATTAATGTTATATGGAGGGATTTATGTTAGTTCTTCTATAGCTTCTATTATTTTTTCAAACATGCCTGTAATTGTATTGATAATATCTTGCTTGTATTTGAAACAAAAATTATTTATCGCACAAAAAATTGGTTTAATAATTTCTTTAGTTACATTGCTGATTGTTTTATTTATAGAATTGGAATCAAAATGCTTCATTCAATGGAAAGCTATTTTAGCTTTACTTTTAGCTCTTTTTAGTCATGCTATGATTTATGCTGAATGCCAAAAACAACGATGTAATGTTTCTGTAATTACTTTTAACGCTTTACCATCGTTAATGTCTGGAATATTATTATCTATCATATCTTGGTTTTTAGAATCCCCAAATATTAATGATTTTTCTAAAAAATCTATGCTAGCCGTTTTATATCTTGGAGATTTTTCTGGTATTTTTGGAATTTTATCATATTTTTATTTGCAAAAAAAAGTAAGTGCATTTTATGCTTCTACCGTTTTCTTAGTTTTTCCAATAATTGCCGGATTTTTAGAAAATTATATTTATAAAGATACAATCTTATCATGTGAAGTATGGTTCTTTTTTCCTTTACTAGTCGGAATATTATTAACTTTAATACCAGTTGATATATTTACAATAAAAAATAAAATATAACTCTGAATACATTTTTAATCTTTTTAAGGTTTTTATAAGTGAATGAAAAAATACAAAAAATTTTATCTCGTTTTGGATGTCACTCTCGCCGAAAAATTGAACAAATCATTAAATCTGGAAACATATTAATCAATGATAAAAAAGTTTTTATTGGACAACGTTTAGAAGTAAAAAATATCCATAAAATTATGATAGAAGGTAAATTAATTTCTATACCTAAAAAAAAAATCAATACTGAACTATTAATTTATAACAAACCTGAAGGAGAGATTTGTACTCGTCATGATGTTAAAAATCGTTCTACGATATTTGATAGACTACCGATTTTAAAAACAGGAAAATGGATTAACATTGGACGATTAGACATTAATACTAGAGGTTTATTATTGTTTACAAATAATGGAAATTTAGCTAATCAACTTATGCATCCTCGAAATCGCATCGAAAGAGAATATTATATTCGTGTT
This sequence comes from Buchnera aphidicola (Diuraphis noxia), assembly GCF_001700895.1. Lineage (NCBI taxonomy): Bacteria > Pseudomonadati > Pseudomonadota > Gammaproteobacteria > Enterobacterales > Erwiniaceae > Buchnera > Buchnera aphidicola. Next base: position 306,450 of record NZ_CP013259.1, read on the forward strand.
TTTGGCAAAATTAATAAAAATACAATGAATATTTTAAAAAATGGAGTTAGAATTAAAGATGGTTATGCTTCATTTAAAGAAATCAAATCTATTAATATGAAAAAAAGATCAAAAAACCAATGGTTTAAAGGTGTTATATGTGAAGGAAGAAACCGTGAAATTAGATTAATGTGGAAAGAAATGAAATGCCAAGTTAGTCGATTAATTAGAATACGTTATGGAAATGTTATTTTACCTAGTACTTTACAATCAGGAAAATTTTCAAAATTAAATACTAGATTAATTAATAAATTGTACACATTGATTTCTGAAAAATAATGACAATAATGATTGTCTATATTTAAAAAAAGGAAAAATTCGTGAATTTACTTCTTAATTATGGATTATTTTTAGCTAAAATTATTACTTTTTTTACTATTAGTTTAAGTGCTATTGTATTTTTTTATATGCTTATAAAAAGAAAAAAAAATAATCGAAATAAATTAAAAATAACTGTATTACAAGATAATTATCAAGATGTAAAAAAGAATATGTTGTTATCTAAGATGACTAATTTCGAAAAGAAAGAATGGTTAAGTAGAGAAAAAACAAAACATAAAAAAATTGCAAAACATACTAAAGAATATTTTCAACATCAAAAAAAAACATTATATGTATTAGATTTTAAAGGTGGTGTTTATGCAAATGAAGTCATGGGATTGAGAGAAGAAATATCAGCTATACTTTCTGTAGCCAATCAAAATGATGAGGTATTACTACGTTTAGAAAGTTCTGGAGGTGTTATTCATGGATATGGATTAGCAGCTTCTCAATTAAATAGATTACGTAAAAAAGGGATACGATTAACTATATCTGTTGATAAAATAGCTGCTAGTGGAGGATATATGATGGCATGTGTTGCAGATTATATTATTTCAGCTCCATTTGCTATAATTGGATCTATTGGAGTAGTAGGTCAAATACCTAATTTTAATAAATTACTAAAGAAATGTAATATAGATATTGAATTACATACTGCGGGAAACTATAAACGTACTTTAACAATGTTAGGGCATAATACAGATTCAACGCGAAAAAAATTTTGTGAAGAATTAAATACAATACACCATCTTTTTAAAAACTTTATCAAAGAAATGAGACCCTGTTTAGATATTGAAAGTGTATCGAGTGGAGAGCACTGGCTTGGAACAATGGCTTTGAAAAAAAAATTAGTAGATGAAATTGGTACAAGTGATGATTTTTTAATTTCTAAAATGGAAGAATATAATTTATTGAGGATTCAATATATTTGTAACAAAACAATGTTAGAACGTTTTACATATTCAATAGTAGATAGTTTTAGTAAAATTGCTCTTAAATTATTTTTTTATAAAAATTTTTTATAATTTTAAGAAATAAAATTGTTTTAAACATACTTTATATATTATTAAATGAATTAGTACAATTAAATATGATTTATTTGGATAAAAATATGCAAAAATCTCTTGTTATAGTTGAATCTCCAGCAAAAGCAAAAACTATAAATCAATATTTAGGTTGTAAATATATAGTTAAATCTAGCATAGGACATATACGAGATTTATTTACAAAAAAAACTAAAAAAAGAGATGGTATTAAAAAATCTAGTTCCATGCTTAACAAGAAAAATAATCTTATATATCAAATAGGAATTGATCCTTATAAGAATTGGAAAGCTGAATATCATATTTTACCAGGTAAGGAAAAAATAGTTACTGAATTAAAAAAAATTGCGAATAAAGTTGATTTTATATATTTAGCTACCGATTTAGATCGAGAAGGAGAAGCAATAGCTTGGCATTTAAAAAAAGTTATTGGGGGTGATTCTTCTAAGTTTAGACGTGTAGTATTCAATGAAATAACTCAGCGATCAATAAAAAACGCTTTTAAAAATATAACATATATAAATATGCATCGAGTAAATGCTCAACAAGCACGTCGTTTTATGGATCGTATTGTAGGTTATATGATTTCTCCTTTATTATGGAAAAAAATTTCAAGAGGTTTATCTGCAGGACGCGTTCAATCTGTTGCTGTACGTATAATATCTGAACGCGAACACATTATAAAAAATTTTATATCAACAGAATATTGGAAGCTAAATATATCTCTTTTTTTTGAAAAAGAGAAAAACATTATTGCTAATGTAACTCATTACAAAAACAAAATTTTTTGCCCAAAAAATCGAACAGAACTCAATATTGCAATAAAAAAAATTAAAAAATCATGTTTTTTTGTTACAAATCGTGAAGATAAATTTAGTTATCAACTATCACCACCTCCCTTTATAACTTCAACTTTACAACAGACTTGTAGTCTTTATTTAGGTTTTAGTGTGAAAAAAACAATGTTTTTAGCGCAAAAACTTTATGAAGAAGGTTATATAACTTATATAAGAACTGATTCTACTTATTTAAGTGAATATGCTGTTAAACAAGCACGAACATACATTAAAAAATATTATGGCGCTAATTTTTTACCAAAACATCCTAATATTTATTCTGATATGAAAAATTCTCAAGAAGCTCATGAAGCTATTCGACCATCTAACATTAAAATAAAAAATATAAATACAACTCATTTGAATTCAGATGCTCAAAAAGTATATACACTGATCTGGAAGCAATTTATCTCTTCTCAAATGTCATCAGCAAAGTATCAATCTAGTACTATTACTATTACCGCTGATGCATTTGAATTGAAAAAAGATGAAAAAATAGTAATTTTTGAAGGTTGGAGAAAAATTTTAAAAGAAGAAAAAAATACATCTTTAGAAATCTCTTTATTAAAAACAGGTAATTTATTATTTTTCAATAAAATCATTCCTATTCAAAAATTTACTAAACCTTTGCCTCGTTTTAGTGAGGCTTCTTTAGTACGTCAATTAGAAAAAAAAGGTATTGGAAGACCTTCTACTTATGCTGCAATTACATCAAAAATACAAGAACGAGGATATGTTAAACTAAAAGACAATAAACTATATGCAGAAAAAATGGGCGAAATTTTAACAGCTCGATTAAAAAAAAATTTTAGTAATTTACTTGATTATAACTTTACTGCTGATATGGAAAAAAAACTTGATAGCATAGCTGAGAACAAAATTGAATGGAAATGTGTTCTAAATGCGTTTTTTAAAGATTTTTCTAAACGTTTAGAAAAAGCGAAAAAAAATCCAGAAGAAGGAGGAATGGAACTTAATAATATTGTTATGACATCAATTGATTGTCCTATATGCAAAAAGAAAATGGGGATAAAAAATGCTATTACTGGTGTTTTTTTAAGTTGTTCAGGATATAATTCTATACCTAAAAAACGTTGTAAGAAAACTATAAATCTTATTTCATTAAATGAATTTGATAAAAATCATAAAATAAAAAAAATAAAAAAAATTAATCAATGCAAAAAATGTAAGATGGTAATGGATGAATATTTTATTGATAATACATTAAAGATACATATTTGCATTAATAATCCTAGTTGTTTGGGTTATGAGATTGAAGAAGGTCATTTTGAAAATCTTAATTATTTATCTAAAACAATTCAATGTGAAAAATGCTATAATAATATGATATTAAAATCTGGTCGATTTGGCAGATTTTTTCTTTGTATAAAAAAAGAATGTAAAAATACGAGAAAAATTTTGCCTGATGGTAAAATATCAGATCCAAAGTTTGAACCAATACCCTTTCCAGAATTATTATGTAAGAAATCTAATGCATGGTTTGTGTTACGAGAAGGAATATCTGGAATTTTTTTTGCTGCTAATACTTTTCCTAAATCTCGCGAAACGAGATCTCCTTTCGTAGAAGAACTTGCTAAATTTCAACATTTATTGCCAGAAAAAATTCGCTATTTAGCGAATGCTCCTAAGGTTGATGCCAAAGGCAATAAAACGATCGTTTGTTTTAATAAAAAAATTAAGCAATATTATATCGGATCTAAAGAAGAAGGAAAATTTACAAATTGGTCAGCTTTATTTATAAATAAAAAATGGTGCATTATGAATTAGTAAAAAAGCAATATATACTAAATACAAAATTTTCTTATTTTTTCAGTAATTAATCTAATAATTTTTGGGCTGCTAGTTAGATTTCCAGAATGACAGTTATTGTTTTCATGTCCTCCTGTAAAATTACTAATTAAGCAACCCGCTTCTCGAACTTGTAATTTTCCTGCTATAAAGTTACTAGGATCTAAATTAAAATCAAATAAACAATCTATTCTTCCAGCTGCAACGTAAGCTAGATTTAATACATTTGATCCAGTTGATCTAAAAGAAATGCCACATAAAATTAATTTTTTATATATTTCAAGATAAGAAAATGATTTATCATAAATACGGTTAGGTAAATTAACAGCAATTGTTGTATGTTTTAAATTATTAATATTACTACATCTTGCTCTATATCCATTTAATTGAGATCCTTGTCCTTTTACAGCAGTAAATAAATCATTTCTTATAGGATCATATATTACAGAAATTTCTATGTTTTTTCTGACAATAACAGCAATAGAAATACAAAAATATGGAAAATTTTTTATAAAATTTTTTTTTCCGTCTAATTCATTAACAATCCAAATAGTAGTTTTATCATTATTTTTCAATGCAAAATTTTCATTCTTATTTAAAATAATATGATGCGGATAAGATTTATAAATAATTTCACTGATTATTCTAAATGTTTTATACATAATATTTTTTATAAATATTTGATTCTTTTCTAAATCTTCTTTGAGAAATTTTTGTGTATCATAATTTTGAATTATAATATTTCCTCCTTTTCTTACTGCACGAATAGCAATGTTTAACATGGGATGCATGAAAATTTCCTAAATATTTAATTTTATCAAAATAATATCATAATTTAAATATCTTTAATATTTTAATAATTAAAAAATTATTTATAATAATTACAAAAAAATTAATAAATATTATTGAAAGACAAATTAAAAAAATTTTTTATAAAATTGACTTAAGGTTTTATATGAAACAACATGCAAATGCATTAAATAATTGTAATAATAAAATTAATTTATTAGACCTCAATCCTAAAGATTTATATTATTTTCTTAATTCTTTAGGACAGAAAACATTTTTTGTAAAACAAATGATGAATTGGATTTATAAGAATAAATGTGATGATTTTAACAAAATGTTTAATATTAGCATAAAAACAAGAGAAAAATTGAATAAGCAGTCTTATATTTTTGCAAATAAATTTATAGAAGAAAAAATGTCTTCTGATGGTACAATAAAATGGATTACATCACTTAATAATCAAAAAATTGAAACTGTTTATATTCCAGAAAAAAATCGTTCTACACTTTGCGTTTCTTCACAAATAGGTTGTCCTTTAAAATGTAATTTTTGTGCTACTGGACAACAAGGTTTTAATCGAAATTTAAAAGTCTCTGAAATTATTTCTCAAGTTTGGCAAGCAAATAAAATTTTAAAAGAAAAAAAAATTAAAAAATCTATTACTAATATAGTATTTATGGGTATGGGTGAACCTTTATTAAATTTAAATAATGTTGTTTCAGCTATAAAAATAATGTTAGATGAAAATGGTTTTTATCTATCAAAAAGACGTATTACTTTATCTACTTCTGGTATAGTACCAGCTTTAAATCAATTAAGAAATATGATTGATGTATGCCTAGCAATTTCTCTTCATGCATCTAATGATAAGATTCGCAATCTTATTATGCCAATTAATAAAAGATATAATATACAATTAATTTTAAATTCAGCATTAAAATATTTAAAATACTCAAAATCTAATAGAGGTGGTATTACATTTGAATACGTTATGTTACATGGAATAAATGATTCTAATGAAAATGCAGTTGAATTAGCTTTTTTATTGAAAAAAATACCTAGTAAAATTAATCTTATTCCTTGGAATCCTTTTTTAAACTCAAATTTTTCATCAAGTAATATTAATAGAATTAATATTTTTGCAAATATTTTAAAAAGAAAAGGATTTACAACAGTGATTCGAAAAAATAGAGGAAATGATATAAACGCTGCATGTGGTCAATTAACAGGAAAGATTACTAATCGTATTAAAAAATTATAATATTGTACATTAAAAAAAATAATACTGAAAAATATGTTTTTTTATATTCCATGAATTTTACATTGTTGTGTAAGTTTATTTAAAAACGTATATTCTATTATATTAAAGATATAAGAAAAATATGAAACAATACAAAACTATCGTTCGAAGAAAATCCAATCGTATTTATGTTGGAAATGTTCCTATTGGAGATAATGCACCTATTTCAGTGCAGTCAATGACTAATACTAATACAGAAGACATTTTAGAAACTGTAAAACAAATTTCAGATTTAGAAAAGGTAGGAGTTGATATTGTTCGTCTGTCTATACCTAGTTTGAAAGCTGCTGAATCATTTAAAATAATTAAAAAAAAAGTAAACGTTCCTTTAATCGCAGATATACATTTTGATTATAGATTAGCTTTAAAATCAATAAAATATGGAGCGAATTGTTTAAGAATAAATCCTGGTAACATTGGTAATAAAAAAAGAGTATCAGAAATTATAAATGCAGCAAAAGATAAAAATATACCAATTCGTATCGGAGTGAATTCGGGATCTTTAGAAAAAGATATACTGAATAAATATGGATCTCCTACTCCAGAAGCATTAGTAGAATCCGCTATGAAACATGTTGAATATTTTGATTCATTAAATTTTAATGCATTTAAAGTCAGTGTGAAATCATCTAATGTTTTTTTAGCTGTTAAAGCGTATCAAATGTTATCAAAAAAAATTACACAACCTTTACACATTGGAATAACAGAAGCAGGTGCTTTAAGAAACGGTACAGTCAAGTCTTCTATTGGAATTGCTTATTTATTGTTACAAGGTATTGGTGATACAATACGTGTTTCATTATCAGCAAATCCTATTGAAGAAGTGAAGGTTGGTTACGATATTTTAAAAGTTTTATCTATACGATCTAGAGGCATTAACTTTATTGCATGTCCTACTTGTTCTAGACAAGAATTTGATGTTATCAATACAGTTAACGAGTTAGAAAACAAATTAGAAGATATTTCTACTCCCATAGATATATCAATTATCGGATGTATTGTAAATGGAATAGGAGAAGCTAAAATGGCATCATTAGGATTGATAGGAGGTTGTAAAAAAAGTACTTTGTACAAAGATGGAATACGTCAAAAAAACAAAATTAAAAATGAAGAAATTATCACAAAAATGGAAATGCAAATTAGAAAACAAGCAAAAAAATACAAAAATTAGAACATTTTTAAAAAATAATATTTGATTGAAATGAATAGAATTCTTTCTATAACAACAAGAGAACATAGTGAATAATAAAGCAATAAAATCTATTAGAGGCATGCATGATTATTTTCCTAAAGATTTAAAAATATGGAATTACGTTGAAGATATTTTAAAAGAAGTATTAATTAGTTATTGTTATTTAGAAATTAGATTACCTCTACTAGAAAAAACTGAAATCTTTAAAAGAGCTATTGGAAGTATAACTGATGTAGTTGAAAAAGAAATGTATTCTTTTCAAGATAGAAAAGGAAACAGCTTAACCTTAAGACCAGAAGGAACTGTAGGATGTGTTCGTGCTATTATACAAAATTGTTTGCTAGAAGAAAAAAATAGCCATAGATTTTGGTATTTAGGTCCTATGTTTCGATATGAAAGACCTCAAATGGGTAGATATCGTCAATTTTATCAATTAGGTGTAGAAGTATTTGGATTAGATACGAAAGATATTGATTTAGAATTAATTTTATTGACAAACCGTTTTTGGAAAAGAATAGGTATTCATTCATATTTAACTTTAGAAATTAATTCAATTGGTTCTCAAATTGAGAGATATCAATATAAAAAAGAATTAGTATGTTTTTTAAAAAAACATGAACATCTGTTAGATAAAGATTGTAAAAGAAAATTACATACTAATCCTTTAAGAATTTTAGATTCTAAAGATAAACAAGTTCAAAAAATATTAGAAGAAGCTCCATTATTAAGTAATTATATTGATAAAGATAAAAATGTTGATTTTAAAAATCTGTGTAAAATTATCCATTCTTATGGAATCAAATATAAATATAACCCTATTTTAGTAAGGGGGCTAGACTATTATAATAACACTGTATTTGAATGGAAAAGTGATAAATTAGGATCTCAAAACACTATTTGTGCAGGAGGACGATATGATTTTTTATGTAAAGATATGGGGGCTAAAAATACATCTGCAATAGGATTTGCTATAGGAATGGAGCGTTTAGTTTTATTAGTGAAAAAACTTAATCTTTTTTCTGAAACTATAGAAGAAGTAAATATTTATATTGCAGGAATAATTGATCAAAGTAAAAACATAGCTATAAATTTATCTGAAGAAATAAGAAATGAATATCCAAAATTAAAAATATTTATTGATTTTTCTAATCAAAAAATTAAAAAAATAATAAAAAATGCTATAAACACTTCAGCAAGAATTATGATTTTAATTGATGATGAGCATACAAAAAAAGAATATTTTTTAATTAAAGATTTAAAAAAACGAGAACAATATTACTTTTCAAGAAATGAATTAATTAAAAAAATTAAAATTTTTTTTGAATAAAAATTTATTTTCTCCATAACGAATTTTAACTAAATTTAATTTTTAGGAAAAAAATGTTTAACAAAAAAATAACATTATCAAAATATGATCCAGAATTATGGTCGGCAATAGAAAAAGAAAAAGAACGACAAGAAAATCACATCGAACTAATTGCATCAGAAAATTATACAAGTAATTATATTATGAATGTACAAGGATCCCAATTAACTAATAAATATGCAGAAGGATATCCTAGAAAACGTTATTATGGTGGATGTCAATATGTAGATATAATTGAAGAATTAGCAATTAGTCGTGCAAAACAGTTATTTAATGCCGATTATGCTAATGTGCAACCACATTCTGGTTCTCAAGCTAATTTTGCTGTGTATTCCGCTTTATTAAAACCTGGAGAGACAATATTAGGTATGAAATTATCACATGGAGGACATTTAACTCATGGTTCTCATGTGAATTTCTCAGGAAAGATGTACAATGTAATTTCATATGGAGTAAATAAAAATGGTGATATTGATTATGAAGAACTATTATTTTTGAGTAAAAAACATAAACCTAAAATGATTATTGGTGGTTTTTCTGCATATTCTGGAATTTGTGATTGGAAACAAATGCGTGACATTGCAGATCAAGTAAACGCTTATCTTGTTGTAGATATTGCTCATATTGCTGGATTAGTAGCAGCAGGAATTTATCCAAGTCCAATAAATTATGCACATGTGGTGACTAGCACTACTCATAAAACATTAGCGGGTCCTCGTGGAGGATTGATTTTAGCTAAAAATGGAGATAATGTGCTATACAGAAAATTAAATTTATCTCTTTTTCCAGGTACTCAAGGAGGCCCACTAATGCACGTCATTGCTGGAAAAGCTATTGCGTTTAAAGAAGCTTTAGAACCACAGTTTAAGCAATATCAAATACAAATAGTAGAAAATGCTAAAATTATGACTAAAATTTTTTTAAAAGAGGGATATAAAGTAGTCTCTGGAAAAACTTATAATCACTTATTTTTAATTGATTTAAATAATCAAAAAATCACTGGACAAGACGCAGATATTGCTTTAAGTAAAGCAAATATAACTATCAATAAAAATACTGTCCCTGATGATGAAAAAAGCCCTTTTATTACTTCAGGAATACGAATTGGAACCCCGGCAGTTACTAGAAGAGGTTTTAAAGAAAAAGAAGTGTCTAAAATATCTAAATGGATAGTTAGTATTTTAAATAACATAGATGATACAGAAAATATTTCTAATATTAAAAATCAAGTATTAAAAATTTGCACCAAGTTTCCTGTCTATTTAAATTAAATTATACAAAGATATCCATCTTTGTTAGAAATGATATTAATCATTAAATTTTTTTAAATTTATTGAGGTAGTTTAATCTTTATTTCGTTAAGATTTATATAATTCTTATTCTTAAAATAAGGAATTATACCTAATAGAGGTGATTTAATATATTTCAGCAAAGTTTGGATATAATAATGATTATATTGATTTTTAGGAAAAATATTATTAGCAATCCAACCACCGCATTTTAGTTTATCAGAAATAATAGCTTTTTCTGTCAAAATAGCATGATTTATACATCCTAATTTAATGCCAATAACAATAACGACAATTAATTTTTCTTTTTTAACCCAATCTGAAAAAGTTTTTTCATAAGATAAAGGTGTATACCATCCACCGGCTCCTTCTATTAAAATCCAATTGCTTTTTTTCATAATGTTTTTTAACCCAAGAGAAAGTTGTTGTATCTTGATTTCTTGAGTATAAATATCACTTAAAATATGAGGTGGAGCATTTTCAATAAATGCAACAGGATTAACTTCTTGATAATTTAATTCTACAGAACTATTTTTTTTTAATATTATTGCATCATTATTTAAAAATCCAAATGATGTTTTTTTACATCCAGAAGATACAGGTTTATATCCTGCAGTGTTATATCCATATTGATTCGCTTTTTTTAATAAAATTTGACTGACGAATGTTTTTCCTATATTAGTATCAGTTCCAGTAATAAAAAATTTTTTAATCATAAAAATCCTATGTTTTTTGAATCAATTATTAAAAAATATATTTAAAATAATAATCAATATCTTAATATCAGATAATCTACAATCTTAATAACAGTAAAGTAACTCGATATATTTAATTTTGTGTATTTAGTAAAATAACACATTACTATAATATTGAGTTACTCTACATTTTAGATTTTAGATTTTAAATTTTTAAGATTATATTCATAAAAATATAATTGTTTTAGTTAAAAATTAAAGAAAATTTTTTGTATGTTTAATTTAAAATGACTAATTAATATCTCTCACAGAACTATATTAATCATATTTGTTTATGAAAATATTGCGGCATTATAATATTGATCTTTGTGAATTTTTTTTTCTTGAATTATTAAATTGTTAGTATTTTTTTTCAGTGTAGTTTCGTTTTTATATTCTGGATATAAATTTAATTTATGTAATAATTTTAAATCATTTTTTTCTTCTGGATTACTTGCAGTAAGTAGTTTGCATCCATAAAAAATGGAATTTGCTCCAGCCATAAAACACATCGCTTGTGTTTGATCATTCATATTGTTTCGTCCTGCAGATAGTCTAATATAAGATTTTGGCATCATAATACGCGCAGCAGCAATTATGCGAATAAAATCGAATGGTTCTATATTTTTATTCTTTTCCATTGGAGTTCCCGGAATTTTTACTAACATATTAATAGGTACACTTTCTGGATGAATAGGTAAATTAGATAATTCCATCAATAATTCCATACGATCTTGTATGTTTTCTCCTAAACCGATAATACCTCCAGCGCAAATTTTCATTCCAGCATTGCGAACTTTGTTTAATGTGTCTAATCTTTCTTGATAGGTACGAGTAGTAATAATATTAGTGTAAAATTTGCGAGAAGTATCTAAATTATGATTATAAAAATCTAAACCTGCAGCGGCTAATTTTTTTGCTTGTAAAGAGCTCAAAGTACCTAAAGTCATGCAGGTTTCCATGCCC